>NZ_JBSHNE010000024.1:0-103087 GCF_053646035.1 Streptomyces sp. NPDC055287 | reverse complement strand
CGCGGCTGCCTCGCGCAGTGCTTCGACGGGATCGGCGTTCTCGGTGATCGACGAAATATCAACTCCAGTCATGAGTCAACCTTAGTTGACCTCCCTTTCAATCGTCAACCTAAGTTGACCGCACCGGTGAGTAGGGGCGAACTTGCGACAGGTGGCCAGTTCGTCGCCCCAGGTGATCGCTGGCCCGTCGGGGACTGGAAAGTCGCACTTCACGGGGGTCTGGCACAGGCCGCGATCGAGAAGGACCTGCGAGTGGCCTGGTTCACTGGAGACCCTGAGCGCGGCGATCGGCAAGTCGAAGGTCGACGGGTCCACAGCCCGGACCGTTGCGCGGATCTGCTGGGCGGACCTCATCGTCGTCGACGACATCGGCCTGCTGCCCGTCGGCGAGGACGCCGCCGAGGCGTTCTACCGGATCACCGCGCCGCTTACGAACGCCGCTCGATCGCAGTGACCAGCAACATCCACCCCCCTCAGGCTTCGACACGATCATGCCCAAGACCCTCGCCGGAGCCAGTACCGACCGCCTGATGCACCACGCCCACCTCGTCACCACCACCGGCGACTCCCACCGACTCGCCGAGGCCCTCGCCGACAAGGGAGTGGTCCCCCTGCACTGACCCCCACCCCCAGGAACACCACTGGCCACAGGCGTGGCTTTCCGCTGGCCACCAGGCTGGATACCCAACGACCACCCACCTGGGCATCTCAATGACCGTTGACACCTGGATCGCCACCCCATCCCAGAGCCAAGTAGCCCGGATGTCCACAAGACGCGCCTTCTGCAGAACACCCAGCGGTTCCGGTGCTCGGCGAAATACTCCCCCGGTCGCACACGCGGCCCGTCACACCTCCCGGAGCGGGTGTCGGTGGGCCTGGACGGCGCGTCAAAGGGCGCTCCTGAGCCGCGTCGCTGCGCGAGGACCCCTGCGGGGCCACCCATGACCCATCACCCCGGCCCACGCCCGCGTAAACGTCCGGCACCCCGAATCCCCCCGCCGGCCTACGCCGATTCGCCCCAACGGACGCCATGCCTTCTCATGGAAGCAGCATGCGGACAAGGCCCCACACGCCGCCGGCGCAGAAAGGCACACCGATGCACGAGATGCGCGCGGAGTCGACCATCGGCACGGGCGAACTGATCTGGCATGTCATCCGCAAGGACCTGACCACCAGCTCCCTGTGCGGGCGCTTCCTGGACCCTGCCTCCCCAGCCGCACCGCTCACTGAGAACGAAGCTACCGAACGGTACTGCTCCTCCTGCATGACGGCCTTCGTCGCAGCAGTACAAGACCAGCGGCACTGACCGGCAGACGTGCGGCCGGCCCCCGCTCCTCGCCCACCGGAGACGTGCGGACGGCCTTCGTATCCCCGCCCCCAGCGGATCGCCAAGACGCCACGACGACCAGCGCCCACCCTCGTCCGGATGTGGGGGGGGGCCGGCTGTACCGGCCGGTACAGCGTGGTGCAGGGACGGGGGGAGGGATGGCCCCGCACCACGCTGGTCTGCCGGTGCCCCCGAGGGCGCCTGCCCGACAGCATGCCCCACCCCGCGAAGGGCCCCCCGACCGAAACGGCAGTGCCCACCACGCTTCACCCGGCCGGGCCCGTGACGCAGGGTTCACCACCGCAGTTGAGCCGGGCGACGCGCGCAACCCTTGGGATTCCATCGCTCGCGTTCCCGGGGCCCCGATAACCGCGCCTGGCTCGGGCCCCCCACCCCAGCCCCATCGGTCCCAGGCGACGGCCGCCGTGTACAGACCGGCGAGCTCCGGTGCTTCAGCGGCGCGGCGATCGCCGACCGCGCGGGCGACCGGCAGGTCGCGTCCGTCAGCTATGGAGTGCAGAGCGCGCCAACTTAGGACAGAGGCGCGGGAACTACTTGGCGCGTACAAGGCACCACGCGGACACTGGCGTTGCCCGAGCTTCTACGGCATCGTGGGGCGCCAGGAGAGGCCGACTCCGCTCACCCAAACCCAGGGCTAGATACTGGTCACCGTGGGTGCTGTCTGTTCTCGTTCTCGTGGACAAAGCCATAGGGTTCTTCAACGCACGATCTCCGTGCCCGCTCCCAGGGCGCATAGGCCCGGCGGTGTGGTCAAGGCGCCAGGGGCTTGTCGTCGGTGTGGCCGCACACCCAGGCCAGGGCGTCGTGGACACCGTGGATGTAATCGCGGGGCACGGTGCGCTGGGTAGAGTCTTGAATCTGCACGGTGGCGGCGTCCGCCTCCGCGATCAGTACCTCCATTGCTGGTGCACCGTCCGTTCCTTGCGCGGTGATGGGCGCGGGCTCCCCACGCCCCAGCGCCCAGAGGTACCCAGCCAGAGCACCCCGGGCATACTGCGTCTGCCGATCCGGCCCGGCAGCCCCAGCCTCCAAACACTCGAAGGCTCGTTCGACCTCGGTCACATCACGGACTCCGGTCTTCGCCTGCGTCGTACTGAGCGGATGCCTCGTCATACAGATACAACTAACCCCGCTCACTCAGACCATGTCACGGCGCACCCGGCGCTCACCCGGCAAGCGGTAGCCGCCCCGGCGCACCAAACCCCATGCGAATACAACCCGTAGGTACGGGCAGCGCATACGACGGCTCGCTCACGGGGAAGGCGAAACGCGTCACGCAGAACCTTTGACAGTCACCTGCGTCCTGGACACGCTGTGGACATGGAAGAGGACCTAGGCACCCAATCCGTGTACTCTGCGCCGGCCCAGCGGTTCGGGGTGTGCAGCACCACCACCGGCGGCTCGACCACGGTGTTCGTCGCCGGGGAGATCGACTTCCAGACCTCGCCACAGCTCGGCACCATGTTCGCCGCCGTGCTCTCCCACCACGGACCTCGCACCAAGATCGACCTCAGCCAAGTGTCCTTCTGTGACTGTGCAGGATTGAACGTCCTCCTCCAAGCCCGCGCCCAGGCCACAGACGCCGGGACTCGCTTCAGCCTGACAGGACCCGTCCCACCCGCCGTCGACCGACTGTTCCATGCAACTGGCACCTCCGCCGTACTACCAGTCACACCAGCGGCCTGAAACGGCCAACCGGCTCGGACATCGCCGCCGCTGACTACCAGGGCGCTGTGGGCTCATCCCCCGGGGCGGGTGAGCCCCCGGACGAGCGGCGCCACGCCCAGCGGGCCGTCCACGATCCAGAGCTGATGCGCTGCCAGGATCGTGCGCAGCGCCTGGTGCATGGCAGCATGCTGGGCATCGCGCAGATCCTTGGGCAGATGGACGGCG
This sequence comes from Streptomyces sp. NPDC055287, assembly GCF_053646035.1. NCBI lineage: Bacteria > Bacillati > Actinomycetota > Actinomycetes > Kitasatosporales > Streptomycetaceae > Streptomyces > Streptomyces sp. NPDC055287. The sequence continues at coordinate 99,846 of NZ_JBSHNE010000024.1, read as the reverse complement.
GCCGCCGCATCCTGCTGCCACAGCACCCGCAGCGCACGGCCGTTACCCAAAGCCGGGGCCAGGCCCACGCCGTTCTCCTCACCGTCCGCTGTCGCTTCAGTGTTGTGCGGCTGCAGGCCCGCCAGCAGTGCAACCTCGGCGGCATCTGATCCGCAGCCGCCATTACAAGACCGTGACCGACGAGGACGGCAACCACGTCACCGAGGCTGAAACCCGAAGTGCTCTTGCATCTCACTCTCGTGGTAACCAACCTTGCCTATGCGCCGTGGCAGGCCGACTGTCTCGGTTTGCAGGATGGGGGGACGACGCTCGTGGTGAATGGTCGGGTACGGCTCAGTGGCGGTACTGCCTGGCAGACGGACTTCAGACGCCGGACTACAGGCCGCCAGGTGCGTACGGCCATGGAGGTCGCCACGACCGCCGCGCGCTGAACGGCGCCCTCACCAAGTTGCAGAGGGCGATCGACACCCACGCAGTGGCGAAAGCGGCCGACCTGTACGAACTCGCCTGGCATCAGGCGTCGCAGGCACCTCCGAGCGAGACCAGGGAACAGCGCCCGCAGCTGAAGTCGTTCAAGGACATCCTGGGTTCGCGTCGCTGGCGGAACGAGGAACGGCGCCAGGCCGCCGAAAGCCCAGCACCCAAGGCCGCACCGAATCCTGAGCGGCGTGTGCTGCCCAAGCCCCGGCCGGTAGCAGATCCGGCACCGACGCGCAGCGTGGTCTGGTCCTCGAACCCCAGCTCCGAGCCGCCCAAGCACCGGCAGGCACAGACCGCGCCTGCCGTGGCTGGGTCGCGTCCGTCATCCCGTGCGGCGGCGCCGGCACTGCTGGAGCCCGGACGGCTGTGGGAGATCGCTACCGAACTGCGGCCCGCGCTCGAACAGACCGCCCGCGCGGGCGCCACCATCAGCTGGCCCGCGATCCGCAAGCGCCTTAGTACTCCAGCGGGATTTCGTGTCCTGGGCTGGTTCTTCTTCGGTAGTGGCTGCGTTTAGCGGTGGCTTGGTGGCGTCTGCGCCAGTGGGACCACATCAGCGCCTGGGCCCGGGGTTCGCGGGGTGGTCCTGGGGTCGGGAGGAGAGTTGCCAGGAGCCTTCGGATCTCTGCCACGGTGAGGGGGATGAGGCTGGTGGATTCGTTTCTGCAGCCCCCTTTTGTGTGGTGTCTGGCCGGGCTGCGAGGGCGGTGAGGAAGGCGTGGGCGAGCATGGCGAGGGTGATGTGCCGGTACCAGCCCGGGTAGCGGCGGACTTCGTACTCGTCCAGGCCGCACTCGTTCTTCGCGGCCTGGAAGCATTCCTCGACGGCCCACCGGGCTCCTGCTATCCGCACGAGTTCGGGGACCTCGACCGCGGTCGGGGCATAGCCGATGTAGTAGGCGATCTCAGCCGGGTCGGAGAGGCTGCGGCGGGCCAGGACCCACCGGTAGTGGGTGGGCGGCTTGGGATCGAAGACCAGGTTCACCGGCAGCTGTGCGGCTGCCCAGTCATAGACACGTGGACCTTTTGCGCCCGGCCCGCAGGACAGCCGTTGCCAGGCGTCGGGCGGGGCATCGTCGATGAGTTCGTCGATGCGCCAGACGCCGGCGAGGGACTTGAGCTGCTGGGACTTGGGAACGGCGACCACATAGCCCAGACCGTGTTGTTCAAGGCGCCGGCGGAAGGCCCAGTCCTGGCCGTAGGCCTCGTCCGCAGTGACCCAGGCGACGGGGGTGCCGGCCGCCATGGTTCGGGCGATGATTGCCTTGGCCAGGTCGCCTTTGGTTGCGAATCCGCGTTCCTCGGGGATCTTCGCCGCCCGGCAGCGTTCGGGATCCTTCGTCCACGACTTGGGCAGGTAGAGCTCACGGTCGACCAATGCCCGCCCGCGGGACGTGGCATAGGCGGCGAAGACTCCGATCTGGCAGTTGTCGATCTTTCCTGAAGTTCCGGTGTACTGCCTGCCAACACCGGCCGAAGTGCTGCCCTTCTTGATGAACCCCGTGTCATCGATGATCAGCACACCGCCCGGTCCGAGGGTTTCGACGACGTAGTCGCGCACCTTGTCCCGCAGACTTTCGGCGTCCCATCGGGCTCCGTTCAACAGGTGCTGGAAACCTTCAGGGGTGCGGTGACCTGCGTATTCAGCGAGCTGCCAGCCGTTCTTCCGTGTCACCGGCCCCAGCAGTCCACGTACGTAATCCCGCATCCGCCACCGCAAGTCCACCCGGCTGAACAGGCCCGCGACCCGGCCCAGCAACGACTCCAACTCGGCTGTCCAAACGTCTACTTCAACGGTCCCCACCATGACCAGCACAACGACCAATCCCAGCCCAGGACACGAAATCCCGCTGGAGTACTAAGCCAGAACGGCTTGTTCGCCCCTCCACTGGGGCAGCTTCTCAACCGTCAGGCGGATCACGGTGCCCTCAATGATTGGCAACGGACCCTGGTAGTCGATCCACGCGGCCCGCCGGGTAAGCCGAGGGTGGAGCCGGTCCCACGCCTGCGCGGTCGCCGTCCCGTACCAGGTGGTGCTGGACTGGGTATCCGCGGTGACCTCGCCCCACGTGGCCGGATGGCCGAGGACGAACTCGCCGCCGCGCTGGGGCGGCCGACCGCCTTGCGGCGGGGTTCTGCGGGAGGGTCGGACCGGTTCCTGGTCGCGTTGCTGGCAGTAGGCGGCGCCCTGCTGACCTCGGAGTACGGGGGCGGCTTTTCGACCTTCCATGGGGCGTCGTATCTCACGGACGTTTCACGAGGCCGTCAGCTTTCTGCCCTACGCTACGACAGCTCGCCGCCTGCGAAGTTGTGAATACATACCGTCTACAGACTGAGACATTCAGCCATCGGTGACGTGCTGGACATGGCACTCTGAGGTGTGACTCTCAAAGCGGTTGCCCCGACCGCTAGCTCACCGCCATCACGTTGACCTCAGCATGTGCGCGCATCCGCGCCAGGTGCGGCACCACGACTTCGCGGGGTAGCTGTCGTTCTCGGCCGGGTGGGGCACCCGCGAGACCCTGCACGTCACTCTTGTGCGGCCCGAGCTGGTTGTGGAGGTCGGGGTCGACGTCGCCCGGGACAGCGCCGGGCGCTGGCGGCTCCCCGCCCGCTGGCACCGGCCCCGCCCCGACCTCTCCCCCGCCGACCTCCCCCGGTTCACGCCACCCGGGCCGACGGGCTGACCACGTACACCGGACCAGCCCGCGACCGCGCATGGGCCACCCGGCCGTCGTACGGCCTCCGTGACGTCACCGCCGCCATGGCGCGGCACGGGCACTGCGGCTCCGAAGTCCCGGACAGCGTCGTTGAACCCCGCCAGATTGTTCCGGCCCAGCTGGCATTCTCATCCCCGTCCAGCCCTGGGCTGAGAGCGAGCAAAGGCGGGCATCGGGAGCGCAATTGGCGATATACGGAACGGCGGAATGCATGCTACGCCATACGGTCAGCCGTCATGGATCAGCCGTAGGGCCATGGCTTACCAAGTAAGTCAAGACTTACCTTTAGGGAACGTTGACCTTATGGTGTGGCTCGAATCGAAGGAGTCCCCTGTTGTCGAAACTGAATGATCCCGCTGTACGTGCGGTTGAATCGGAGCGGGAATCTGTCTCCGCCTTATATGAGTTGCTCACCGAGCGGCTTTCCGAGGCGCGAGTACACCGAGCGAGTGTGCTGAAGGCCCCGGCGGAAAGCGCCGGTGAGGCATACGAGAGAGAAATCGCCGCCGAGCGTCTGGCCAAGGAAATCGGCCGGCTCGAGGGCGCCGAAAAGGGGCTGGTCTTCGGGCGCATCGACTGGACGGATGGCACGGCCCTGCGCATCGGGCGAATCGGACTGCATACGGAGGAGCACGACCTGCCTCTGCTCGTGGACTGGCGCGCGAACGCGGCGCGGCCCTTCTACGAGGCGACACCGGTCCACCCGATGGACCTGCGGCGGCGCCGGCACCTGCGCCTCGAGGAGCGCACGGTCATCTCGGTGAGCGACGAACTGCTGGACGGGACCGCCCCGACCGACGAGGACGTCGTGGGGGACGGCCCGTTGACCGAGGCTCTGTCGGCACGGCGTACGGGCAGGATGCACGCGGCCGTCGCGACGCTGCAGGCCGAGCAGGACGTGATTGTCCGCTCCGCCCACCGCGGGGTGACCGTGGTGCAGGGCGGGCCCGGCACCGGCAAGACGGTGGTCGCCCTGCACCGGGCGGCCTATGTCCTGTACGCGTTCCCGCGCGCCGCAGAGGAGGGCGTCCTGGTGGTAGGCCCGAACGCCCGGTTCCTCAACTACATCTCCCAGGTCCTTCCCTCGCTCGGAGAGAACGACGTCGTTCTGGCGACCTGCCGGGAACTGGCCGGAGTGTCCACGGACACGGTGGACCCGTTCGATGCGGCGCGTCTCAAGGGCAGCTCCGACCTCGCCGACGCCTTGGCCGACCTGCTGCGCGTCCACCAGGCCCCCGCCGGTGACTTCACCGTGCGGGTCGGACAGGAACTGGTTCACCTCTCCGGCGAGGAAGTCGCCACGGCACGAGACACCGCCGTGGCAGCCGCACCGGGGCACAACCCCGCGCGCCAGGTGTTCAAAGAACTCTTGGTCGACGCCGTCACCGACGCGATGCAACGAGACATGGGCGACCTCCTGGAGCAGATCGACGCCGATGCCGAGAGGATGACGGGCATCAACCTCGACCGGTTCACGGGAGCCGCCCAGCGCCGTGCCGAAGGTGCGGCCGACTCGGGTCCGGTCCACGAGCTCGACCTGGACGCCATCCGAGCCGATCTCCTCGACGACGCCGGCGTCGACCGGGCGGTCGAGGTGCTGTGGCCGCGGCTGGTACCCGGTGACCTCGTGAAGGCGCTCCTGAAAAACGCCGGCGCTCTCGCCGAGCGCCTGCCCGGCCTGACCGCGCAGGAGCGGTGCCTTCTGCTGCGCGGTCCGGACGACCAGTGGACCGATGCCGATGTGCCGTTGCTGGACGAGGCGGCGAGTCTGGTCGACGGACCCCCCGAGCGAACGTACGGGCACGTCGTCGTCGACGAGGCGCAGGAACTGACCGCCATGCAGTGGCGGATGATCGTCCGCCGCTGCCCGGCAAGGGCGATGACGCTGGTGGGTGACTTCGCCCAGGCAGGCCCCGTCGCGACAGCACGCGACTGGAAGGAAGCACTGAGCCCCCACGTCGGACCGCGGTTCAAACTGCACAACCTGACCGTCAGCTACCGCACCACGCAGGAGATCCTGGGAAACGTCCGGGACCTGCTCACGCGGATCGCTCCGGACCAGAAGCCCACACGGTCACTGCGAAGCGGTGAGAGCCCTCGCACCGTGACCACACCTCCGGACGGGTTGGTCACCGCCGTCGTTCAGGAACTCCGCGCCCAGAGCACCGCGCACCCGGGCGAGCTTCTGGGCGTGATCTGCGCGGACACCAGGGTGAGCGAGCTGACGGCCCAAGGCATCGCTCACCACGCACGCATCGTGCCGGCGTCCGAAACACGCGGCCTGGAATTCGACGAGGTCGTCGTCATGAACCCCGAGGAAATCATCACGGCCCGCCCCGGTGGGGAAAGGGACTTGTACGTAGCCCTGACCCGGGCCACCAAACGCCTCTGCACGATCACCGTCCAGCCCGCCTGACGACTTGGCGCCCGCGTCGCCGCCGCGCGGAGGAGGACGCGGACGGCACGACGTGGGACGTCGGCCGGCTTCGGGTCGAGCCGTTGACCAGCCCACAGGGATACGGGCTCTACACCCGGTACGAACGGGGCCGTGCTGGAGAAGGCCGCCGCCGATGGGCAGTTCCCCTCGCTCAGCACTCCTGACGCCGGAGTCGTCCGCCCGCTCATGCCGAAGAACGACAACTTGGCGATGCCCACTCGGACGCCGTCGAGCCCGAGGACGCGTTCCGCCCAACGTCCCTCGATCGGCGTCTTGCCCTCCAGCTCCGTGCCAAGTTCCACGAAGAACGAAAGATCAGTGTCACGTCGTCGACAACGATGAGGACGTCGCCCATCCGCTGGATCGTCATGCTGGCCCTGGCAGCGCGGCGCAGAGCACGGTCACGCCTGGCACGACGGGTGGGTGGACATGGAGGGCGCCATTCAAGGCAGGCCGCACGTACTGGTGGGCCGCGACGGGGGCATGGTCCTCTTCGCACGCGGCGCCGACAACGCCCTGCACCACCGCTGGCAGACCGGCACCGGCGGACCCTGGTCCGCATGGACACCCCTCGGCGGGACAACTGACCGACGATCCCTCCCTCGTTCTCAACCCGAACGGCGCCCTGTCGATGTTCGGCCGCGATCCGGGCGGCCGGGTGACCCACACCTGGCAGCGCGGCGCGGAACACGGCCACGCCTGGCACGACCAGTGGGTCAACATGAAGGGCAGCCTCGCCCCCGAAATGCCGGACGCCGTCACCGCATAACCCGCCATGGCCGGAAGACGCGGCGCGGGCACCCGCGAGCACCTACCCCGGACCGGGCACCTGCTCCGAACGCCCGCGCCGCGCCGCGCCGCCACCGCCGCGGCGCGGTTCCGCACTTCTACGGCGCCTCGGGCAGCATGCATCGCCACCGTCGGCATCTCCACCACCAGCGGGGTTTCTCCGACGGACACCGGCAGGAGGCCAAATCCCGGCCGGCGTCTTCGACCGTAACCTGCCGCGCCGGAGACCCGGTCACCGATGGAGGCCGTTCGCGACCGCCCGCCCGCTGTGGCGGGACGGCACCGCCGGTACGGAGCAGAACGTCCCCTGGCAGGGGGAACCTGAGACAGCCGGGAGCTCGATGCAATGATCGCGACGGTCGGGGCCACAGGTCACGGGACCGCAGCAGCCTGGACATCGGCGACCGGAACCGCCTGAGTACGCATACTCAAACCGCCTGAGCTGTCTGCCCCTGCTCCCCGGAACCGGTCGCGGCCACACTGGACCGCCTTGTCCCCGTACGAAGAGGTTCCGATGAGCCGTCTGCTCAGCCTGCGTTCCGCCACCACCGGTGACCTGTCCTGGATTCATGCACTGCGCCACCGCGTCTACGCGGAGGAGCTGGGCCAGCAACTGCCCAATGCCGAGGGGCGGCTGGTCGACGGGTTGGACGGCGACAACGTCTACCTGGTCGCGGCGCGGTGTGCGGACCGTGTCGGGTTCGTGAGCGTGACGCCTCCGTGGGCGGGCCGGTACGGGCTGGACAAGTACCTGACCCGGGCCGAGCTTCCGCTCCTCGACGAGAGCGACGTCTTCGAGGTGCGGCTGCTCACCGTCGAGCCCGACGAGCGGACCGGCGCGGCAGGCGCGCTGTTGATGTACGCGGCGCTGCGCTGGATCGCGTCCCGGGGCGGGCGACGGGTGGTGGCGATGGGCCGCGCCGACCTGGTCGGCATGTACCGGGCGGCGGGTCTGCGTCCCGTCGGCCGTACCGTCCGCAGCGGGCTGGTCGACTTCGAGGTGCTCACCGGGGAGGTGGCGGAGCTGTCGCGGGGTTCGGCGGGGCGGCATGCGGCGACCCTGACCCGGTTGGCGGCCGGCGTGGACTGGCGGCTGGACGCGCCGTTCGCGCCCCGGCCGGACGGCTGTGAGCACGGTGGGGCCTCGTTCACCGCGATCGGCGCGGACTTCCGCACGCTCGAACGGCGTCACGAACTGGTCGGGGCCGACGTCCTCGACGCCTGGTTCCCGCCGGCTCCCGGAGCGCGGGCGGTGCTCACCGAGGACGCCGGGTGGGTCTCCCGCACATCACCACCGACCGGTGCGGAGGGCTTGCTCGCGGAGCTCGCCGCGGTCCGCGGCCTGCCCCCGGAGACGCTCGCGGTCGGCGCCGGCTCCTCCGACCTGATCTTCCGTGCCTTCGGCCGGTGGCTGACGTCGGCGAGCCGGGTCCTGCTGATGGACCCTGGGTACGGCGAGTACGCCCATGTTGCGGAGCGAGTGATCGGCTGCTGCGTGGACCGGTTTCGGCTGCGGCGCGAGGAGGGTTGGCGCATCGATCCGGCCAGGTTGTCGGCGGTCGTCGCGGACGGGTCGTACGACCTCGTGGTTGTGGTCAACCCGAACAACCCGACCGGCCGCCATGCACCGGCCGCCGAGTTGCGCGCGGTGATCACCGCCGCCCCGGCCCGGACCCGCTGGTGGATCGACGAGGCATACCTCGGCTACGTCGATCCCGCCGAGTCTCTCGCCCCGTTCGCCGCGCGGGACCCGCGAGTGGTGGTCTGCACCTCGATGTCCAAGACGTACGCCCTCTCCGGCGTGCGGGCTGCATACCTGGTGGCCGAGCCGGGTACGGCGGCGGAGCTGCGCCGGTGGACCCCGCCGTGGGCGGTCGGGCTGCCGGCCCAGCTCGCGGCGGTGGCGGCCCTGCGCGACCCGGCGTACTACACCAACGTGCTGCGGCGCACGCACGAGCTGCGCCGCCGGCTCGCCGCTGACCTGGCCGCGGTGGACGCGTCGGTCACGGTCGGGGAGTCGGTGGCCAACTTCCTGACACTCACGCTGCCGCCGGGCGGGCCGAGCGCCGCGTCTTTGGTCGCGGAGTGCCGACGCCACGACGTGTACCTGCGGGACCTGTCGCCGCTGTCGGCGTCGTACGAGGGCCGGACCGTGCGCGTCGCGGTCCGCGACACCGGCGAGAACGCGCGCATCGTGACCGCCTACCGCGCCGCTCTCGGTGAACTGCGCCCGAACTCCTGCGTGTTGCCGGCCGTCGGGGCGGCACAGTGACCTCGGTGGCCGCGCTGGCACCGTGGTTGGGCGGCGCGCTGCTGGTGAGCGGTGTGGCGGTGGGGGCCTCGCAGCGGCGGGAGTTGATTGTCCGGTGGTGTGCATGGGCGGTGGGCGTGCCGGTGGTGATCGCCGCGTTCTGGTGGGGACGCCCCGGGATCGCCCTGCTCGCCGTAGTCGTCGCGGTGGTCGCGGTGCTGGAGTTCGGCGCGCTGACCCGGCTGCCTCGCACCGACCGGGCGGTGCTCGCCGCGGCCGTGACAGGATTGATCGTCGCCGCCGCGTTGGCGCCGGAGCACATCTGGCGGGTGGGCGCCGTCGGGGCCCTCGCACTGGTCGCCTTGCCGCTGGCGGCCAGTGACGCCGAGGACGGCCTGCGACGGCTCGGCACCGGTCTGCTCGGCTTGGTGTGGCTGGGCGCGCTGGCCACGTTGCCGCCGCTGGGCGCGCTTGGCCTGGCACTCTTCGCCGCGGTGTCGATCGCCGACGTGGTGGCGTACTTCGCCGGCCCGCGGCTGGGCGGGCCCCGATTGTCGCCGCTGTCCCCGGCCAAGCGATGGAGCGGGACGCTGTGCGGCGCGGCAGCGGGCCTTGCCGTACTCGCGCTGCTCTCGGCGTGGAGCTGGCCGGCCGTGGCCGCGGTGGCCGTGGGCGGGCCGGCGGGCGATTTGGTGGAGTCCCTCGTCAAACGCGGCGCCGGGGCCAAGGACTCGGGCCAGTGGCTGGCGGGAGCCGGAGGGCTGCTGGACCGGATCGACTCACTCGTGGGGGCGTTGGCTGTGATCGTCGTTCTGGGGTGAGCGGGCTCGCAGTCCAGGGGGATGAGATGGCGACGCAATGTCGAGCTTCCTACCTGGTAGGCCGTTAACGCTCCGATGTCTACAACTGTCCAGCCCCAGTCGTCAGCCAAGCCGCTGTGTACCGTGCCCATTTCGGGCCGGGTGAGTTCGGCAGGCCCCGCCCCAAGACACCTCCGCCAGTACGACTGGCGCAGCAGCTCGCGGGCCGTGCGCAGGACCGTCGACGCGGCCTCGGGTACGCCGGTGGTCGCCACCAGGTCCCCGACGAGGTCGCACATGTCGGCGCATTGGCCGACGAAGTGGTGGACTCGCTCATCCGGGACCGGGAGCGGCAGCCGCTGCGTGGTCATCTCCGCGGTCTCCCAGCTGCGTTCGCCAGGCGGCAGCGGCTTGTCCGCAGGCGTCGTGCAGCATGCCCGTGCGGAGATTCCTCCCCCTGCCGGAATGGGTTGTTGTCACACCTAGCAAACCGGGCAGACTCGTCGGTCAGCCCGAGAGCCTCATCATCTGCTACGGCGCACGCTGCTGGCCCTCATCCGGTGCCGACCGCCACCCAGGCGTACGCCACCGCCGTCAGGGGCCAGCACGGCGGCGGGCAGGGCCCGAACGGGCGGGTCACCGTGGCAGGTGTGAGGCGGCACGAGGAGGCGTCTTCAGGACGGGGTGGTGCTCGTGGCCTTTGGTGCTCGCCCGGATTTCGCTGTTCAGCTCTTGCGGGCCAACGGTTGCCCGGCGAAGCTCACCCCTTCCAGGCCATGGGCTATGAGGTTGCGAATGTTGCCGTGATCAGTGTCGTTCGGCGTCGCCAGCACACTGCGATAGTGCTCACCGAATGCCAGCAGCGCCTCTTGGTCGCTCAGCCCTTCCAGCAGGGCCAGTCCCAGCGTCTTGCAGGAACCCTCGTTCTCACCTGCGGCATTTTCCAGTTCCCCGTTGCGGAACGCCTGCGGCTGATACTCGTAATGCGCGCCGACGAAGGCCAAGGTGTCGACGAACTCGTGCTCACCTGACGTAAGGCTTGCCCGCAGCGAGTTCAGATCAGTCATGTTGGTTCCCCTGTGTTGAACAGACGATCCGATTGCCGTCCGTGACCGGACGACGATACCCCTTATAGACAGCCCGTAAGAATCGCGCGCCATGTCCGAACGAGCGGCATCTCCGCAGGTCACGATGTGCGTCTGTGCGACCCGCCGAGAGCCGGTTTCGGTCCGGGCGATTCGCCGCGAGGGCGGTGCTGATCAGCAGGACCTTGCCGTTCCCGCCCGGTGCCGCAGACAGGTCGGTTGCGTACCGTGGCAAGGCGGCGTCGGGCGGTGGCGTCAGTGCGGGGCAGGCTGATGACCTTCATGACAGAACACAGTGCCCTGTCCTCCTGCTGGAGCACATGCAGTCCCAGTGGAAGCTGTCCCGAGGCCTGGGCAGCGGGATTGTCGTGGCGACGGGCCGTCTCAGCGCCCGCCGGCGCTCAAGGGCGCCCGTACCGCTTGCACAGGAGGTACGTGATATTCCCGGCATCGAAACTGCCGTCATCGAGGCAGATACGGACGACGGCTGCACCACCGGGGACATCCGCTTCGACAGGGACAGTGAACTTCGCGCTCGTGCCACACACATTGGCGCTGTAGTTTCTGTCCAGTTCGACGTTGGCGTTGTTGAGGGTGAACACTGAAGTGCCCCGGCAGCTGAACCCGTCCACGGACTTATGTTCGCCCGTCACGGTGACCGAGCGGGCATACCAAGTGATGGTGCCCCTCGTATAGGTGTTCCCGAGCGTGACGTCGAATGTGCTGGTCGGGTAGGCGGACGCCTGGGCGGTGGCGGCGGGCGCGTTCAGCAGCGTTCCTGTGGTGAGCGCGACGCCGCAGAGCGCAGTGGCGAGACGAGTCTTCATGCGACCTCCAGGATGGATGAGCCGGTTGCTGCTTCACATCCTGGGCCGGCCGACCACCTGCGGCCTACCTCTTAAGGCACAGCTTAAAGGGTACGGGACGACAGGCCCGGCTCGGCCTCCTGCCGTCGGACGGACTCAAGCGCGGTCCCTCGCATCCCCGGCGTCAGGTCCTGTCGCGTCATCGTGTGGCGAGGCGCCGCACATCATGACGTCGAACGGAACGTGGCTGGATCGACAGCGGCCCGCAACTTTTTCCAAGGAACGTCAGGAAGCGGCCGCATTAGCGGTGTGGTCGTGGCGGACGCGGACGGCATCAAGGCGGCCGGGGTGGCAGCCGCGACCCCTCACATGCGTCGGAACGGATGTCACCGCACATCCAACCGTTCCAACCGCCAACCCGGCGAACCAGAGCACTAGGGGCGGCGGGCCAGCAAGTGGGCGTCGAGGAAGCCTCGCTCGGAGGCCGGGTCGTGGAGCAGCCGGGCGAACGTGACGAGCCCGGCCCCCGCCAGCAACTCGGCGAACCGGTCCACCGGCCAGCTATAGGCGGGCGTCACCTTGTGGTCGAAGCGGACCGGCTCCGGTCCGTCGGTCGCGAAGAATGAGACCAGGAGCAGACCACCTGATGCCAGAACACGTACCTGCTCGGCGAGTAGCGCGGGCAATTCCCCAGGAGGGGTATGGATCATCGAGTAGTGGGCCAGCACACCTCCGAGCGCGCCGTCCTCGACCGGCAGTGCCTCCATCCGCGCCTCATCGAACCGCAGCGCCGGATGGGCCCGCCGAGCGTGGTCGACCATGCCCGGGGAGAGGTCGAGCCCGAAGGCGTCCAGCCCCAGTTCGTGCAGCATGGCCGTCAGATGTCCAGGCCCGCACCCGACGTCGGCTGCCCGCAGGTTCCCCGTCCCCCGCACCAGCTCGGCGTAAGTGCCGATCATGTTCCGCGAGAACGGGTGCGTCTCCAACCGATTAGCGAACATCGACGCATAGCGCTCGACGACCTTGTCGTAGGCCGCCCTGGTCTCGTCCTGGTGTTCCGCCACGAGGAAGAAGCTAACACCCGTTCCGTTCGCGGCCGTTCTCCGCTCCATACCGCCCCTGGGGCTGATCCCGTCACCTGAGTACGGGACGACCCCAGTAGTTCGGAGAAGCTGCCTGGAGTGCCACGACGGCACCCCGGCCGACCCGACCAGCCATGTCACTCCCTCGCCGGCAGGTCATCAGTTGGCTGCCTGATGCCACAGCGCAGTGCCCGGAACAGCCACTTACGTTGCCCGCGTGACTCGGCTGTTCCGGGCTTCCTATCCAAGGATGACTGGCCGTAGGCGGCGATGTTCGCCGCGGCGTTGATCGTGGTCGTCATGGCGGTGGTGACGGCCTGACGGGCGCGGGCCGCTGCCAGGACGGATATGTGCAGCCCTGCGCGAGGGGCGAGGACCAGACCCGGCAGGCCGAGCGGGGCCAAGCTGATGCCGTGGGCGCGGGTACGGGTACGGGTACAGGTACAGGTACAGGTACAGGCCAGGATCAGCCGGGCGGGGGTGTTGCCGGCGATGTTCCTCAGGTGCAGCGGAGCCCGCCTCTGCTGGGCGTGCACGTACGCGAAGTCAAGGGCCGGCTGGCCCGAGGGGCGATCGGCTAGGCGGGCTTCGAAGCATGCCAGTAAATCGGTGACACCGCCTTCGGCTGATCATTCCCAGCCGCCAGCCGGGCGGAACGGAGCGTCCCTGTCGGTGGTGAGGACCGGGCTCAACGTCTCCTCAGAGTTCGGGATGCCTTGATGAGCAGCAGGGCGATGTCGTCGTGACGGGGTGCGGATGTTGTGGCGTATTGGACAAGGGCGTCAGCGACGTCGTCCATCGTGCGGCCTTTGATGTGGGCGAGCTGGCGGGCGAGGTCGGCTGTGGTGTCGTCGATGTCGATGCCTGGCATTTCGACGAGGCCGTCGGTGTAGAGGGCGAGCGTGCTGCCGGGCGGCAGAGGGATCTCGGTGGTCGGATAGCTCGCCTGGGGGTCGATGCCGAGTAGCAGGCCCGGGGGTACGTGGAGGATTTCGGTGCGTCCGTCGGGGTGGCGCAGGATCGGTGGGGGGTGTCCGGCGGTGGCGAAGTGCGCGCGGTGCTGTTTGAGGTCGATGTGGGCGATCAGGCAGCTGGTGAAGAGCCCGGGGTCGAGGTCGACCAGGAGGCGGTTGGTGCGGGCGAGTAGTTCGCCGGGTGGTGTGCCGATGGTGGCGTGGGCGTGGACGGCGGTGCGGACCTGTCCCATGAGGGCGGCTGCGGTGATGCTGTGGCCCTGGACGTCGCCGATCGCGACGGTGACGGTGGTGTCGTCGCGGCGGATGAGGTCGTAGAAGTCTCCGCCGATGTCCTTGCCGCGGCCGGCGGGCAGGTAGCGGGCGGCCACATCGAGGCCTTGGACGTGCGGGAGGGTATTCGGGAGCAGGGCCGATTGCAGGGTGTGGGCGAGCTCGTGTTTGGTGTCGTAGAGGCGGGCGCGGTCCAGTGCCTGGGCGACAAGGCCCGCCAGTGAGGTCAGCACGGCGCGTTCGGCCGGGGCGAAGGGGTTGGGCTGGGCGTAAGCGAGGACGAGGGAGCCGACGACGCGGTCGGAGGCGATCAGAGGCAGGAAGGCCCAGGAGGCCATGTTGTCCAGATGGACGGCTGAGGGGTACTCGCGCTGCAGCTCGGCGAAGGTGGGGAAGAAGCTTGGCGCACCGGTGCTCAGGACCCGTGCGGTCGGGGTGTGGGAGGTCAGCGGCTGGGCATCGAGGAGCTCCATGAGCTCGGCGGTGTATCCGCGGTAGCCGATGTGGCGGAGCCGACCTTCTTCCGCTGTCAGTATGGCCATCGCTTGGGGGCCGAAGGCGGGCACGATCTGGTCCGCGACGAGATCGACGACTTCCTTCACCCCGACGGCTTCGGTCAGGGCGGCGGCCAGGTGCATCAGATGGTAGAGAGACGTCACGCTGGCCAGCTCTGCGGAGGGCAGCGGATCCCGTCGTACATGTGGCCCCTCAGAGCCTGCGGCAGGGGTGATGTGGACGCTGATACCGGAAGCGTCGGGGTAGAGCTGGAACGACAGCCACGTATCCGGCGGACGCAGCGCCGTGAAGGACGTGGGTTGGCGGCTGACCACCGCCGCCCGGTAATGATCTTCGAAGACGGGCTCGCGCATCCACAGCAGCGCCTCCCAGGGCCGGGCACCCCTAAGGACCTCGACACCGGCGCCGACGAGGTCGGTGGCGGCGGAGTTGACGAACGTGATGCGGCCGTCCAGGTCCATCGCGCAGCAGCCCACCGGCAGGCGCTCGGCGAAGCTGACCACGGCCAGCGCCTCATCCCGGTCCGGGACACGGGAAGTGGGCGGCGAGAGCACATGCGGCGTGTCCACCGGCTGCGCCAGATGGTCGCTGTCGGCGGCCTGCCGCAACAGAACCTTCGCGGTGCGGCAGAAGGCGTCAATCGCTGCGCGTTCGGCCGGGCTCAGTTCCGGCGGGCGAAAGATGGGCCAGAGCAGCACAAGGCCGCCCGACGCGGCGGTGCCATTCGTGATCGGGGCGGCGGCAAGCATGAAGTCATAGGGCAGCACGAGCCCTAGCCGGGGATAGCGCCGCGCGACCTCCTCCCGACCGCCCAACCACACCAGGCGCTCATCCCGTACGGCGTCTGCGACCGGGACCGGTGCGCCGAGGTCGATCCGCGCCCACGGAGCAGTGATGTGCCCTGGAGCTCCCGAGACCACCGCCAAGCGCAGGACCCGTTCACCTGGCGGAAGGAGATAGACGAGAGCCACGGAAGCCCCGGTGGCCCGGACCACTTCGGCTACGGCGCCATCGAGCTGCTCCAGACCGGCTCCTGCGGCGGAGGCTGCCGGCTGCATGTCGTCAGCGCCCGTTGGCAGCGGACCGCGCGCGCCCGAAGCGGCTGCGGGCCGCCTCCGCGTTGCTAACCAGACCGGAACCGGTCTGCGCCCAGCTGGCACCGGCCTCCCGGTCAGACATGACCGCCGAGCACTCCAGCTGCCCCGCCAGCTCCCGCACAGATGCGACGGCAGCGCTGTGGCAGCCCCGGGCGAGGCCAGGCGCGGGTGCGTGCAGCGCCTGCTTCTGAAGGTCTTGAACGTGCAGCATCACCGAGCCGACAGCCACGATCCTCTGCCGCCCCCCGCGCCGGGCACGCCAGACCGCCTGGCGGTGCGCCGCCCGCCCATACCGCCGGGCGGCCGCCCACGCATGCTCCGGTATCCGAGCACCGCACCAGTCACACCGGCCGTCACCCATATGGCGACCATATGCCCGCTATGCGGTGACGGCATCCCCGACCGTGACAGGCTCCCAGGGGGAGCGCTACGCACTGTCGGGCTTCCGCCGCCGCCTCGACGACCGGGCCCCGCGCGCACGGGACCGCGCCGACTTCGCCGCCGGATGGCTGCCCCGCGCCTAGCGGCCAAGTGAATCGGCTGCGGATTGCTCAAGCGGGACGAGTGGTACGGGTCAGGTTGCGGCCGGCCCACCCAGGTTCCGCTCGACGGCGAACCAGATCAGCTTCTCCGACCTCGCGCACAACCCTTGGGCCGCATCAGCGGTCTCCTGTTCGAACCCCGTGTACCTCCGATGACAGCTCCGGCAAACACGGGCGATTCCCACATGCAACAGGAGACTCAACTTGCGTAAGCACCTTGTCACCGCGCTGGCCACCGCCACGGCAGCGGCACTGACCGGCGGTCTGCTCGTCGCCGGCGCGGGCACCGCCGCTGCGGCCGGCTCGGGCGTACCCGGTGACTTCAACAACGACGGTTATCGCGATATCGCCGTCGCCGCCCCCGCGCCTACGTCAACGGCCGCTCCGGCGCCGGCCAGGTCGTCATCGTCTACGGCGGTGTGAGCGACCCGTCCAACGCCAGGCGCGCCGTCATCAGTCAGGACAGTGCCGGCGTCCCCGGGGCCGCCGAGGCCGGTGACGGGTTCGGCGGCGCCATCGTCGCGGAGGACTTCAACGGCGACGGCTACGCCGACCTCGCCGTCGGAGCCCCCGGCGAGGACGTCGGCACCGACACCGACGGCGGCACCGTCGCCATCTTGTGGGGCTCGGACGCCGGCCTTGTCAGCGGTGTGACGGTCGCCGACCCCGCTCCGTCCTCGCACGACAGGTTCGGCCGGCTCCTCACCGCGCTCTCCGACAGCGACCAGAAGCCCGACCTGGCGATCGCCTCCGACAAGCCCGTCATCGACGTGTACCGCGGGGGCTTCACCAAGTCGGGCGCGAACGGCGGCGGATACCGCTTCGCCCCGCCTGCCTCGACCACGACCGCTCCGGCCTCCCTCACCTCGGGAAACTTCGGCGGCCATGACCTGATCGCCGACCTGGTCGTCACCGGCGCCAACACGTACTACGTCCTCGGCTCCGCCTCGGGCCTGAACCCCGCCAGCCACACCAAGCTGCCCACCAGCAGCGCCGCCGCGATCGGCGACTACGACAACAACAAGTTCCAAGACATCGCGCTCGGTTCCCCGGACGAGTCCGGTGGCATCGTCCGCGTCTTCAACAGCGACGCGAACGGTCCGGCCGCCGCTGTCTCGTACAGCATCACCCAGGACTCCCCCGGCATCCCCGGCGCAAGCGAGGCCGGCGACCGCTTCGGCGCCTCACTCGCGGTCACCCGCTGGAACGGGGGCAGCTACCAAAATCTGGTCGTCGGCGCCCCGGGCGAGAGCCTGGGGAGCGCTACCGGCACCGGCGCGGTCACGTACGTGCACGGCAGTGAGAACGGGCTCGACGGGATATCCAATGACGCCTGGTTCTACGCGCAGAGCACACCGAACGTCGCGGGCAACGACGAGACCGGCGACCACTTCGGCAGCTCCGTCCACCTCGCCGACACCCACAACGACGGCGTGACCGACCTGATCGTCGGCGTCGCCGGCGAGAACTCCGCAGACGGCGCGGTCGTCTACCTTCGCGCGGTCGGCTACTCCGGCACGCCTGGCATCACCCCCGCCGGCACCGGCGTCTCCACCACCGGCTCCCCCGCCTTCGGCGCCCACCTGGCCGGCTGACGACGACAGCGACCCGCCCCGGGCTCGAAAATCGAATGCGTTGCATTGCATTGCGATCGCACCTCGGGCGGAACACCTGACCGGTTCCCTCAGCCTTGTCCCCGCGGTACGAGGCGCAAGCGGTGGGTGCCGGCAACAGCATTCGCTTCGGGCCTCGTCGGTCCGAGGGCGGGTCGACGAGGCGCGGGGCCGGGGTGTTGCGCCGTGTCCGCCGCCGGGTCCACGTGCGGACGGCTCCCCGCTTGCCGCGGCACCGGCCCGACCGGACCAGCCCGGGTTCGTCCTGAGCCGCGCCCGCCGGGCCGGTCACTGATACTGGGAAAATGGGCAAACTTGGACGATACGTCCCAGCGAGCCGACGGGGCGACCGTGTGCCACCGAAGGCCAGGCCGCCGGAAGCCGGCCCGAAGGCCCGTCACCATTCGGCCGGCCGACGTGTGCTGTCCCGGCGGAAGCCGCACAGCGTCGCCGGTCAGGTCTTCCTGCTGCAACTGGTGGTCGTCCTGCTGCTCATCGCCACGGCCGTGGCGGTGCTCGTGATCCAGGACCGCAACCGCGCGATCCAGGAAGCCGGCGACCGGTCACTGGTGGCGGCCGAGTCGTTCGCGAACGCCCAGGGCACCGCGGAGGCGATGAAGAGCGATGACCCCACTGCGGCACTCCAGCCAAATGCCGAGGCAGTGCGCAAGAAGACCGGCGTCGACTACGTCGTGGCGCTGAGCCCCTACGGCTTCCGGTGGACCCACCCAGACCCGGACCAGATCGGGAAGCACGTCTCCACCTCCTACGGCCAGGCGCTCGAAGGCGAGCCCCACCAGACCACGTTCGACAGCAGTCTGGGGAAGGCGGTCGACTCGACGGTGGCCGTCTTCGACGAGAAGGGGACTGCGGTCGGCCTCGTCACCGTGGGGGTCACGGTGGACAAGGTGACCAGTGTGGCGCAGCACCAATTGCCGGTGATTTTCGCCGCCGGCGGTGTCGCGCTGCTGCTGGCTGCGGGTGGGTCGGCACTGGTCAGCGGGCGTTTGCGGCGCCAGACCCGGGGCCTGGGGCCGGTGGAGATAACCGGAATGTACGAGCACCACGACGCGGTGCTGCACGCGGTCCGTGAAGGCGTGATCATTCTGGACGGTGACGGAAGGCTGCTGCTGGTCAACGACGAGGCGCGTCGGCTGCTCGCACTGCCGCCGGAGGCCGAGGGCAGGCCGGTCACCAGACTCGGGCTGAGCCCGGCCCTGGCCGGACTGCTGGGATCGGGCCGGGCGGCCACGGACCAGGTCTTCCTGGCCGGGGACATCCTTCTCGCGGTCAACGTGCGGCCGGTGGGCCCGAAGGGGGGCAGCGTGGCCACCCTGCGGGACACCACGGAGCTGCGCGCCCTCGCGGGCCGGGCGGACGTGGCGGGCGGGCGCCTGCGACTGCTCTACGAGGCCAGCACGCGGATCGGTACCACCCTCGACATGAAACGCACCGCCGAGGAGCTGACCGAGGTGGCGGTCCCGCGCTTCGCCGACTTCGCCACCGTCGAGCTGGTGGAGCCCGTGCTGCAAGGTGGTGAACCGACCGGGGCGAGTATGGAAATGCGCCGTATCGCAGCCGCGGGTATCCGGGAGGACGCGCCCCTTCACCCTGTCGGGACGCTTATGCGCTACGTCCCCGGCAACCCCGTGGCCATCGGCATGACCACCGGCCGGCCGGTCCTGGTGGCGCACCTCGCCACGGCCGACGGATGGCGGGCGCACGACCCGGAGCGGGCCCGGAAGGTCATCGAATTCGGTATCCACTCCATGATCTCGCTGCCGCTCCAGGCCCGGGGGCAGTTGCTGGGGGTAGTGGAGTTCTGGCGTTCGGAGCAGGACCCCTTCGAGCCGGACGACCTGTCCCCCGCCGAGGAACTCGCCGCCCGGGCGGCCGTGTGCATCGACAACGCGCGCCGATACACCCGCGAGCACACCACAGCCGTCACCCTTCAGCGCAGCCTGCTGCCCGGCGTGCTCCCCGAGCTGTCCGCCCTGGAGGTTGGGCACCGGTACCTGCCCGCCCAGGCGGGGGTGGGCGGCGACTGGTACGACGTCATCCCGCTGCCGGGTGCCCGGGTGGCCCTGGTGGTCGGCGACGTCGTCGGACACGGTCTGCACGCCGCCGCGACGATGGGTCGCCTGAGGACCGCAGTGCACAACTTTGCCGCCCTGGACCTGCCTCCGGACGAGCTTCTCGCGCACCTGGACGACCTGATCACCCGGATCGACCAGGACGCGGCAGCCGAGGGCAACACCGAGGCCGTCACCGGTGCCACCTGCCTGTATGCGGTCTACGATCCGGTCTCCGGGCGGTGTGTGTTTGCCCGGGCCGGTCATCCCGGTCCGGCGCTGGTCTCGCCCGACGGCTCCGTGACCTTCCCCGACATCCCCGTCGCCCCGCCGCTCGGCGTAGGAGGTGGTCTGCCGGTCGAGACGGCCGTACTCCGGCTGGCCGCCGACAGCCGGCTGGTCCTCTACACCGACGGCCTGGTCGAGGCCCGCGGCCGTGACATCGACATCGGGCTCGGCATGCTGAGGGAGGCGCTCGCCGCTACGGACGGCGGCACCCCGGACGACACCTGCCGGGCGGTGCTCGACGCGATGCTGCGCACCAGGTCGAGTGACGATGTCGCCCTGCTCGTCGCGCGCACCCGGCTGCTCGACCCGGAGCAGGTCGGGGAGTGGGAGGTGCCCGACGACCCCGCGGCCGTCCCCCGGATCCGCGCCGAGGCCACCCGCAGGCTGGAATCCTGGGGGCTCGGCGAGGCCGCCTTCACGACCGAGCTGATCCTCAGCGAACTGGTGACGAACGCCATCCGGTACGGAGGGAGCCCCATCAGTCTGCGGCTGCTGCGCGACCGCGACAGCTTGATCTGCGAGGTCGCCGACGGCACCAGCACCTCCCCGCACCTGCGCCGCGCAACCTTCACCGACGAGGGGGGCCGTGGTCTGTTTCTCGTCGCGCAACTGTCCCGCCGCTGGGGGACCCGGTACACCGACCGAGGCAAGATCATCTGGGCTGAGCAGGCGCTCGACGCCGGAGCCGTCGGGGATCTGAGCGGTCTCCTGATGGCGGACCTGTGAAGCGGGACGAAAACCGGACCGCTGCCCCGGGGTGTGTGCACGCCCGGACCCTTCAGAAGCCGTCGGCCGTGAAGTACGGGATCTTGGCCGGGTCCTGACCGAAAGCGGCCCCGAGATAGACGGCCGACAGTTTACTGAGAGTCCCGTCGTCGATCAGCTGCCTGATGATCCGGTCCAGCTCGTCCTTGTCGGTTGACCCCTTCGGGTAAAGGGCGCCGTAACCCTGGTCAGTTCTGTACTGGCCCACGAGGCGCACCCTGCCCTCCCGCTTCTGGGGATAGGCCAGCAGAATGGTCGTGTCGTGGACGACCGCGTCGATTGATCCCTCCTCCAGTGCCGTGACCAGCTCCGGATCGTTGGCGAAAGCGGTGACGGGCTTGGTCGGCCTGAGGCGCTTCTCGACAAACTCCTCGCCCGTGGTGCCCTCGGCCACTCCGATGCGGACGTCACGGATGTTGTCTTCGTTGATCTTCTCATCGTCCCTGATCAACACTCCCAGGGTCGAGGAGAGGTAGGGCGGGGAGAACTCGGCGACCTTCCTCCGTTCCGGGGTGATCGTGATCTGCGCCAGGGCCAGGTCGAAGTCCTTGGTCCGGCCGGACACGACCTCGGGAAAGGGGGCGTTCTCCACCTTCACCCGGTCGAGTCCGGACCGGTAGGCGATGTTGGCGGCCATGCAGTACTCGTAGCCGCTCTTGATGGAGTCCGGCGTGTCGCCGTTCCACCAGCCGGGCGCGGGCAAGGTCGTTTTGACCGTGAGGGCGCCCGCCGTCTCGGGTGACAGGTGAAACTCCCCGTAATGTCCCGAGACCGGGCAGTCGCCGTAGTGGGCCTTCGACGACTCCGACCCGCCCTGGTCACAAGCCGATGTCGCGACGATGAGCGCCACGCTGACAGCCAGAGAGACGATCGCTGCCGCGGCGCGCATCCTTGCACCTCCGGTAGGGGCATACTCCTTGAGTCACCATAAATCACCCCGAACCATACGACTGCCGGAGCCACGTGGAAGGACTCCGAGGCGCGGGTCGCGTCACCCGCCTTCCGGCGGTGTCGCAGTGGCCGGCCGGAGCGCGAGCCATTTCCCAGCCGCGCCGTGTCGTGGTCGTGCCGCACCCCGGTGTGACCAGCCGTGCAACTGCCGGAAGAGGTCACGGAGCGGGTCGCCCACGTGGCTCCCTTCGAGGACGGCGCCGACCGCGCAAGGTGGAAGTCGTCGGGGAGCTCTCTGCCGCCCTGGTTGGCTCGGTGAACCAAGACCACGGTGGGCTTACGCCGACATTGATCGTCGATGACGCAGCCGGGTGGAAACGGCCAGGATCGGGGTGGTCACGGCGGTAGCGGCGGCGCCGAGTGTGGTGTCGGTGGCCAGGATCAAGCGGACTGTTCTCATGGCAAGGGTGAGGATCTCGCTGCCGCGCTGGCGCATACCCGCCTCGAATTGGTTCACGGCCTCGGCCGTCGTGGTATCGCCGTCAGTGACGTGGCCAAGGTGCTGAAGCAGGGCGGCAGCATCGCGGATTGCCGCGCCAGCCCCCATTCCGGCGGTGGGTGGTGTCGCGTGGACGGCGTCGCCAAGCGCGGTAATACGGCCCGCAGACCATGGCGCGAGCTCGGCCGCGCGGGTCGAGGCGGCGTTGAAGCGGTACGCGGCCAGGCTGTGCGGGTCGGCGCGGGCGATGACTTCGAGTGTGTGCTCGCCCCAGCGCCGCTCGCGGAACCGTCTCAGCAGCGCGGCCTGCAACTCGCCGTCGCGCAGGTCGCGTAGGGAGTCGGTCGCGGGGGATTCGGGGAACATAGCGCCCCAGATGTAGGTGGGACCGGTGGTGACGGACATCCGCAGCTCGGGGGCGTCGAGAGTGGCGTTGCCGACTGGGTCAAGGAAGCCGACGTATAGCGCTGCACCCCGTGGGCCGATCGCCAACCCTGATCGTGGTCCGAGCCGTTGCTGTTCACCGAAACTCAGGTCCCTGCGGAGGGTACGGCCGGAAAACCCGATGATGCCCGCCGGGCTGTTGGTCGGGCCTCCCGCCAGGTGCTGGGCAACCAGGGAGTGGGTGCCGTCCGCGCCCACCACCAGATCCGCCGAGACAGGTGCGGCGTCGGTGAACAGCACTCGGGGTGCGCCGTCGTCGCCCTGGCCGACATCGGACACGGTCCGCCCCAGATGCAGGTCATCGCCGACTTCCTCGGCCAGCAGCATGCGCAGCGTGATGCGATCGACATCGATGCTGGAATCGCCGCTGAGATCCGGCCCGCGGCCGAGTAGACGGCCGCGACAGTCCCAGAACGCGTCGCGGTCGCGCAGCCGCAGCGCCGAGGCCGATGCCAGCAGCCGCTGCATGATCTCCGGCGCCACCAGCTCCCGCAGCGCCGACTGGGCCCGCTCGTCCAGTGTGATGTGGTAGCCGCCTGTCGCCGCCACGTCGGTGTCACGGTCGAACACCGCCACCTCGAACCCCCTGCGGCGCAGCCCCGCCCCCAGCGCCAGTCCACCGATCCCGCCACCGACCACGACAACACGCATACCTATCCGTCCTTTTCCGCCACTGTTTGCCTGCACGGGCACTCAACAGTGACACCGGTAGTGGACACCGAGTGGCCACTACCGGGCATGATGGGACGATGGCGAGCACCTCACGACGGGCATTGCGGCTACTGTCCCTGTTCGGATCGCGCCGCCTGTGGCCACTGCGCGAGCTCGCCACCGGGCTTGAGGTCAGTGAGCGCACCGTCCGCCGTGACATCGAGACCCTGCGCCAGCTCGGATACCCGATCACCACCGTCCACGGGCCCGATGGCGGTTACCAGCTCGGCGCAGGGCACACCCTCCCTCCGCTGGTGTTCGACCACGATCAGGCCCTTGCGGTCGCGGTGGCCCTACAGACCGCGCCCAGCACGGTGTTCGGCCTGAGAGACGACGCGGCGCGGGCGCTGGTCACCCTGGAGCAGGCCATGCCCGCTGCGCTGCGGGAATCTATGAAATCCCTACGCCTGACCAGGCTGCAGAACTACTGGGAGTTCCCAGCACCCCCCATCGACTCGACCGCGCTCACCGCCGTGGGGGCCGCGGTGCGCCACCGCCACGTACTCGTCACCGAAACCCTGCGCGCCGACGGCTCACGCCCCGAAACCGGCGACGACGACTTCCTGCCCGCCCGCCGCATCGAGCCCCATCATCTGGTCGTCTGGGCCGGCCGGTGGTACCTGGTCGCCTACGATCTTGGAGACCACCAGTGGCGAGTGCACCGTGTCGACCGGCTCCGACCCCGCCCCACGGCACATTGCTTCAGTCCGCGCCAGCTCCCCTACGACGACCTCGCTCACTTCGTCATGAGCAGTCACGATCGCGGCGACACCCCCGCCGCCTGGCAGTGCACCGGCAACGCCCGACTCAACTTGCCGGCCAGCATCGTCGCCCGCTGGGCACCAAGCGGCTCGGTCGTTGAACACCTCGACGCCGAGCACTGCCGGCTCACCCTCGGCGCCTGGTCCTGGGCCGGCATCGCCGGGATCCTCGCCACCTTCGATACCGAACTCACCGACCTGCACCCGCGCGAACTTGCACACACATGCCACCGACTTGGGTACCGATTGGCCATCGTCGCGGACGCCGAAAGACAACTGTAGTCATCTCTCATAAACGGTGGCGAGCTCAAGCGGTCAGCGCATCACCGCTGTTCAAGAGGTCAGCGTAGACCTCTGCCGGAGTGCGGTAGCCATGGGTCTTGCACGGCCGATGGTTGAGCTCATGGGCGATGGCATCCAGGTCGGCCTGGCTGAACGTGCGGAGGTCCGCGCCCTTGGCCAGGTACTGCCGAAGCAGCCGGTTGGTGTTCTCGTTGGTGCCGCGCTGCCACGGGCTCCGAGGCTTGCAGAGGTAGATCGGCATCCCCGTCTCGGCGGTGATGGCCTGGTGCTCGGCTATCTCCCGCCCCCGATCCCAGGTGAGCGTCCGCCACAGTCGCGGCGGGATGCCGAGGAGGCTCCTGGTGAGGTGCGGAGTGACCTGCTCCGCCTTGATGCCGTCAGGGAGCGCGACGATGGCCGTGTAGCGGCTGGTGCGCTCGACGAGCGTAGCAACAGCCGAGGGCCGGGTGCCCATCACGAGTCGGGTAGCGGGGACGCATTTTCACCGCACACGGCTCAAGCAAGCCCCAAAGGCTCGCCGGCAGGCAGAAGTTCTGGACTTGTCATCGCGGCGGCTCCATTCCGCCGTTGACAATGGGTGTGGAGGAGACGGGTGGGACTTCGTGCGGCCATTGTTGCCCCGGAGGACGCTGGGGCGCCCTCGGCTCGACGACCGGACGATGCTCAACGGGATCGTGTGGAAGTTCCGGGCCGGGGTGGCCTGGCGCGATGTGCCCGAGCGATACCGATCCTGGGCCAGCCTGCACACCCGGTTCCGCCGCTGGGCCGCCGACGGAACGTTCGACCGGATGCTGCGGGCCGCGCAGGCCCGGGCGGACGCGGCCGGGGACATCGACTGGCTGGTGTCGGTCGACTCCAGCATCGTCCGCGCCCACCAACACGCGGCCGGCGCCCGAAAAGGAGGCACCGCAGCCCGGCGCTCGGCCGGTCCCGCGGCGGGCTGACCAGCAAGATTCATCTGACCTGTGACGGCCTGGGCCGCCCGCTCGCCCTGGTGGTCACGGGCGGCAACACCAATGACTGCACCCAGTTCACCGCCGTGATGGAGGCGATACGGGTGCCCCGGCCGGGGCCCGGACGGCCGCGCGTCCGGCCCGATCACGTCCTGGACGACAAGGGCTACAGTTCCAAGGACATCCGAGCCTGGCTCAGGCGGCGCGGTATCGGACACACTATCCCCGAACGCGCCGACCAAGCCCGTAACCGCCACCGGCGCGGCAGTCAGGGCGGCCGCCCGCCGGCCTTCGACAGGCAGGTCTACAAGCGGCGCAACGTGGTCGAACGCTGCTTCAACCGCTTGAAGCAATGGCGAGGCATCGCCACCCGATACGACAAAACCGCCGAGTCCTACCAGGCAGCCGTCACTCGCCTCGCTCCTGATGTGGGCGTGACACTTTGACGACAACTCCTAGCGGTGGTTTGTTAGCCGGGGTGTATAGGTCGATGGGTCTTCCGGTGCTGACCGCGTTGATCAGGTTCTGGAGTTCGGTGGGCGGGGGCTTGGTTGTCCAGGCTCGCCAGTAGCGTTGCAGCATGGCCCAGGGCGTCAGCCAGCCACGGATGGCCCGGATCGCCTTGGGCCAGCTGGCCGGTTGGGGCTGGTGGGACGGCGGATGGCCCCCTCTCTGCCCGGCCGGCGGCCGGTTCCTGGTCATCGGCGTGTGGGGGTGGAGCGAACCAGGTGTCCCAGCAGAAGGAGAACGCGCAGGTGACGAGGGTCTGGTGACGGCGGATGGCGGTGTCGGAGCGGACCTGGAAGTCGGCCCAGCCGAGTTCGTCCTTGACCTGTTTGTAGCTCTGCTCGATCCAGTGCCGGAGACCGTAGATTCGCACGATCTCGGTCAGGTCGGCCGACGGATTCGGGCTGTCCGCCGCACGTGATCCGCCGGGCCTGGGCAGGTCGGTGGCCAGGTACCAGGTGGACTGTGCGGGCAGGGTGGCCGGGTCTGTGGTGGCCACGACCAGGCGAACATTTTCGTCGGGCCCCCACCAGCCCAGTCGCGCGTCAGCGGCCCACCAGGTGGTGGTGTGCCCGTCGCGGAAGGTGCGGGTGACCGCGCTCCAGTCGCCCGGCTCGTCCGCGTCGTGCCAGGCCAGGGCGCGGGCGGCATCGACGGGAGTGTACGCCTGGTCGCCGTAGGCCCAGGTGCCGTGGCTCGGCTTGAGGGCCAGGACGAACGGCAGCCCCACCGCGGCGAGCTCGCCGCGGAAGCTGCCATGGTCGCCGTAGGCGCAGTCGGCGGCCACCGCCCGCAAGGACACCCCCGCGGCCAGGGCCTGCCGGGCCAGTTCGGCTCCGATCTGCAGCTTCGTGCGGAAAGCGGGGTCGCTCTTGCCTTTCGGGAAGTGGTGAGCGGGGGTACAGGGCACAGCGTGCAGCGGGTAGTAGACGCGCTCGTCCGCCCAGCAGGTGGTCACCGTGACGACGCCGCGGTCGATCTTCCCGACCGAGCCCAGGTACTGCTTGCCGACGTGCGCGGTCGCGCTGCCGTCCTTGCGGTCGCCGGAGTCGTCGATCACCAGCACGCCGCCCGGGTGCGGGGCGGTCGCCGGATCGGCCAACAGCATCTCGACCCGACGAGCGTTGACCTGCTCGTGGTCCCAGGTCGATTCGGACAAGAAGAACTGCAGCCGCTGCACCGCCGGGTGCTGGGCGCCGACCACCGGCTCGGTGCCTGCGAGGCACGTCAGCGTCTTGTTGCGGTCCCTCGGCAGCAGCAGTCCGGTCAGGTACTCGCGGAACCCGCGACGCTGCGCCAGTGTGGAGAGCAGGTCATCGAAGCGCGCGGCGTAGGCTTCCAGCGGTCCAGGTGCGGGCGGACACGGCACACGACGGGTCATCACAAGCCCCCCGGCAGCGAGGCGACGTTCCTCTGCTACCGGCCTACTGCACCCATGACCCGCCGTCAACAAACCACCGCTAGGGCCCTTCCTCCGTCCCTCCCGGCTGCGGCTCGGCTCGCATCGCGCGCAGTCGGATCAAGGAGTCCCGGGCGAGCGAGGCCGTGAACGCCGGGCACAGCAGCGGCTCGAGCGGCGGTGGGTTCTTCAGACACGGCCCGTGCAGCTCGTAGACACCGCGTCCGCCGGCGCTGCTCAAGTGAATCCCCACACAGACGGCGGCGGTCGCCCAACGGGGAAGGGCAGGGTGTTGGTCATGGGTGCACACGGAGTCCGCGAGCCCGGCGAGTACCGCCTCGAAACCCTGCACCAAGGCATCGTGCGCCTCGTCAGAGCTGTTGGCGGTCCCGGCCCACCAGGTCAGCGCCGCGGCCGTGATCACATGGCCCGCCCGGTCCTCCCCCTCGGCACCGCTCAGCGCCTTTCCCACATCGGCGACTTCCTCGCCCACATCCGTACCGGGCTGCGGGTAGCCCTCCAGGACGGCCGTGAGCGTGTCGAGGCGCCGCTGGGCGGCGAACGGCAGCAGGGGCGGGGCGTCGGGGGCCGATCCGGGTTCGAGCGCCTCCAGGACCATGGCAGCGAACCCGTCGACGGTACGCGGGCAGAGCCACTGCTCCTGCGGATAGTTCTCCCACCACTCGATGCTGTCGTCGGCCAGCATCCGCAGCACGTCCGGGAGCGTGTCGACGAGGTCCTCCCACTGCTCGTCGAAGGGGTGCTCCGCATGCCCGCAGCTCTGCCCCGCGCGTTCGCGGCGCACGGCCTGCGCCGCATCGGCCACCACGCGCGTCACGTCCCCGTCGGCCTGTTCGGTGTACGGAAGCATCAGCACAAGTCCGAACACCCGCTGATACGCGAGCTCTCCGCCGGGATCGTCAGCCAGTGCTCGTGCGCACTCCAGGACGACCTGGTCCTGGACGTCGTAGGGACCGTAGTCGTCCTGTCCGGTCTCGCTCCAGGCACGGACCAGCTGTTCGTATGTCATCTGTCCTTTTTCCGCCATGTCAGGGAGTCATGAGCCGTGGCTGCGAAGGCCGGTGAACGTCGATCAGCATCATCTCGCGGACATCACCGAAGCGCTGCCGGGCGAAGGTCTCGCCAGCCCCGCACCGATCCCTCACCGCACCGCGTTTGAAGTTCTGGTCCGGTGGATCCCACCATAGGCGCTGGCGGTGCGCTCGCACTTGGCCGGCCAGCTCATCGAGGCACTGGGAGCGCGGAAATGAGCGGAGGTGACGAGAGCCCGCGGATCAAGCACGCCCTCGGGTACCCGCTCCGTGCAGCGCGGGCCACCCGGTACGCAGTCTGGTGAGCTGGCGCGGTGAAGGTTGAGTGCTGCTCACCGAGGTTCGGCCTATGAAGCAGGTGAGAAAGGATCCCTCTCGGCCAGCGGTACCAGCTGGCGCACGGGGGCGGCGGTGCTTTGCGTGTGCTTGTCCGTCATCAGCGGACCAGAGCGGGAAGAAGCGGGAGTAGCCGCTTCCACGATCAGGATATAGCGCACAGGGGGGCTTACGGCGGGACCCCGGGGGTGCTGCAGAAGCGCCCACCTAACCCAGAACGAGGCCAGGCCCTCTCCTATCAGCGCGATCTGTTTGGTGCTCACATCCCTTTCGAGAGGAGCACTTGCGCAAGCTGGCCTACGTTGACTACTGCCGTTTACAGCAAGACCGGGGCCCTGACAGGCCGAGCCTAAGATCCTACGAAATGAGACTTACTACATGCGCGTGCTGTTGATGGCTTATGGGTCGCGCGGAGACGTCGAACCGCTGGTGGCGGTCGCGGTGCAGCTGCGGGACCTGGGAGTGGACGTGCGAATGTGCACGCCTCCTGACTTCGCGGAGCTGTTCGACTCTGTCGGCCTCCCGCTGGTGCCGATCGGCGAGCCGGTGCGCCCGTTCGTGAAGGGGGTGCTCACCGGGAAGACGAAGGCTTCCGCGGAAGGGCTGCCCGCACGTGCGGCCGCGATGACCGCCACGACGTACGAGGCGGTCGTCACGGCTGCCGAGGGATGCGACGTGATCCTGGCGACCGGTCTGCTCCCGGCCGCAGCCGGCGCGAGGACGGCAGCCGAGCACCTGGGCATCCCTTACGTGTTCGTTGCCTACTTCCCCGCCTACCTGCCCTCGCCACACCATCCGCCGTTCGAACGGCCGGGCCGGCCGTTCCCGCCCGGCGTGACCGACAACCGAATGCTGTGGGACCTGGACACCGAGACCATGAACGTGCTGTTCGGGACCGGTCTCAACACCCACCGGGCGTCCATCGGCCTGCCGCCGGTGGGCCACTTTCGCAACTACGTCCTCACCGATCACCCTTGGCTGGCCACCGACCCGGTCCTCAGCCCGTGGCAGGAGCCGGCGGACCTCGACGTGGTGCAGACCGGCGCGTGGTTCCGGACGGACACCCGCCCGCTGCCGGCCGACGTAGAGGCGTTCCTCCACGCCGGCGAACCGCCGGTGTACGTGGGGTTCGGCAGCATTCCCATACGAGATGCAGACGACGTGGCCCGGGCGGCCGTCGAGGCAGTCCGGGCGCAGGGCCGCCGGGTGCTCCTCTCCCGCGGCTGGGCCGACCTAGCCGTGGCCGACGACCAGGACGACTGCTTCGCCGTCGGCGAGGTCAACCACCACGCCCTGTTCCCGCGTGTCGCCGCCGTCGTCCACCACGGCGGCGCGGGCACCACGACCTCGGCCGCGCGGGCCGGTGCGCCCCAGGTTGTCGTACCTCAGCTGGCGGACCAGCCGTACTGGGCCGCCCGCGTGGCCGACCTCGGCATCGGCGCGGCACACGACGGAGCGAACCCGACCTTCGAGTCCCTGTCGGCCGCGCTCGGTGTCGCCCTGGCTCCCGAGACCCGAGCTCGGGCAGCCGCCGTGGCCGGCATGATCCGCACCACCGGCGCGGCGGTGGCCGCGAAGTTGCTGCTCGACAAGGTCGGCTGAGAAAGGTACCCAACCAAGAGGCCCGTCGACCGGCGGTGGCGGGCCTCGGTCTGCCACCGCGCCTGGTGTACGGAGGAACGCGCCAGTGGCAACCGACCCCGATGCAGGTCGTCACCACTGACTGAGGTCCTCGGGACTAACCAAACTGTTCGAGGACTGAGACCCGAGGGCCCGGGCGGCCCCGCTCGCACTGCGGGGCCGCCGCCGCCGGACTGTGGTGCCTCCCCCTACCTCTGGGCAGGCCCTTGGGATCGGCTGCCAACCTGGTGGGGACTCGGCATGATCAGGTCATGGGCTCCGCAGTCGTAGCCGCGCTCATCCCGACACCCGTCGCTGTTCTGGGGACCTGGCCGCTTACGGAGCGGGAAGGGCGCAAGGCCGCGGCAGCGTCAACTCCGTTCGCCGGGACGCCCAGGGTGATGTGTATGCGCATGGCGTGGCAACGGCGCGGACCTTTCGGCGTTCGGCGGTACAGATCATCCTCACCTGGCCGGGGAACATGTCGATACCCCAACTACCGCCTCCGACGCAGAGCGCCCGGGAACTCGTGCTGCTGCTCAGCGCGGAGGGTGACCGGATCGAGGAGGCCGCGGCGGTAGTGGCTCTGGAGGGCCCACCGAAGCGTGTGGAGATCACCGATGAGATCAGCGGCCACGCGCAGGGGTTACTGCGGGCCGCAGATGCCGTTGAGCGCGCCGAGCGCACCAGTCTTAGCCCTGAGCCGATGCGTGGAACGGCCCTCGGGCACGAGGAGATCCTTGGCGAAGCGATCATCGGGTTCACAGGCGCGGCGAGCAGGTACTGAGCTTGCTCCGCATTGACGGACACCTTTGGTGTGGTGGTCAGGCCGCGGGTACGGTCGATCCCCGATCATCGCGTGCAGGTTCTTCCCCTGGGCTCCGCGCTCCTTGCAGATCTCCTCGGCTATGGACCGGTAACCGACCTCAGCGAGCCGGAAGGCCGCCACCTCCTCGGCTCGCCCGGCCTCCAAGAAGAGGCCCCGGACCTTGTCCGGGGCGTCCTGCGAGAGTGGACGCGGCTCCTGCGCCGGCCATACCCGGGAGATGAGCGTGTGTTTCTGCGTACCGGCGACGTGCTTGATGTTCTCCATGGGGAGGCGGTCGACCGAGTACAGCTCGACCACCGCCTTGTCGCAGAAGTCGCACGACCAGACCTGCTCCTCCACATGTTGGCCTGGCCTTTGCGTGTCCCCCGGGGTTTTGATCTCGGGATCGATCCAGCGGAGGTTTCGCAGGGACATCGCGACCCGGTTCGAGCAGTGCGGGCAGTCGGCCTGGCGCTTGGGGCCTTGGTGGGGGATGAAGATGTCGTTGTCTGGCATGCCGATCAGGTAGCCACCTGATGCCCTAATCCCCGAACGATTTGGTCAGACTGTCGCCCCTCTGTTCCTCTCGCGCGGTCCCAACCAATCGGGCCCTGCGCCCGGCTGTCGTTACACGTAGTCAGCGGCGCTCACGATGCGACTGAACAGGTCCCGCCAGTCCGCTGCGGGCAGTACCCGGGCGGCCCGGCACAGGTCGACTGGGTGGCCGACGGCCAGGGACGCGGCGATCTCCAGTGCGGCGAGGTGCGGCCCCATGGCACCGGGCTCCAGGTCGCCATCGTCGAGGGCGTCCGGTGAGCCGAGGAGGGCTACGACCCGGTCCCAGTTGACTGATGCTGAGTCCTCGGCGCGGACCGGGGAGGCGGGCACGCTGTGCCGGCCGTTGACGAGCTGCCACACCTGGGGGTCGATCGGCTGCTCGATGCTGCCGCTGAAGGCAGGGTCGTGAACGAACCGACGGAGCCAGTACCCGTCCCGGTAAAAGCCGAGTACGACTGTCGCTCGCCGCATCTGGAGATTTCCGACGCTGGCCGTGAGCCACCGCGCAAGCCGCACGCCCTCGGGCACGGCACGTCGCGGGGCAGGGAGATCGTCAGTGTCCACTTCGAGGTCCATGCAGCCACCTTGGCGGCGCTACGGGCCTAAGACACCAACACGCGCCACAGAGTCACCCGAAGAGGCTCCACCGAGTCGGGCGCCTACGGCCTCGGGGAACATGGGGGAACAGCGGTCATCAGCGGAAACGATTATGGTCCGGGTGGCACGAGCGTGCTGACCCGGTTACTCGCGGCGGGCTTTGCGCTGGGCCGGGACCGCCGGGACGCCCTGGGCGCCGTCGAGCGGATGGCAGCGGGCGAGGCGCTGGCGGTGCACGGCGGGGACGGCACCGACGCGCGGGGGGTACCCCTGGCCACGCCGTACGGTCATCCCCTGGTCGAGCGCGGCACGCTCAGCGGGCTCCAGGTCGGCCGCGCGGAGAAGTCGGCAAGCATGCTTCAGCCCACGGGCCCCACCAAGTGAGCGCGAGCCATGCAGGCAGAACGTGGAAGCCTGGGTATGCGAGCGGGTAGCGGCCGAACTGGCAGTTGAGTCTGCCGCCATCTCCCCCAGTGGACATGGCCGGAACCGTGCGGGGGTGGTTCGCGGCCGCCGGATTGCTTCGGTCCAGGCCGATACGATCTCGCGCGAGGCAGCGCGGCGGCTCGTTTGAAGGAGTTCACGTGGCAGAACTGATGCAGCAGCAGGAGCTCGATATCGAGGTTGACTTCTTCGGGTTCGGGTTTCAGGAGGTGGACGATCGATTCGTGCCGGTCGGCTATCCGGAGGGACGTGTTCCGGAAGCGTTCTTGACGGCCCACCCTGGCCGCATCGATGTCGAAAGCGGGGGGCACACTCACACCGCCGCCATGACCGTCGAGGTGTGGAACGCGGAGCCCCCTTCCGCAAAAGGAAGCGAGGCGTGGGAGGCGCAGGGGCAGGCCCGGATTCACAGCGCGTCCGGGGAGTTGGCGCTCTGGGCAGGAGCCGGTCCCATGACCGAGTCCGTGCGCCTCCCCGAGGCGGGCAGGGAGTGGCAGGTACGGATCTATTGCGTGGGCCGGGAGGAAGTTCGGCGCCTGGCAGAGGAGTCGGTACCCGATGGGGTCGAGCGGTATCTGGCGCAGTTCTGGCCTGTCGACGCGTGAAGGGCGGGGCAGGAGCAAAGCCGCTCCCGCCCCGCAGGGCTTTCAACTGATTTTGACGATGAAGCCGTCGTCCATGCCGTCGAGGAGACGGTTCTTCGTATAGAACTGCGACAACAGAATGCCCGCATCCCGGTTCTCGGCACTGTTCACCGGCAGAACGGAGAAGTTGTTCTTCTCAACGTGCGGGTCGTACTCAGCCTGTGCGCACCCTTCGTACGTGGTAGCGAAGGGGAACTCGTCGCACTGCTTGCCGCCGTCGGTGTAGCTCGGGCCGAAGTGTCGCCGGCAGTTCGTGACGGCACGGGCGCGGTTGTCCTTGCGTCGCCTTTCATCCAAGTACAGGCGATGCAAAGGTGTTTTCGCGTTCTGTCCGGGGATCTTCTTCAGGGCGTTCGGTGGCTTGGTGGCACCTGGACTCGCATAGGCCTTCTTGATGTGCAGGGCCACGCCGCGCTCCACGGCTCCCTGCTTGGAGCTGTAGTTCAGTGTCGCGAGGTAGCTGAACGCGGCGCTGCCCTTGTTTGCGGCGCTGCCGCCACCGGTGGAGTTGTTCAGGTACTTCGCGGCGTCCCAGCGGGGCGCCATCATGAACGGCTTGCCCGTCTTGGGGCTCTCCCCCACCCATCCTGGCGGGAGTGTCGTGGTGATCTCCGGCTGGTACACAGCGAAGACGACATCGGCCGCACCTGCTCCGGTGCCCTGTCCCGGGGCGTAGCGCACCTTGTTGTTGAAGTGCGCAGGGCTCATGAGGCGCAGCTCTTGCCAGGTCTTGGTGACGGGCAGGTTGCCGCTCTGGGTCGGTCTGGCCGCGGCGGGCCAGTCCTGCGGAATCTGGGGTTTGATGCGGATCTTGTAGCCGGCGGCGACACCGGTCGTGCCGACTTGGGTGAAGTCGACCACGTCGTAGTCGAAGTGCATGGTGCGGTCGGCTTCCTTGGGCACCGTGCCCCGTACATATACCGTGAAGGTACTCGTGCCGATGGCACCGCTTTGGCGCTGCCATAGCGTGGTTATCCTCAGGCCGGTGCATACCGCGAACCGGGACTTGATGTAGATCTTGGCGTCGCCGCCCATCTTTCGCTTGCACTCATCCAGCGACATGGTGCGGGAGGGCGCTGGGTAGGTGACAGCCATCGGCGCTGCCGGCGGCTGTCCATAGGATGCCGCTGTACTGGCTGCCGCGCTGGCCCTAGGCGCGAATGACGCCGCCGGTCCCACCGTCTCCAACGCTGTCCGGACGTCATCCACCAGGTGACTTTCGCGTGCTAGGGCGCTGCGCGCCTGCGGTGTCTGCAGTTCCCTCAGCGTGGGAACGGGTGCACCTGGTATCTGCATAAAGGTTTCCGCGCGCAGCTGCGGTGCCGATTCCGCTGCTACTGAGGTCGGTGCCGCCACCGGCGTGAGAGCTGCAACTGTCAACAGTGCCAGCCCTCTGATGCCTATGCCCCGGTGCCGTAACGGTCTAGCCATGTGTGCCCCCCTGGGAATCAGACGGTGCCCCGGCGAGGGGCACCTGGTCGGCGACAACATCTATCGATTCCGAAGCGGTTGGGGAAGTCGGCAATTACTGAATGGCGCGATCATGACGGCCTTCGACACAGACAACGACCGGCGAGGAAGACGCACTCCGCCGCACTCGCGGGGTCGGACATTAGAGGGTCGACGGTGACACTCCTCGCTCTTCCTGCCCCTGGTCGAAGCACTGTTGAACCGTGCCCAGACCGTAGTACTGGAGCGACCTTCTACGACCGAGGAACGGGAGCGGGCCAAGCGTCTTGAGGGTGACCCGCGTATCGCCGCCACCTTGCCAGACACCCATCGGCTCGGACTCGTCGCCCCCTGGCCGCCGGCCCGGAGCTGCGCGATCTGCTCGCGGCACACACAAACGACACCGACGGGCAGTTCGTCGGCGCCGCGCTGGTGCATGCTGCTGGGGACTGCGCCCCGACGGAACGGAGATCGACTTCTCATTCCTGGTGTGTCTGTCCCTGCCGAATTACCGGCAGCAGGTCCTGGGCGCGATGCGCGGGGGTCGCCAACACGATCAGCGCGTACTTCGCCATGCGGGCCGCGACGAACGCCCTGATGTCGGACCTGTCCAAAACCGGCCTGGACACGAACGATCCGCACGTCAGCTCATTCCAGGGACCGGCGTTCGTCGAGATCGGCACCCAATTCGCCGCCCAGGCCTGCGGCTGGGACACCACCGAGCTGAACTCCGACGCGGCGGCCGGGTACGCCAAGTTCAAGGACCGGGACCTCGCCCAGCGGTGGCCACGACCACCACAGGGAGCACGCCGTGCTCAGCCTGCTGACTGGGCAGGAGAACCTGCGGCGCACACACTGAGCTCATAGCACCCAGAGGCAGTTCTGTGCTCCGGATCGGCCCTGGCCCGGGGCAGAATCACGTTTCGCCCCAGCTTGTCAGTGTCCGCTGCAACACTGACCGCAGAACATCCCGCCCCGAACGAGGAGCCGACCGTGGCCCAGCGCAAAACCCCCCGCCCCTCCCTGGTGTCCTCATGCCTTGACTTTCTTGAGCGTCTTGCCCAGTTCAACGACAAGGTGTCAAAGACACTGCGTGGGGCGGCCAGGACGGGCCGGGACGCCCAAGCGGCCTACAGGAACCTGCGTGACGTTTGCACGCTGGCTGTGCAGCTGTGGAGTTCCGTCCTCGCCTTCTTCAGCGGCGATGAAGGGACCGCCCAAACCTGCTAGCCGTTGGGCCGTCCGGGCCGGCTGGCATCCGCGGCCTGTCAGTGCCCGCTGCCAGACTGGCCGGACAGCCCACCGCACCCGCAGAAGACCACCCTGGATCAGGACCACACTCCGCAGAACGCAACGCCCGCCGGTGCGGCGCTGCTGACTCTCACTTCAGCTTGTCGCTTATCGTCCGGCTGCTGGCGGTGTCGCACGTGATGATCGAATTCCGCTCAGCCTCGATGGCAGAGCTCAGTCGCCACCGGCTCGAAGAGCTCGGGCGTGGACGTCTCGAAAAGGAACTGCGTCAGCAGGACCTCGTAACCGTCTTCGATGTCCAGTCCGCCCGACGCACTGCACCGTCTGGGCCCCGGTCGTGAGCTCGTCGAGTCCCAAACGGCCCGGCACGTTCCTCGAGCATCGCGAGCACCTGGGTGCGGGCGAGGTTCACCGCCTGGTGCTCGATGTTGGTCACGATGCTCAGGCGCCGGACGTGGGCGTACTCGTCTTCGTCCTTCCACATCCACGCCTAGGTCCGGGTCGATGACGCGGTCGACGGTCGGGTCGAGGGTGTCGAACCCCATCTCGGTGCGGCGGGTGGAGTGCTCGAAGTTGACGTACCAGTCCTCAGTCCGGCCGCGGTGAAGAATGCATGGATGCTGAAACAGGCCGTGCGCGGCTTCCACAGGAGCAGGTCGGTCTCCTGTCACACCCCGGCGGCGAGCTCCCACTGGCCGGTCGCCGTCGCGTCGAACGCCTCGGTGCGCACCGACCGGTTTCCGTCGGCGCGGGCCTTGGCGTACAGGGCGGGCCAGCTGGCCTCCGCCCCGGGCGCGCACGCGGGTCACCAGCGCCTCGCCGATGTCGGCGATGATCCTTAACACCTGCTCGCTCCATACCCGGCCGCAGCGGTGTACGTTGCGGCGTACGACCGTCTCCCCCGTCCTGAAGCTCTCCGCTGGGTCCTCCTCCGCCGGCCCGACCGGAACGTCCGGCAGGGCGGGCACCACCTCAACGCGGCCCGGCCGGGCTGGGCAAGCCGCCGTTCGGGGCGGCTTGCCCAGGCTTCCCTTGTGCTTGCCCCCGACCCGATGGACGCCCGCCGACAGGCCGCAGACACCGCCCAAGATGCCCGGCCTGACCACACCGGGGCCGACGCCAGACCCCAGCTCGGCGCCGACCGCCCTCGCGACACGCGGTGAACTGCTTGCCAGGGATGCGTGTTGCACCGGCTCGGGGCGGCGGCCGGGGAAGCGACTCAGGTCGACGCCACAGCAGCAGCCGCAAGGCCGGCGATGTCCTCGAACGGGATCCGAATCCGCGCGTTTGCTCGCCTATGGTCGCTCCATGACCAATGAAGGCGTAGTCGTGGATGAGGCGATCCGTGCGGCGTGGGACTCATACCGAGTTCTGGACAAGCGGGCTTCCGCCAAGGAGCGCCAGGAGGCGCAGCAGCGGGTCAGGCCGCGATGGACGTCTACGGGCGTGAGGAGTTTTCCCGGGGCACGGTATTTCTGGTGGGTGTGCTGACCGGATACCTGATCGCCGAACAACCCGGTGGCGAGGATCGACTTGATCCGCTCAGCGATCTGATCCCCGCCGTGATCTGCAGGCTCCCCACCTTCGAGATGGCCGACCCTGCCCAGGTGCCGATGGTCACCGGCGTCCTCATGGCCGCCGCGATGGGCATGGATACCGTGGCGTGGCGCGATCGGTACGGACAGATTCCGCCGGAGGAGACTAATCTTCTGAGTCGGGAATTCCGTTCAGATGTGTAGGCTTGCTCCATGGCGCGGACGGGGCGGCCGAAGGCCGAGTTGACACTGTCGGATGAAGAGCGGGCCGCACTTGAGGGATGGGTGCGGAGTCGTTCCACACCGCAGGCGTGGGCCTTGCGGTGTCGGATCATCCTGGCCTGCGCTGATGGTGCGTCGAACAAGGACGTGGCTGCTCAACTCGGTTCCACGCCTCAGGCGGTGGGCCGTTGGCGGGCCCGGTTCGTTCAGTACCGGATCGCTGGGCTGGGTGACATGCCGCGTTCGGGTGGCCCCAGGACGGTGACGGACGAGCAGGTGGCCGCAGTGGTTACCAAGACGCTGGAATCCACTCCGAAGAACGCGACGCACTGGTCGACACGGTCGATGTCAAACGAGATGGGTCTTTCACAGTCGTCGGTGTCACGGATCTGGCGGGCATTTGGCCTGCAACCGCACCGCTCAGAGACATTCAAGCTGTCCACTGACCCGTACTTCGTCGACAAGGTCCACGATGTCGTGGGCCTCTACCTGGACCCGCCCGAACGCGCCTTGGTCTTCTGCGTCGATGAGAAGTCACAGATCCAGGCTCTGGACCGGTCCCAGCCCAAGCTGCCGATGATGCCCGGAGTCCCGGAACGGGCCACCCATGACTACGTCCGCGCCGGCACCACCACCCTGTTTACCGCTCTCGAGGTCGCCACCGGCAAAGTGACCGGCTCCCTGCACCGTCGGCATCGGGCCGAGGAGTTCAAGAAGTTCCTGATCAAGCTCGACAAAGAGGTACCGGACGGTCTGGATGTCCACCTGATCTGCGACAAATACGCCACCCACAAGACACCTGCCATCAAAAAGTGGCTGCTTGCCCATTCGCGCTTCCACCTGCACTTCACACCGACCGGGTCGTCCTGGCTGAACCTCGTCGAGCGATGGTTCGCCGAACTCACCAACAAGCAGATACGGCGAGGCGTCCACAAGTCCGTCCAGGCTCTTGAGAAGGACATCCGCAACTGGATCGCTGCCTGGAACACCGATCCGCGGCCCTATGTCTGGACGAAGACCGCGGACGAGATCCTCGAACGCCTCGCCTCATATCTGAACAGAATTCCTGACTCAGAAGACTAGCTGCCTGACGATCCCCAGTCAGGGGCAGCAATCGACGAGAAAGAGGAACTCCCGACACGGCCTTAACCGCGCATCCTGAGGTTCCCCCGGCGTGCGGGAGGTGCTGATCAGCTGGTCAGGACGGGTTGACGGGGTTTCAGGTTCGTTCGGCCGTTGCCTGGCCGGCGTAGCGCTTCTCCTCGAACTCAATCGGGCTGAGGTAGCCGAGCCGTTTTTGGATGCGCCGGGAGTTATAGAATCCATCGATGTACTCGAACGGTGCCAGGTTCGCCTCGGCCCGGGTGGGGAAAACGCGGCCGCGGATGCACTCCGTCTTGGTGAGCATCCATAGATTCTCCGCGAGGGCGTTATCGTACGAGTCTCCGACCGAGCCAATGGAAGCCTGAACTCCCGCTCACAGCAGGCGAGTTGTGAGCTTAATCGACGTGTATTGACAGCCGTGATCCGCGTGATGAATGAGCTGTCCGGGCTCGACCTCGCGGGAAGCGAGGGCGTACTCAAGGGTGACAGGACCAGGTCGGCGTCCGCGCGGGCGGAGGTCTCCCAGGCCACCACCCGGCGGGAGAACGTGTCCCGGATCGCGGACAGCCACAACGGCCCTCGCCGGTCGCGATCATCGTCAGATCGGTGACCAACAGCCGGTTCGGCGCACGCGCGGTGAAGTCGCGCTGGACCAGGTCCGGGGCCAGAGTGGCCTCGGGGTCCCGGCGCGTGAAGCCCTTGCGACGCGGGCTGATCCCCGCGAGGTCGGCCTCGCGCATCAGGCGCTCGACCCGTTTGCGGCCCACATGGACGCCCTCGCGCTTGAGCACGGCATGCACGCGCGGCGAGTGGTAGATCCCGCCCGAGTCGGCGTGGATCTCCTTGATCTGCTCGGTGATTTCCCGTCCCGGTGCACGCGTTCGCACGGCTCGCGCTCGGCACGGCGCCAGCGGTAGTACGTCGAGGAAGGGACGGACAGTTCCCGCAGTACGGGCTCAACCCCGGGTCGGGTCGAGCTGGGCCGCGAAAAAAGCCGAGGCCGTCCGCAGGGCCTCGTTCGCCCGCTTGAGCTGGGTGTTCTCCTTGCGCAGCGCCGCGAGCTCGGCGCGTTCGTCGGTGGTCAGCCGATCATCGCGCTCGCCGGCATCGGCCTCGGCCTGGCGGATCCAGCCGCGCAGGGCCTCCGGATGCACGCCGAGGTCGACGGCCAGTTTCTTGATCTGCGGCTTCGGATCGGAGGTGCGGTACATCCGCACCGCACGGTCACGCAACTCGAGCGAGTACTTTCTGGGGGGCAACCATGGTCGATGTTCCTCTCATGAGTCCCATCTGACCCGCTGTCAACTCTCCTCGCATCTCGGGGGAACCTCATCTTCCGCCCGCCAGCGCCGCCACCGCCCAGGAAGGTCAGCACTGCCGTATCCCATCACCGCAGGCACACGCCTGGCGTCGCAGGCACAGGTCAACTGACGACGAGGCCGTGATGAACTGGCCGTAGTGGCGGGTGCGTAGGCAGAAGATGAGCAGGGCCAGAAGGCTGGTGGCCGCGAACCAGTACAGAGCCCGGGCCGCGCAAGTGAAGGAGGCCGCGTGGGTGAAGGAGGCGGCCAGGGCCGCCTGCGCGGGTCCGTACAGCGGCAGGGCACTCAGAAATGCCTGGTCACCAGCAGGGTTCGAAACAGGGCTTTGCATGGCGACATCGATCAGCGTGGCCATCACCACGACGAAGAATCCTTCCAGTTCGCTACGCAGCAGGTAGCCGGCCATGATGCCCAGTCCTCCGTAGGCCAGGATGGCTGCTGCCAGGGCGGCGGCCACTGCCCCAGGTTGGGCCAGTGGCCAGGACAGCCGCAGCAGGCCGAGGGTGTAACAGGTGAGCAGCGCAGTGACGACGAGGAGGGCGCCAAGTTTGGCGGCCAGCAGCTGCAACCGGGGGTAACCCGCCAGTACCAGGCGCAGGTCCATGTCCCGGGCGCTGAAGGTAGCCATAAACATCATGAAACCGGCGATCACCGCGACTGCGTGCAGGGAGCTGGAGACCTGGATGGTGCGGTTCATCGACGCGACCACGTCGATGCCCAGTGCGCTGCTGTTGAAGGTGATGTTCTTGTTTAGAGCGGTGGCACGGACCAGGTAGATCCAAGTCGGGATAAAGAAGGCAATCATGGCCATCGCAAGGCGGTTGCGCAGGTGACCGGTCAGCGTGAAGCCGAAGGCCACCGTGAATGCCGTCCACTGATGCCTCATCGCGGCACTCCCTCCTCGTGCAGGCGGCCGTCGCGCAGATGGTGGACGGTGTCGAAGTGCTGCAGGTCGTGCAGCAGATGGGAAACCACCACCACCGAGCGCCCTTGCCTGCGCAACCGCCCTGCCAACTGCCAGAATCGCTGATGCGTGTCCCAGTCGAAGCCCTGGTACGGCTCATCGAGCACCAGCAACGGCGGATCGTGCATGAGCGCCAAGGTCAGGTTGAGTTTCTGCCGGGTGCCGCCACTGAGCTCCCCCGCCCGGGTGCGCCGCTCGCCGCCGAATCCGAGCAGGTCCATCAACTCCCAAGCGTGATCCAACCGGGGCAGCCGGTAGGCAACCTGGAACAGTCGCAGATGCTGAGCCACCGTGAGCGTGTCATTGACCACCGCCTGTTGCGGGCAGTACCCCAGCGCACTGAACCGCTGCACGGAGCCGCAGTCCGGCATCAGCTGTCCCACCGCGATACGCAGCAGCGTGCTCTTGCCCGAGCCATTTTCGCCCACTACGCCGGCGAGCATGCCAGCCGACACCGTCAGGTCAGCGCCGCGCAGCACC
The DNA here is from genome assembly GCF_053646035.1 of Streptomyces sp. NPDC055287. Classification (NCBI taxonomy): domain Bacteria; kingdom Bacillati; phylum Actinomycetota; class Actinomycetes; order Kitasatosporales; family Streptomycetaceae; genus Streptomyces; species Streptomyces sp. NPDC055287. The sequence continues at coordinate 58,402 of NZ_JBSHNE010000024.1, read as the reverse complement.
GCCCGTCGGCCGTACGCCTTGTGCACCGCCCCGATGTGCAGCCGCCTGTCTGGTGCCATGTCGTTCCATCCCCCACCACCTACCGCACAATCAACGTCCGCCTGCACAACGGGAGCAGACCGCACGCAGACACGGCTGATCGGCATCTGCCCAGACACGGGGACACACCCGGGAGGCGGGCAATCGTGCACCCTGCAACACGGCAGGCCCCCTGGGTGCCGTCGAGCAGGCTCACCACGGCCGACGGGGGCGGCGCGGTTTAAACAGTGAACTTCGCAAGGAACGTGTCGTTTACCTGCCGTGACAATGATCAACGTAGGATCCGGCCGAACGAGACTGGCGCAGCATCTGAGCCTGTACTTCGCTCCTCCCGTCATGCCCGTCATTGCTGGAAGCGCAGTCAGCTGGCATACCACCTGGCCCCACTACGACGGTCTTCTGTGGGGGTTATGGGGCAGCAGCTCCTGGGCACTGCTGTGTGCGGCCCTGGCCTGTGCCGGGGTCCGCCTGGGATGGTGGCCCGCCCCCGTTCCTTGTCGGCGCAGACACCGGCTGATGCTCCTGGCTGCGAGCGTCCTCGCCGCAGCAGTCGTATGGCTGATCTGCAGGCGCTTGGGGGCGCCCGCTCCACTGCTAGCCCTGGGAAGCACGGCCCCGCTGCTGGCAGCCCTCCTGCTCGCAAGCACGTGGGCGAGCAATGTCTCCCTGCACACCAGCGCGGCAGCCGCCAGCGTCACTCTCCTTACCCTCCATCTGGGCGCCGGCTCGGCCCTGCTGTACCTTCTCGTCGCAGCGATCGGCTGGTCCCGCCTGCATCTACGCGTCCACACGCTGGACCAAGTCCTCGTGGGTGCGGTGCTAGGGGCAGCGACATGCGTCGCCACGTTGTATCTCAACCCGTAAGCGGACCCAGCCGTGCCTTGCCTCCCTCGCTGTCCACTCCACTGACACGGCCCCGTGAACGCCGTGGGCCATCGCCGAATCTCTGAGTGAGCATCTGCGGCTGCGGGTCCACGCCCACTGCTGGTTTCCCCCGTTCGGCGAAGTAGCCGAAGTCGTGTCCGGTGGCGGACGCCGGGCCTACCACCGTCATGGAGAACACGTTCGGAGTAACGATCATTTGTGGCGCCGCTGGGATCTGCCTCACGTCGTTGGAGCGGTGAAGCACCAGGAGCAGCCGCTCCTGGTGTGCCCCGACGTAAGGCCCCTACCTGATGCGCTTGTCCCACCGCACTCTGCACAAGGCGGACACTAGGAACGATGCCCCCGCCCGCCGGCGGACAGCGAGTCGACTGGCTGAGCGCGCGACCGCGCTGGCCGTGCAGCACCTGCTGTCCCGCCAGAATGCTGAGGGCTGGTGGAAGGGCGACCTCGAGTGCAGTGTGACGAGCGACGCCGAAGACCTGCTGCTCCGGCAGTTCCTCGGGATCCAGGACGAACAGACCACCCGTGCCGCTCGCCTGTTCATCCGCGGCGAGCAGCGCGAGGACGGCACCTGGTCCGCCTTTCACGAAGGGCCGGGCGACCTTTCCACCACCATCGAGGCGTACGTTGCCCTGCGGCTCGCCGGAGATGCTCCCGATGAGCCGCACATGGCCACAGCGGCGGCGTGGATCCGGGTGCACGGGGGCATTGCTGCCAGCCGGGTCTTCACTCACATCTGGCTCGCGCTGTTCGGCTGGTGGAAGTGGGAGGACCTGCCGGCGCTGCCACCCGAGCTGATCTTCATGCCCAGGTGGTTTCCGTTCAGCATCTACCGTTTCGCATGCTGGGCCAGGCAGGCCATTGTGCCGCTGGCTGTCGTCTCCGCCTTGCGCCCCGTACGGCCCGCACCGTTCCGGCTTGACGAGCTGCATACCGAGGTGGGCGTGCCTGGTCCCGTCAGGGAGGGGGCTGTGGTGAGAGGTTGGGACAGGTTCTTCCTGCGCCTGGACAGGGTGCTGCACGCGTATCACAAGGTGGCGCCGCGCCGGGTACGCCAGGCCGCCATGAACAGGGCGGCGCTCTGGATCATCGAACGGCAGGAGAGCGACGGCTGCTGGGGTGGCATCCAGGTGGATGCCACGTACTCCTTGATGGCCCTGCACCTGCTCGGCTACAAGCTGGAGCATCCGGTCATGCGCGCGGGTCTGGCATCGCTGGACGCCTTTGCCGTCTGGCGCGAGGACGGCTCCCGCATGATCGAAGTCAGTCAGTCGCCCGTGTGGGACACGAGTCTGGCTGTCAGCGCTCTCGCCGATGCGGGCGTGCGCCCGGACCATCCGGCCCTGGTCAAAGCCGCTGACTGGATGCTGGAAAAGCAGCACCGCCAGCCCGGCGACTGGGCCGTCCGCAGGCCGGGCCTCGGCCCCGGCGGCTGGGCCTTTCAGTTCCACAATGACAACAACCCGGACCTCGACGACACCGCCGAGGTCGTCCTCGCGCTGCGCCGCGTCCAGCACCCCGAACCGGTACAGGTCGATACGGCGATCGCGCGTGGCGTGCGCTGGAGCCTGGGCATGCAGTCCAAGAACGGTGGCTGGGGAGCCTTCGACGCCGACAACACCAGCTCGATCGTCGGCCGGCTGCCGTTCTGCGACTTCGGGGAGGTCACCGACCCGCCGTCCGCCGACGTCACCGCCCACATCGTGGAAATGCTCGCCCTCGAGGGCAAGGGCGCTGACCCGCGCACCCGGCGCGGCGTCGCATGGCTCCTGGCAGAGCAGGAGGCGTCCGGAGCCTGGTTCGGACGCTGGGGCGTCAACTACATCTACGGAACCGGCTCGGTGGTCCCCGCGCTGACGGCTGCCGGGCTGCCCCCGGCGCACCCCGCGATCCGCCGCGCCGTTACCTGGCTGTCGTCCGTGCAGAACGACGACGGAGGCTGGGGCGAAGACCCGCGCTCCTACCGCGACGACCAAGGGGCCGGGCAGGGCACATCCACGGCTTCGCAGACTGCGTGGGCGCTGCTCGCTCTCCTGGCGGCCGGCGAGGGGGCGAGCGAGAGTGTCGAGCGGGGAATCGGCTGGCTCGCTGGGGCGCAGCGCGAAGACGGCACGTGGGACGAGCCGCAATTCACGGGCACCGGCTTTCCCGGGGACTGCTCAATGAACTATCACCTCTACCGCCAGGTCTTCCCTCTCATGGCACTCGGCCGCTACCTGCACAACAAACGGCTGGCGCAGTCGCTTGACGGGGCCCCCGGCGTCCCGTCATCCCGGCGGCCCTGACCCGCCCCCGGGGAGAGCAGGCGACTCGGCTTTGCAATCGTTGGCGGCAAAGCGCGTCTTCAGCGGAACTGGGCTGATATCGCCCGGGAACCGTGAAGGCCGCCGGAGCCGTGCTCAGCCGCAGCGCTGCTGCCCCTGGTCGCAACCGTTCGGAAGGCGGCTCGTTGGCTGGGAGTGCTCACTGTGCCGTTTCTTCCTGTTGCCGGCCCGCGTGGGCTGCCGTTGCTCGGAAACCTGCCCGCTTTCGGCCGGGACCCGCTGGCGTTCCTGGGGCGCCTGCGCGACGACTTCGGGGACGTGGTGACCTGGTCGCTCGGCCCGATGCGGATCATCTCCCTCTCGCACCCCGAGCACATCGCACAGCTGCTCGGGGCCGACGAAAGACGCTATAGGACCCCGGATATCGGCTGGGGTTTCGGTCGGTTGGTCGGCGACAGTGTCATCCGCAGTCAGGGTGCCGACTGGCGGCGCAAGCGATCCCTCGTCCAGCCGACCGTCCGCCCTCGCCAAGTACGCGGCTACGCGTCGACCATGGTCGACTCCGCGGTGGCGCTCGCGGACCGCTGGGACGACGGGAGCCGGATCGATGTGCTGCGGGAGATGACACTGCTCACGCAGCGGATCGTGGTCCGTACCCTGTTCGGCAACGACGTCGGGGACCAGGCCCGCGCGCTCGGCGCCGCGATGACGGTGGCCGGACGGGAGATCGGCGCCGAGCTGCGGGGCATCGGGCTCTTCCTGCCGTCTTGGGCGCGCACCCCCGCCCGGCGGCGCCTGCTTCACGCCGTCGCGACGGTCGACACCGAGATCGACCGACTCATCGGCGCTCGACAAGCAGCGAAGGGCCTGGGCAGCGAAGGTGAGGACTTGCTGAGCAGACTGCTCGCGGCCCGGGACGAGGAAGGCCGGCCGCTCACCCCCGGGGAGGTGCGGGACGAAGCGGTGACCCTGTGGTTCGGCGGCCACGAGACCACGTCCACCGCGTTGACGTGGTCCTGGTATCTCCTGTCGACATCCCCGCACGCCCGGGAGCGGCTCACCGCGGAGCTCGATCGCGTCCTGGCCGGGCGGCCCCCGACCATCGACGACTATGAGCAGCTGGCCTGGACCCAGCAGATCGTCAAGGAAGCGTTGCGGCTCTACCCGCCCGGGTGGATGATCCCTCCCAGAGTGGCGCAGGACGGCGCTGTCCTCGCAGGCAGCCCGGTTCCGGCCGGGACCATGGTCTGGTGCAGCCAGTGGGTCACCCACCGAGACCCCCGCTGGTTCCCCGACCCCATAGCCTTCCGACCCGAACGCTGGGACGCGGACGCCCAAGAGGCAGTGCCCCCACACGCCTGGTTCCCGTTCGGGGGCGGCCAGCGCAGCTGCCTCGGCGCCCGGTTCGCCCTGGTCGAGGCAGCCTTGGTACTCGCGACACTGGCCCAGCGCTTCCACATCGACGTCGACCCAGGCGAAGTGCCTCCCACGGCCGGCCTGCAACTCCAACCAGCCACGCCCCTGCTGGCCACACTGCGAGCCAGCTACTACCAACCTGCCCAGCCTGCTCACTAGGCCCGGCCGCGTACGCAGTGACGGCACAGCGACGGCGCCCACCCGGAGGTCGGGGGCAGGCGCCGTTGGCGTGCTGGGCCATGGTCCGTCTGGTAGCGCGTGTAGGAGAGCCTGGCTCCCGCGCCCGTCTCCTGGGTCAGGCCTCGCCGCACCAAGAGCCGTGGGATTCGATGGACGTGCTGGGGCCCGCATTTAGCCGTGACGGGCCGCAGACGTGCCAGCTTCGGCCCGGCGGGGCAGGCAGAGGGGGCCCGCCCCGCCGGGATGCCGGGACCGGGTCAGGCGCAGATGCTGCCCGCGCAGATGCCGACGTTCACAGGCAGGACGGTGATGCCGAACATCGTCAGGTACGTGGTGATCGCGGCGGTCTCCAGGGGCAGGAGCTGGAGGGCGACGGGGGCATTGACGTTGTTGTCGGCGACGTTGGCCAGGGCCACCTGGAGGTCGTTGATCTGCGTGCCGGTCAGGACGTTGATGTCTTTGATGTTCACGGTGGTGCCGTTGAGCACGTTGTTCACCGTGACCAGACCGGAGCAGTTGACGGTGTGGCCGGGACCGCCGCCCGCATTGGAGCAGGAGTAGGGGTGGGTGGTGGTGCTGGTCTGCTGGGCTGCTGCCGGCGCGCCTGATTGTCCTCCGGAGATCTGCCCACCGCCGCCCACCGATGGCAGACTGCCGATCCTAGGCCTCGGCTTTCACATCGTCGATGCGGTGTTCGATCTCCTCGGCCTGGCCATCCCCGGCCTTCCGGACGGGGGCGATAGTGGCGGGCCCCAGTGTCCGCCCGGAAACCCGAACTACTGACCGCTGGACGATGCCCCACCCGGCTGATATTCCCGCGTATCTCCGCAGGCCGGGTGGGGGAGGCCCTGCACGTGGTGCAGTGCGTCTCCGCTGGTTAGCGGTTCTCTGCCTTCCCCGTGGCAGCGTCGACGTAGGTCACCGTCAGGAACGTCTCGCCCGTGGGGTCTTCGAACGTGACCAGCCATTGCGCGCGCCATTCGCCGGAGCGTTCCACGGCCATGAGGGAGCTGTCGGCCACGTGTGCCTGGCGGGCATTGCCACCCTGTTTTGGGGCGTCAACGGCGACGGTGCACCGCCGGTTCGCGATCTGGTCGCGGGCAGGAGTGTGGGGCCGTCTCCACCAGACCGTCCTCGATCAACTCGCCGACGAGGAGCTGTTGGACCTGTCCCGAGTGGTACTCGACTCCGCGCACGTCAGGGCTAAAAAAGGGGCGAAATTACAGGTCCGAGTCCCGTGGACCGGGCGAAGCCGGGCTCGAAAATGCACGTCCTGTCCGATGCGGCCGGACTGCCCCTCGTCGTTGGCGTCTCGGCGGGTAACGCGCACGACATCCACGGGCTGAAGCCCATGATCGCCGCTCTCCAATCGAAACACGACCCGTATCGCAGCCGGTATTGGCACCCTGGCAAGCTCCACGCAGACAAGGCCTACGACCAGCCTGAGCTGCGCAGATGGCTCCGCCGGCAGCGGATCACACCTCGCATCGCGCGCAAAGGCATCGAGTCCAGCCGGCGGTTAGGACGCCAAAGATGGGTGATCGAACGGACGATGTCCTGGCTGTCCGGATACCGCCGACTCTCGCCCCGGTACGAGCGCCAACCCCGAAACTACCTGGGCTTTCTTGGCCTCGCCGCAGCGCTCACCTGATATAAACGACGACTCAAACTCACCACGTAAGACACGGTCTTAGTCAGATGTCGATTTGGTTGAAGTCCTGGTTTTTGCGGGTACCCCCTTGGCGTTCGGCTTCTGAGTCGTCAGAAGAGCGTCTGCCGTCCGCGCGCTCGGCGTGGGCGGGCAGGGCTTCGTCGATGTCGCGGGGGCGGTGGCGTGCCGAGCGCTTCCCGGGCCGCCTCCTCCAGCGCGGCGGTGGCCCCGCTGCTCCGGTTCCTGGCCTACCAGTGGCTGGTCTTCGTGCCGCCCTGACCCGCGTCGGCCTTCAGCGTGCGACCAGGGCCTCCCCGGGGTCGCTGCTAGTATCTGGGCATATGGCGCAAAACTGGCGTACTTGGGGTGTGCGGCACTGGACGTGGATGATGGGGGCGATCGCCGCCTTGTGCTGCGTGGCTACCGCGTTCGTCTTCCATCCCGGATTCCTCAGCCCGGACAGCGTCTCCCAGCTCAGCCAGGCTCTGGGCAGGAGACCGCTGGCCGACTGGCACCCGCCGGTGCTGAGCCTGGCGTGGCGGGCGCTGATCGCCGTGAGCGGCACCCCGGCCGCCATGGCGGTGCTCCAGTCCCTCGTCATCTGGGCGTCGCTGTGGCTGATCGCCTGGTGCGTGTGGCACTACACCGCCGACAGGCTGCGGTCGCTGACGGTCATGGCGATCGGACTGGCCCCCCACGTCTTGACGTTCGTCGGCGTGGTGTGGAAGGACGTGCACATGGCGGCCGCGCTGCTCGCCGCCACCGCCGTGGCCCTCGCCGCGCGGCGGCTGCGGCCGGAGCAGGTCATCCAGCGACGCGTCCTGTTCGTCCTCGGCCTGTTGTGCGTCGCCTACGCCGTGCTGGTGCGCAAGAACGCGGTCTTCGCCGCCGTTCCGCTCTTCGTGCTGCTCGTCCTCGCCGTCCGCCGCGGCGAGGGGCGGCGTGTGTGGGTCCAGGCATCGGCGGCACTCGTGGCGGCGCTCGTCGTACCCACACTCGCCATCTCCCTCCTCGCCCGGCCCGTGGAGACCAGACAGGTGTCGCAGATCGCGCTCGACGACCTAGTGCACGTCCTGAGCGCTGACGAACTGCGAGCTGCCGAGGTCTCCCCGGAACTGCGCGACCGGCTCTCGGCCGCGGCGCGGGAGTGCGAGCGGATCGACGCCGTCTCGGACGCGTACTGGAGGTGCTACCAGCGCGCACCCGACGGACTGGCCGGCGACGCCGAGGAACTCAACGCCCTGTGGGGGCGCGAGATGGTCGAGCACGTGCCCGGCTACCTCGCATACCGGCTTGAGCTGTTCTCCAATCTGCTCTTCCACACCACCTATCAGTACCAGGACGGCATCCTCAGCAACGATCTGGGCATGGAGGTGGCACATCCACGGCTGGAGACCAAGCTGCAGTACTACGTCACCACCGTCCACCGGCTCGTGCCGCCGCTGTTCGCCGGGTGGTTCTGGCTGGCCGTGGCCATCGTGCTGGCGCTGCGTCCCGGCAGGGGCGTGTTCGCCGCACCCGTGCGGGTGCTCGGGATCAGCGCGGCGCTGTACGTCGTCGGCTACCTGCCCATTGTGCCCACCACCGACTACCGCTACGTGTACTGGCCCGCTCTGGCCGGGACCCTCGGCCTCGTCCTCCTGTTGGCCGACCGGCGAACCGGCTCGGCCTGACGGTTCACCGGTCGATCTCGGCGAACAGCTCCTCCCAGCGGTCGAGCACCTGGGGCAGGCTCAGCGCGGCGGTGCGTGGCCGAGTGCGGCAGCGCCGAGGCACCCGCGCAGCGCTTCCTCGGACACCAGCCGCCGCAGCGCGTCGGGCTGAGTTCATACGGGTGTCCCGTGCTGATCGCGGATGCCTCTTCCAGCAGGTCGGCCTGGGCGAATTCGAGCAGGGCGCGGTCGGCAGCGCGGCGCAGCGGGGGCAGGATCTCCCCTGTGGAGCGGCCCCGGTGCGTCGTGGCAAGCTCGTTGAACGCCTGCTGGCAGGAAGACACGGGCGGACGGTTCGTGACGACGATCGCCGGCACCGGCCTGATCCTCACCGCGGACAAGACCGCGGACGGCGGCGGGGTGGGGCAAATCGAGTGGGACCGCGCCGGCTTCATGCGCACCCGCCACGGCGACGACTTCGAACACCAAGAAGACCAGGCGTGGAAGGGAGCCGCACAAGACGACGGAGAGGAGACTCTGACCAGCCGGTACCCGCACTGTACCCGCCGGATGCGTGGGACGTGATGTCGATGCTCGAGCTACAGCTCCCGGGCATCGAGTACCGGCCGAAGCAGCACGGCGACACCCGCACGGTGTGGCTGCTGCATCCCGACGGCTCATGGGCCGTACCACGGCGTCCGGGTTCCTCGAACCACCAGCCGTACACCAGAGCGGCCCCCGACGGCTGTGGTCGGACCTTGAGCGGATCCGTAACCGTCTCAACAGGGAGGGCGCCCTGCCTGTCTACGGCGCCCGGGTCACCATCGACCCCGACGGCACGACCACCCTGAGCCGCGGGCCTTGGAAGGCCATTCTGTAGCCGACCGACCCGCCCTCCGCTGCGCCCTCGAGCTCACCCGGCTCGGGGGCGCAGCCGTTGGGGTGTAACAGAACGCGGCCGTTGACGTTTGGGCCAGTGAAGGGGTTGAGCCTTACGTCAACCCCCGCGATCCGGCGGAGGAACGGTGACAACCGCGACAGCCCCCTTGTCTGCGAGGCCACGAGCCACGGGCCCGGAGGCCAGCGGCCCTCTTGCAGGACCGCGAAGAACATGACGGGGCAAGAGACCGGTGCCCGACGCCACCCAGATCAGCGCGTACACGTCCGTCCCCAGTTCGGGCAGGCCTGCGTGCGGCACTACCTCAACCGGAGCCGTGAAACCCGGCGCCCACCCGACGCGCAGTCGGGCCACCGCGTGCCCACGACCACGAAACGGTCCGCCGGAAGAACCGACGGACCGTCACGAAGTTTTGAGACTGTCAGGGTCTTCGGCCAGGGCATGCCGGGACGATCGCAGACCATGGTTACTGAGTGGTTCCTTTCTGTCGTTCGTACCTTCTAATTCTGCGCTGGCAGTTCTCCTGATTCCGGTCGACCTTCCGTCGGGTTGATTTATTCTGCCGCCGGAACACCATGACCGTTCCGCATTGACCTCACAACCATTGGATGACCTGGCGATACTGGTCTTCGTAGCTGGTGAGCGCAGGGGCCCGTGCTCCTCAAACCATTCCCGGCGTCCTGGTTCTTGTTGCTCCCCGGCCGCGACGGGAGGCACACTGTGCAGCATTCCGATCAGCCGCAGAAGTGAAAGCACAAGGGGAATACGGTGGACGATGCGTACGACTCCGGGGCCTCGCCTTTAGTTTCTCCTGAGTCGTCACAGGCGGATGCCGGGCAATACGGATTCGCAATGGCGGATGTCTTGCAAGCGCATTGGGCAGCGGTGTTCGACTGGGCGTCGAACTGGGCTCCCTCCCCGCAGGCGGGGAAGAAGCTCGCCGGGGCTGCCTTCATGCGCAGGTTCGACGACATCGCTCAGAGCCCCGATCTGAGCGCCCCGTGGCGCCCAAGGCTGTTGACGACGGTGAGCCAGATCGCCCGGGAATGGTCTGATGACGAACGGAGCCGCTCGCTACGGTCGGACGCCAAGGCGGTGCTCCAGCAGTCGCCCGGCCGCGGGAGAGTGCTCCGGTGGGATCGTGAACTGCTACTTCGAGCATTTGAGAGCCTGCCCGACCAGTCTCAGATCCTGCTGTGGCACACCGAGGTTGAAGCCCAGGAGCTCAAGGATGTAGCCGCGCTGGTTCGCCTGGGGGCCGAGGAGGCCCGGGCGGAGTTGTTGAAAGAGCATGGACGGCTGAGAGCAGCGTGCCGCCAGATGCATCTCGACCTCGCCGGTCAGGAGATCTGCCGACGCTACGGCGGGCTGATCGAGGCAGCCACTAGGCAGCCCGGAGGGGAGCTGCTGCCGGACTTGCGTGAGCACCTGGTCGAGTGCGCCTACTGCCGCAGCGCAGTCGCGCAGATGGACCACTGCGCAGAGCGCCTTCCCCTGCTGCTCGCTGAGGCCATCATGGGAGGAGAGGCCACTGCCTACGTCGCCCTGCGGCGCCGGCGCCGGGCAGGGGAACCGGCCACGGGTGCGGACTTCCCCGCCGAGCCGATCCCTTCCACACAGCCGAAGCGACGTGTACGCAAACGACCGCTTCTTGCTGCCGCCGGTGGCATCGTTGTCATCAGCCTGGTCATTCTGTCGGCCCAGGCCGCGCTCACGCGTGATCCAGGCGCGGGTGTCGCCGTACCCGGGCCCACCCGATCGTCGGCCTCGCCGGTTGACCCTGCTCCGGCACCTACGGGTGGCTCCGCCGCACCGATCCGGCCCACGTCTCCCCCCACGCCCCCACCTCCGGCAGAGGTACTGATCCGCTTCCAGAACATCTCCACCGAACTGTGTCTGTCGATCCCCGCGTCCGCAGATGCGGGGACGCTGGTCTCGACACAGCGCTGTTCCCGGTCTGTCGTTCAGCAGTGGCGGCTGGACGACGACAAGCGTCTCCGCGCGAAGAGCGACGACCGGCTGTGCCTCGCCTTCCACCCGGCCGCATTCCGCATGTACCTGTCCGAGTGCACCAGCCGCATCTCGCCGGCTCCGCCTTTCCAGCTCACCAGTGAGGGCGTGCTGTCCCCTCGCGCAAATCCGACGCTCGCCGTCAGCGCGGTGGGCAGTGCCCCGGGAACGCCAATGGTTCTCAAGATCGTCGACCCGCTCGCACCTGGCCCTGACCAGCGATGGAAGGCCAACGGCTCCGCGACGGCCCCCTCCGGGAACGGATGACGAGTGCCCGGTCACCAGCGCCCTCACGCCAGGCCCGGCAGCCGCCCCGAGGCTGCTATATCAAGTCATGCTGCTTGAGGGAGACCTTCAGCCGTGATGCGCTTGTGCAGGCTGATCTCCTCGTTCGAGGAGCTTGAAGAGCTGGAACGTGGCCCTTCGCGGCTAGAGGAGGCGGCTGGGTCCGCTATCGGCAGCCGGCTCCGCCGAAGCCGTGGACCGTGATCGTTGTAGGGACGTCGTCAGGGCGCAGGCGGGACGGCCGCGTTCGACGTCGAACAGATCGCGGTGCTGGGCGCAGGGGGCGGCGAGCACCACGGCGTTGCTGATCTCCTCCCACTACGGCACCAACGCGAGTGCGACGTCGGTGATTTGCTGAGGTATGCGGGGCAGATCATGCGCCTGCCGCCGCCCACGTGAGGGTGGCCTGGCGCATTCCACGCGGCTTGAAGCTAGCGCACACGCCCGTGGCACCGCAGTCAGATGGGCCAGGTACGGATGCGGTCGGCTGCCTGGTAGACGTTCGTCTTGCCGCCCTGGATGTCGCGGACCCAGGTCGGCCATCGCGCCGCACGGGCGGTCGATGCCCTCGCCGGAGGCGTGCATGTAGGCGGCGGTGACCTGGCAGGCGTAGAGGCTGTTGCGGTAGGGCAAGGGCTGGAGGCGGACCAGGGTGTGGAGCAGGTCGGCGGCGCGCCAGGCGGGGTCGGGGTCGGCGGTGGCCGGTCGGGGGATGCGGGTCATGTGGCGGGCGACGGCGGCGACGAGGGCGGAGTGGTCGGAGACGACGCTCACGTCTTCGGGGACGGCTTGGTCCTGGACGTCCAGAGCAAGGGGACGTCGATGTAGAGAACCATCAGGCGGCTTCGGCTCCCCGCTGGTCGGCAGCCGGGGCACCTCGTCAAGGAAGGCGTCAAGGATGGACGGATTGGCCGTGCCTTTCACCGGGGATCGGCGCGCTTGCCCTCGCGAGCAGCTCGTACACGCACCTGGTCGCAGGTGAGCAGTACTGGTGAAGAGACGGTGTTCCGACCCTGCGCTATTCCTCTCCTTCTTGCACCCTGCAGCGGCCCTGGTCTCGGATCTGCGGGGTGGAGTGCCAGGGTTTCCCTGGCGGCGGCATCCCCGTGGCGGGATGCTGGGGGATGGACGAGACGCTGTTGAAGCGGCTGGACGAGGCGTTGCACACCCAACTCTGCTGCGCATTTCGCTGGGGCGTGCGGGGTGAGCGTGTCGGGGGCCGGCAACTGCGAGGTGACGGTGGAGTGTCAGGTCTCCCGGTACCCGCTCAAAACAGTTCTAGGTCCTCGCCGCTGGTGTCCGCGATGACTGGCCGGAACTGGGCAGGGAGGCCGTCCAAACGGTCAGGACCGGCCGCGGCGGCGACGGCAGGGGCCGTCTCGGCCAACCAGACACGAAACCGCTCGGCGGCATCGCGGTAGGGGACTCGCGCCAGGACACGGTGCTCGCCGGAGGGGCAGAAGTCGACGGTGACAGTGAGCAGGCAGGAACGGGGCGCCTTCTGACTGCCCGTCCAGGACACGCGCAGGACACCGCAGGGCTTGCGCCCGCGGGGGGCGCGGTGGGTCGGGCGCAGCGATCGGCAGGCTATGAGGGCGGTCCATGCAGCGAGGTGCGGCAGGGGCAGGGTGTTGCGTGCGCGGCAGCCGGGGCAGCGGTGCCAGTGGCGGAGCCAGTCGTCGGTGTCGGTGTGGAAGAGGCGTGTGTAGCGGTTCGCCACGCGGATGTCGTTGCTGTACAGGTGGTCGGGGCGTTCCTGTGTGTTGCAGGACTGGCAGACGGGGGCGCGGACGTAGCCGTGTTCGTGGCAGTGGTCGAGCACGGTGGCGGGCGCAGTGCGGCAGACGGCGCACGCCCACCCAGCCACCCGGCGGGAGGTACCAGGCCTCCTGCTGAGCACCGAGTACAGCTGGCCTTCCAGCTCTTTGTTGTACGGGCGCAGTGAGGCGGTGGGGCCCTCGGGGCTCGTCGTCTGCCGACCGCCGGCGACTCGGGCCCGCCGGGGGTGGGAGGGCGGCTCGGTGACGGCTGCGCTTGCCTGGCGGGTCCGCGCGGCTTGCACCCACTGCGTGTCGGCGTGCTCGGCCGCGTCCAGCAGCCTGACCACAGCGCGCGGCAGCCACCACGTGCGCTGCGTCCCGTCGCGGGTCTGCTCCACGAGCATCTGTCGCCAGTCGATCCCCGCCAGATGGTACGGCCGGGCGTCTTCACGTCGTGCTGCCCGCTCGCGGCCTCCCAGCTCCTGCAGTTCCCCCGCGATGCGCTGGCGCCAACGCAGCGGCGTTTCCTCGTTGCACTCCTGCCTCGGCGCCCCACGAAACGGACCGATGCGGACCAGGTCGTGCCGATCCATCCCAACCGCGTTCAGTTCCGCGGCCGCCCGGCGCACCTCAACCTCCGGAACACTCCACTGACCGCCGCTCGCCCTCACCGTCGCCACCACATGGCCGCCGAGCAGGACGTACCCCTCCCGGGCACGGGCAGGAGAGCAGGTGAATGCCCCAGAAGCCGACGGCACAGCACTGTCGGCCGTCAAATCGACCCACAGAGCGTCCGCGGCAACCAGGGTGATCAGGCCGTCCGTGTGACCGGGCATGACACGCTCTGACATACCGACAGGCTAACGGCCTGCAACGCGGCAACGGGTCCCAAACGCCTCGGTCATGCGGGCCGCCGCCTACGCCGCATCCGCCGCCCCGCAACCCCTTATTCCTAAGCATCTTGTTCACCATCGACCTTTCCTTTCCGTGGAGCCGGTGGCCATCCCCTAGTTTGTGATCCAGAATGATTCGATGGTCACGCTTGAGACTCCCCGTTTGATCCTGCGTCGCTGGCGCGAGGAAGACGTTGCGCCCATGGCTGCCGTCAATGCCGACCCCGAGGTCATGCGGTGGATCCGTGACGGCAGCGTCCGTGACGAACAGCAGACTCGCGGCGGGGTCCAGGCATGGGAGAGCGAGTGGGAGTCACAGGGCTTCGGCCTGTTCGCCGTGGAGATCCGGTCCACAGGCGAGCTGGCCGGGTTCACCGGCCTTTCGGTGCCCCACTTCTTGCCGGAGGTACTGCCAGCCGTTGAGGTCGGCTGGCGGTTGGGACGTTCCTACTGGGGGCAGGGCTTGGCTACCGAGGCCGCTACCGCCGCTGTACGGTTCGGGTTTGAAGAACGAGGGCTGGAGCGGATCGTCAGCATCACTCAAGTGGGCAACGACGCCTCCGAACGGATCATGACCAAACTGGGGATGCATCCGGTCCGTGAGACCGTCAATCCCACCTGCGGTCGGCGAGTACGGGTGTTCGAGTTGTCATCGGACCAGTACGTCACAACCACTCGTTGATGGCGGCAACGAGGACGGTAGCCTCGTAGCGGACCGCGAGTTTGTCGTACCTGGTGGCCACGGCTCGATGTCTCTTGAGGCGATTGACGCCGCTCTCGACCGCATGCCGGGCCTTGTAGTCCTCTGGGTCGAACTTCGGTGGTCGGCCACCGCTGGACCCGCGCTTCTTGCGGTTGCGGACCTGGTCGACCTCCCTCGCCATGATCGGTGAGACGAGCACTCGACAGTGGCTACGGCTCTCCCGAGAACGCCTTGTTCCACCTGCCACGATTCGCGACTCAACCTGTCACCTCACAGGCCAGCGGCCCCGTCTCTGCAAGATCCAATGAGGCGGGACAAACGTGCTCCCTTCCCCGAAAGTGGACCGAACAGTCGCTGCTCGGGCTGTGAATCCCGATCATGGCGCGGCGGGAGCCAGCCCGTCACCGCACGCAGCGCGTTTCGCAATCCGCTCAGGGCGGTCCCACCACGAACGGCGGTTCAGTACCGAGGCAGAAGAGGTTGGTGGTGCCCTGAGCCCGGTTGAGGTCGCCGCGTGCCAGCAGCGGCAGTGGGGTACCGGCCGGCAGGCACACGTTGGCCCGCCGCACCCGCGAACAGCCGCAGCGGCCGGTGGGTTCGCGGCCCGTGTTCCGGCCGCCCAGCACCGCCCGTGGGGTGCGGGAAGTGAACGCAGCCGGCACGGAAGGCCGTTGGCTGTCGCTCCGGGTGCCGCGCGGGGACTTTTGCATGAACAGGCATGACGGCCGCAGGAGTTACGTATCCCACGTTTCGGCCGCCGGATGAACAGTGACTCGCCGGGCCCCGTTGACCTCGATAACCGGTGCCGCATCCCCAGACCGGTGAGTGAGCGAGGTTCGCACATGCCAAGGATCCTTCTGCACGACGCCCGGCGCCGCGCGACCGCGGGCTGCTGCCCGGCCAGGTCGGCGCACCACGGTTCCTGCCCGCGACTCACGCACTGAACGGTCGAACCCATGGACTACTGCGTCCCCTGCCGCCGCACTCTCAACGGCACCGTGACGTGCCCGGAATGCGGGGCGTACGACTCCGGCATGCAGCCGCCGAGCGATTGGACCGCTGAGGCTCCTGCCGTCGGCACGGCGGCGATGGAGGTCCTCCTCAACGAAGGACCGGGCCCGGTCGAGCCCCCCGGCGTTCCCCGGCACGCCACTCCCCCGGCTGCCGTACCCGCGGCCCAGGCGCGGTCAACGACCGAAGCTGTGCCCGAGCCTCGGGCGGCCACCGTACCCGTAGCGCAGCCTCGGGCAGCCGTTGTGCCCCAGGTTCAGCGCCACCGTCCGCCTCGCTGGAAGAAGTACGGCGGCCGGGCTCTTGCCGCGGCCACCTTCGCGATACTGGGTGGCCTGGCGACCGCATCGCTGCTGCCGGACCACTCCGCCGGTGCCCCTCAGGCGACGCCGAGCCCAGAGCAGGCGTCCCCCGACGAGCCCCAGGGGCAGGCGACCGAGCCGCCGAAAGCCTCACGCTCCCCGGAACGTCCGGCCACACGCCCGGCCAGAGGCACCGCCAGGGACCGTAACAAGGGGGTGACTCGCCGTCCTCGTGCGACGCCCACTCCGCCGGAGCCGCCGGCTTCCAAGGCCCCCACCGCCGCCCCCGCTCCACCGCCTGCGAAAGCCACTCCGACTCCCAGCCCCTCCAGTGGCCGCCCCAGCCAGTCGCCCCCGGCGACCACCGCCCCTTCCCCGAGTCCTACCGGAAGTGTCAGCGCATCCCCCACGGGCAGCCCCGCGCCGAGCACACCAGGTACGCCGGTGCCCGACGCGCCTAGGAAACGGGCACAGCCGCTGCTGGGGAACCTGCTCCCCATCGGGACGGGCGGTGGTCGGTAGGAGCGTTCCCGGAAGCGAGTGCCCGGCGGCGCCTGACATGGTGGCAGGCGGGGCCGGCAGCGGGAGAAGTCGATTTCGCGGAGGGTAGGCCCGGACGGTCCGGACGCTTTCGCCGTCAAGGTCGAGAACGATAAGAAAGCGGGCACCTGCTTCTGCCCTGCGCGCGGAGTCTTGCCTCTGTGGGTATGGGCTCGGGAGTGGCTGGATCGGCGCATCATCGGTGAGTCGACACGTCGCAACTATGTCTGCGTGAACATGCGGCGCAGTGTCCTTCTCGGCTGCGACGTAGCAGGCCCTGGCATTGCAGGCGCGATTCCAGAACGTCTGTTGCTCAACTGCGAGAGCGCCTGGTGGCACGGGAGCTTGATGCAGCCGAGTTTCGAAGACGCCTGGGTACTTGCTTCAGAGGCTGTGTTCTGCACGACGAGTCGGGGGGTCGGGATTTGGCCCTCAGGTGCCCCTTCGCCTCCCCCACGCGGGGTAGGCGGGGTCGACCCGGCGGCCACGCGAAGGGCGGGAGGCCACCCTGTGCCGCGCCGTCCAGTCAGGGGATGCTGTCTCCGAAGGACCCACCGCAAAAGATGGGTTGGGGCCGGTTGATCATCTAGCGGTGGTTGGCGTGGCGGGACGAGATCTGCGAGCGCTGTTCAGCAGCAACGACCGGGGCATGGCCACGACGGAGGCGTTCACCAACCGCCAGCTGCAGTGGGAACTGATCGCGTCCGCGCTCGCCGATCACCTGCGGCACACCGCCGACCGGGGCTTCGACGTCGAGGACCTCGAAGCCCCGCGCAACAACGTGATCGTGTTCCACGGCGTCGGCGGCATCGGCAAAACCACGCTCTCCCGCAAGCTCGAGAACGCGCTCGCCGGCGCCGAGCACCGACCCGCCCAGTGGGGGCGAACCCACCTGGAGCGGCGAGCGGATCCTGCCCGTACGCATCGACCTGGCCCGTTCCGCGAACACGGATTTCGAGCAGCTCGTGCTGACGACCCGAGCCGCGCTCGCTGAACTCGGCCGACCACTACCCGCTTTCGACCTGGCCCTGCGCCGCTACTGGGAGCAGCAGCACCCTGGGGAGTCGCTGGAGGAGTACCTGCGCCGCGGCGGACTGGTCGGCCGGTTCGGTAGAGCGATGCCGCAGCAGATGCAGGCCGCTCTCGCGGACGTCGCCCAGGCGCTGCTGCTGCCGGGCAGCGTTG
Organism: Streptomyces sp. NPDC055287; assembly: GCF_053646035.1. NCBI lineage: Bacteria > Bacillati > Actinomycetota > Actinomycetes > Kitasatosporales > Streptomycetaceae > Streptomyces > Streptomyces sp. NPDC055287. Next base: position 40,728 of record NZ_JBSHNE010000024.1, on the reverse strand, counting down.
GCACAGCGGTTGGTGCGGTGGCCGGCTCCCTCACGAGGGCGCTGCGGGAGCGGCGGCAGACTGTCCGCGCGCTCTCCGGGTGTGCGAGGCTCGCCGATCTGCTGGAGGCCGAGGCCGATCTGGAGGCGCTGTCCTTCTATCCGCACCTGCTGGCGTGGGAGCTGGCCCAGCTCCCTGCGGACAAGCGCGTGACGCCGATCCTGCTGGACACCTTCGAGGACGTCGGCGACCGGACCCACCGTGACCTGGAGCGCCTCATCCAGCGTGTGGTGTGGCTGATGCCCAACGCCTTCTTCATCGTCACCGGCCGCTCCCGGCTGCAGTGGGCCGAGATGGCGTTGCAGGGCCAGCTCGACTACACCGGACCGGCGGCCTGGCCCGGTTTGGCCGCCACCGCCGTCGTACCGACCGTCCGTACTACGGCGACAGGGGCCGCACGGAGCGGCGGGCGACAGGTGCTGATCGGCGACTTTCCCCTGAGGATTGCGACGACTACCTCGGCCGCCGGCTCGCCCGCGACGGCCAGCCGCTCATCGACGGCGCGATCCGCCAGGTCATCACCGGTCGGTCGCACGGCCTGCCGCTCTACCTTGACCTGTCGGTGATGCGGTTCCTGGAGATCCGCCGTACGGGCCGCGAACCGCAGCCGGCCGACTTCGACCACGACTTTCCCGCTCTGATCGCCCGAACCCTGAGCGACCTGCCCCCCGACGAGCGACACATCCTGCGCTCGGTCGCACTGCTCGATGCGTTCGACCTGGCCCTGGCGACCCGGGTTGCGGGTACGGCGCACGAGGCGCCGACGACGCGGCTGATCGAGCGGCCCTTCGTACGGGAGAACCCGTTCGGACTGTGGCCCTACCACCTGCACGGCCTGATCCGCTCCACCGTCCGCAACGCCGACGACCAGGCCGACGACCGCTGGTCCCCACGCAACTGGCAGCAAGCTGCCGGCCGGGCCCTCTCCGCACTCGGCGAGCAGTGGACCACTGGCACCGGACGGGACCGGATTCTGCTCGTCAGCTGCCTGCGCCAGGGCCTAAACCTCGCCCGTGACTTCCGACTCGAGCTGGGGTGGCTCGCTGAGGCTGCGTGGAGCTACGTGAGCGACTCAGTGTGGGAGCCGCTGGCCCCACCCGCCGGGCCGGAGTCGGCCAGCACGCTGGAGACAGCGGCCGATGCCCTGGTCGAGTTGCTCAGCGCGCTCGCCCGACGCCAGCACGAGCACCGGGAACGCGCCGCCGACCGGCTCGCTGCGGTCACCGGCACCGGGCTGCTTCCTGCCGATCTGCACGAGATGGCCGTCTGCTACTCGGCCAATATTCAGCGCGACCTCGGCCGCTCCGAGGCCTCGCGCCGGGGCATGCAGCTCGTCGCCGACGGCGGCGGCCGCCTCGCTCCCGTGGCCCGTCGCGGCCTGGCCCACCTCGCTCGCCTCGCCGGTGACTTCCCCACCGCGTACGACACCGCCCGCACGCTCGGATGGGAGGGCCGTCACCACCGGGTCGGGGGCGACATCTGGTGGCCCCACGGCGACGTGACCCGCTCCGCCACCGCATACGAAGCAGCCCGCTTGGAAGCCGAACAGCACGGCGTCGTCGGCGAACACGCCACCTCCCAAGCACAGCGCGCCTTCGTCCTCGCGTTCACCAATCCAGAGCGTGCCGACGACGAGGTTGAACTGGCCCGCCACCTCATCACCGGGCTCAACCTGCGCCAGACCGGCCACACCATCGAGATAGCCACCCTCGTACGCGACGCCGGGACACAGAGGGACCTCGAGGACCGCGCCCGAATCCTCCGAGAAGAGATCCACACCTCCGGCATCACCCATGCCGCAGCTGCCCTCGAACTCGCCATGTGCTTCCACCACGCCGTGCTCGACAACGACCACGCGTTCACCACGGCCATCGCTCGCCTGCGCGACCTCCCCCAAGGCGGCGACCATGCCTACTACGTCGACACCGCCCACTTCATGGCCGACCTCTCCCCCAACGGCGCCTCCGGGGCCCGGTGGCTGGACGGCGAGCAGCCCACCCGCAACCGCTGGCGCACGCTGGTCACCGCACGGCGCGAGTACCTGCGCAATGCGCGCTGAGAACGCAGTCGGCGGCCGTTTCCACTGGAAACGGCCGCCGTTCCTGCGAACGCCGACGGCTGGATGCGACGCGGTCAGGTGGGATTGAGCCCGGTGTGATGCCCATTCCCGCGTACAGCTCGGGCTCAAGTGACAGAACCGTGAGCGGCTCCCCCGCCTTGACCGCCTGCCAGGCGATCGCCGCCACGTGAGCCACCGGCCAGTCCACGCTCGGCCAGTCCATCGCATCAACGGCGTGCAACTTACGGAAGGCGATGGAGTGATTCTCGTCGCGCTCAGGACCCGAATGGGGATGCTGACCAGGCCAAAGCTGATCGCGCCGCTCCAGATGGGGCGTGGCATGGCGGGCCTCCAGCGGTGGGGAGATCCACGGACATCCGGTCTACTTTGCAATCCGGCGACCCCCTGACAGCGCGAATCGAACGAGAATACGAACGGACTGCTGCGGCGTACTTCCGCAAGAGCACCGACTTGTCCGTGCACAGCCGTCAGACCTGGACAGCGTCGCCGCCGAGCTCAACAACCGGCCACGCAATGCCACGAAGTTAGGCGTTATCAGTGCCGGTCAAGTGGGTTGAAGTGATCGGCTGTTCCGCTCCGAGAACTCCGGGTTCGGGCTATCTAGGAACGGTCTGTAGCGGCCTGTCCTGATCCGAGGTTGTGGTGTGTGATGCGATCTGATGCCGACGTTATTGCCTCGGCTCATCCTTCCGCCACCAGTGTGTCTGCCGCAGGTCACCTGGGTGAGCTGACCCGGTATGTACCGATGGAGCTGGTCGATGCTCTGCTGGAGGAGGCAGGGGCGGTGCAGCAGCGGTTGCGGTCTCTGCCTTCGCGGGTGGGGGTGTACTTCGTGCTTGCGCTGGGGCTGTTTCCGCACCTGGGATACGCCAGAGTGTGGGGCAAGTTGGTCGCGAGTCTGGCCGGACAGGTGGTGCCGTCCCCTTCGGAGAAGGCGCTGCGCGATGTGCGCCGTCGCTCGGGGCCGACGCCGTTTCGGGCGTTGCGTACGAGCGGCGGACCACTCCGTGCTCTCCGCGCGAGCGGAGGTGAACCGGCGATCCTGTGGGACCGCGAGCAGGCCACGATGTGCTCTCCGCGCGAGCGGAGGTGAACCGTCAGCCATGGGGCCCACCGACCGGCGGCTGCAGGCCACTGCGGTGGCGGTCACGACAACGCGGCGGTCACGATCACGAGGGCGGCGGGGCCGCGACGATCGCATCCCCTCCAGAGGTGGCGGCGTCCGATGAACATCCGAAAGACATCTACATCCTGACCCCACAGGAGCTCGCCGACTTCCAGTACGCACTCAACGCGAACAAGGTCGACGGCGGTTACGACGACTCATCGAGCTCCTCACCACGCGATGATCGAGGCGACCACCCTGTCGGGAGAGACCGTGCACCCGAGCGTCCACAATATCGCTCACCGTGGGCCGACGTTCCTGCCCTGGCACCGGTACTTCTGCCGGGAACTGGAACTGCTGCTCCAAGCCAAGGAGAAGAACGTCGCTCTCCCCTACTGGGACGAGGCGGCGGACGCGGTCGCAACGCCTGGGGACGCAGGCGCTTGCCAATACCGGCTGCCGTGCCCGGCGCAGGAAGGATTCAGTCGGGTGCTCGTGATGGAGTCTGAGGGTCAGGAGCGGCTCAGGCCCCACGCCTGCAAAGCATAAGGCCGCCCCTTCTCCTCACCCGTGATCAGCGGCATGTCGAGCAGTCCGACGGACATGGTGGCGTCCATAGGCAGCCCAGGCGGCGGCGTTGTTTGATTCGGCGGACAACTCGTCTCCCGGGTCGTGGCCGTCGGTTCCGGTCTGCGCTCGTGCGTCCGGTTTCATGGGCGGAGGGCGAAGCATCGGTAAGTGCCGATGCTGGTGGTGTCGACTCGGGACCAGTTGGCGGTGAGCAGCTCGGCGTAAGCGGCTTCGAGTTCCCACGCAAGGGCTTGGTCTTGTGTCTGGCCATGTACGGAGGTTCCGACCCAGAAGAGTCCGCCCGGTGTGAGGAGGTGGCGTACGCGGGCGAGGAAGGCCGGCTTGTCGGGGATCCACCGGTAGACCAGTCGGCAGGTCACGAGGGCGTAGGCCGTATGCGGCAGCAGCGCCAGGTCGTCGTGCTGGAAGTCCATCTGGCGCAGGTCGAGGTGTGGGTGGCGAAGTCGGCCCGTGGCCAGAGCGGCCGGTGCGCAGTCGACGCCGGTGACTTGGTATCCGAGGGTGTGGAGGTGCTGTGCGAGGTCTCCTTCGCCGCATCCGATGTCCAGCGCCGGTCGCCCGCGGCCCTGGCCGGCCTGCTGGTGCAGATGCTCGGCTTCGTTCCGGTCGAAGCGGCGGTAGCGGCGGCCGGCTCGCCACAGCGGGGCCCAATAGGCCTCGGCGGTCCTGGCTCCGTCGGGACGGGGTGCGGGCGTCATGACTGCCAGCCCATCTATGTGTAGGCGCTGCCTTGAGTGATGCCCTCGAGGGCTGCCCGGGTGTACTCGACCAGCTGGTCCGGCAGGGAGTTCTACGACCACCAGCGCCACTCCGTGCAGCGGTCGGGCTCCCGCAGCTCGGGCTCGCCCGCCCAACGGGTCGCGGCGAAGAACATCTGCAAGGGCCATAATCGCCTTGACTGCCCCCACTTTGTCCTCAGGGAAGCCGAGTCTCCGTGCTTCGGCCTGGGCCTCGAATAGGTGCCGAACCCTTTCCCATCCTTCGGACGGTTGGAAGCGAGCCAGCGTCCATGGTTGATCACCGCAAGGTGAAGACAGTGATCCGAGCACATCATCGCCGCATCTCACCCACCAGACTGGTCCGTCGGTGCTCTCGTCCCTGCGTTGCACAACCCCTCCTCACTGGTTCTCCACTGCCCTTAGGGGCGGGGCTCCAGCACCTCCTGGGCGCCGGTCTGGGTGTCGTAGCTGCGCAGGGTGGTGAGCCGGGCCGACAACGGCGGCGCCGGCAGCAGTTCGGGGACCCGCCGGCCGGCGAAGGCACCGGCCCGCCGAGTCCGGCCGAGGGTGATGTGCGGGCTCCAGCGCCCAGGTTCGTGGAAGGGGTTGAGGGTCTCGGGCGGGCTGTCCGAGGCCACCGCCTCCCACACCCGGCGGTGCAAGCCGGCCAGCGCCAAGTCGCAGTCCAGCGCCCAGGCCAGCACCGAGGTGGGCCGCGCGAAACGGACCACGCCGGTGAAGTGCACCGGCAGCGGCAGGGCGGCGGCCACCTCGGCGAGCTCCCAGCGAATCGAGGCGGTCAGCTCCGGGCAGGCGGCCAGGGTGAGGTGCGGGCTGTTCGTCGGTGAGCGGTGGCGCGCCTGACTGGGCAGCCCCGCATCCGCCAGCCGCCGCCAGGCCTCCCGGACCGCTAGCTCTGCCGTCTCATCCAACAGGAGCTCGACCGTGCGCACCGCCGCAGCCTACCGGCGATCGCCTGCGCTACCGCTGCCCATCGGCCAGGCCGTCAGGCAGTACGCAGCGCCTGCGGTTACTGGCCGGCGATCACGATGGCGTCAGCCTGCGGCGACGGCGGTCTTGTTGCTGCAGTGGACGAAGCCAATCGCGAAGCTTCCGCCTGCGAGCTCGCCAGCACCGCACACTGCGTTATGGGCGTTGCTCACAGTGCCATCGATGATGCCGGTCTGCCCGTCGGCGCCCAGGTGGTCGATGACTTCGGCGAGGGTACGCAGCCAGAGGCCGGATGCGACGATGCAGCCCCGCTCGGCGAGCAGGGGCCGCACTTCACTGATCGCACGTGTGATGGTGGAGCGGTCAACACCCGAACCAACAGGCCAGCACGTCGTGCGTGGCGCCATGGCGGAGGTTGACCACGGTGGCCAACAGCCGGTCGACGAAGACCAGTCTGTGCTTGGCTCCGGCGCCAACAGCGCGGCGACGGGGCCGCGACGCCAGTCCGGCCTGGTGCCGCTCGTGCCACAACGGGCCGATCTCGGCACCGAGTTCAGCGATCACATCCGCGGCAGTCCGGTGACCCTCTGGCTGCCAATGATTGCCGCACGTACCCGGTTCCCCACCACACCCACCACACCCACCATGATCAACGCTCATGGCTTCGACGCGCCACCGCTAACCATGCACGAGCTCGTAAGGACTGTCCCGCACAAGGGCTGTGGGCCGCCGGTCGGCTTGCTAACGTCGGCTCGATTCTGATGTGGAACGCCCCGTCGTTCCGTCCGACGCGGAGGCATGATGACTGACAACGTGGCCAGGGACATCTCGCTGCGACCCCTGACCGAGGACGACATCCCGGCGCTCTTCGAGATCCAGCTCGACGAGGCCGCCCAGCATCTTGCGGCCTTCACCGATGCCAAGACCGCCCGCGACGCCGACGCCTTCCGGCAGAAATATCGGAAGATCCTGGCCGACGACGCGATGGTCAACCGGGTCATCGAGATCCACGGTGAGGTCGTCGGCAGCGCGGCCACCTTTCCGATCGAGGGCGACACGGAGCTCACCTACTGGATACGTAAGGACTGGTGGGGCCGGGGTGTGGCCACCGCGGCCGTCGCGGCGCTGCTCGACGAGGTGACGGAGCGGCCGATCCACGCCCGGGTCGTGGAGGACAACCCCGGCTCCGTCCGGGTGCTGGAACGCAACGGGTTCGTGCGCGTCGGCAGCGAGGACTCGTTCGCTCCCGGCCGCCAGGCCACCGTCACCGAGCTGGTTTTCAAGCTGGCCGACTGACAACCAGGCCCGGCGCGCATCCGCGCAGACCGGGCCGGGACAACGACATCTGCGCGCCGCATGGTTCAACGACCGCGCGGCGCGTCGCTGTGCTTACACATTTCGGCCCGGAACTACCGTAGGACAACCGAGACGACTGCCAGTTCGACGGCGAGACCTGGCTACGCGACGACCTGCTCGACCTCGCCTCACCCTACGCCGAACATCCTGACTACCTCCGCCGAGCCTGAGGCGGAGATCGTTTACGGGACAGCCCCCGGCCGCCGTACGTATGGCGGGAACCGGGGCCCGGGGCGGCGCCGGGATTCAGGTGGCGGGCGCCGTGGTCGGCATGCGCGACCAGATCCGGTCGGGCAGCGGGTGGTGCAGGCGCCACGTGATCGCCATCGGCTTGCTGCCGGTGTGCCGCTCGTAGGTGGCCGGGCCGAGCAGGGTCCACGGCATCGCCTTACCGCTGGTGGTGTCCTTGCTGTCCCGCAGGAACAACAGCACGTGACTGCCTTGCTGTGCGTGCGTTTGGTAGCGCTGCCCGGTCGGCGAGGCGGGCGCGGTCGAGTTCTGCGACTCCCAGTGGAAGCGGGTGGGGCTGAGCGTGTAGTCCTTGTAGCGGATGGTCGGGGGAAAAGTCCCGTTCGCTCTTGTTGAGGGTGATCAGCAGGGCGTCCGTCTTGTTCGCCGGATCCCACAGCACGCCTTGGGCGAAGAAGCCGGGCAGCTGGCCGCCGAGGCGGGCCACGCCCATCGCGGCGAGGATCTCGGAGCGGTTGTAGGCGTGGTGGATGCTCATCGGGATGTGGACGTGCGCCCCGGTCAGGGGCTGCCCCTGACGCGTCTGGGGGCTGTGCATGAGGTGCGTGAGGAGCTGGTCGAGCTCGCTGCGCACCTGGTGCTGGCCGCGCAGCGAGGCCAGGCCCTCGGTGTAGGAGGTGAAGCCACCGGCCTTGTCCCAGAGGTTGAAGAACAGCATCCGCGCCAGGGTCTGCTCCCACTCGGTCAGGTCGTCGTAGGACGGGGCGGCGTGAGCGGTGAACTGCCGGTATGCAATGACGCGTTCGGTGTCGTCGATGTGCAGCAAGGAGTGCACGCGCTTGAGCAGCGCCGCCTCGCCCGGGACCGGGGTGGTGGGGGTGGGGATGGGGTCGGTGCGCCGCAGGATCGCGGTCCACGAGCTGCTGCCCCGGTACACGTCCGCGATGTCACGGCCGGTACGGGCGAGGAACTCCGACAGCTCGGTGGTACCAACCGTCTTAACTTCCTTGGCGAGAGTCTGCACCGTCACCCGCGCGGGAGCCGCTGGGCAGTCGTCAAAGGTGGAGGCGGAGGCGGGGTTCGTCATCAGACAGAGCCCTTTCATCAGGGGAGAAGGAACCCGCCGGGCACAGGGGCGGCTGATCGGCACACCCGTTCTCGGCTGTGAGCACACACTGGCCGCCGCCCGGCCAACAGGCGCAGCTCGCAGCCCGTCCGCGGTGCCCGCCGGCCACCGGGGGCAGGGAGAAGGGCTGTGGCGGGGGCAGGGAAACAGCGCGCGGCTGGGCGGAGGGCCGGCCGGACGCGTATGGCTCCGGGTGGCCCGATGGGCAGGTGAGGACGGAGCCGGACGACGCGCGCGGCCTCGCGGGCATGGGTGGCGGCGCCTCGATGTAGGCGCTGTACACGTACGGCCCCATGCCCGCTCCTTCCGTCCTAGTGCTCGTCGCAACACCCCAGCTCAGGGGATGCGATGGACTTCAAGATCATTGAGAACCGGGGCAGTCAGGGCCGCAAGCCTCTGGTCCGTGAGCGGGAGGAATACTTCCGGCTCATGGACCAGGGGCTGAGCAGTCGAGAAGCATGCCGAGCGGTCGGCATCAACCTGCGCACCGGCAAGCGGTGGCGGAACGGACGCGGGGCGACCACCGGGGAGAAGGCCAGGCCCAGCGTGCGGCGGCCGATCTCGCCGGACGCTCCGTCGCGGTACTTGCGTGAGGCTGACCGCCTTCACATCGCCGACCGGCTGACCGAGAAGGCATCCATCCGGGCAGATCGCCGTCGAGCTCAGCCGCAGCCCCTCCACCATGAGCCGCGAGATACGCCGCAACGGCATGCCGCTGCGTGGTGACGTGTCCTGGTGGGCCTACCGCCCTCACGCCGCACAGAGCCGAGCAGAGGCCCGTCGGCCCCGCCCGAAGGCCGGGAAGATAGGGCAGAACCCCGAGCTGCAAGGCTTCATCCAGCGCCACCTCGAACAGCGGTGGAGCCCGGAGCAGATCAGCCAGGTTCCGCGGACACGCTTCCCCGACCGGCCTTGTCGTCGGCGACGACGAGCGAGGGCGCGGGCGGCGCCACGGTCTTGCCGGTGCCCCGAGGGATCAGGTCGTTGGGCCCGTACCGGTAGTTCTCGCAAGGCTCGGGGGACGGACCCAGCCGGGCGAAGGCCAGCGGCGGCTAGAGCCACATCTTCTCGATCACCGTGCGTCTCCGTTTCCATCGGGGAGAGAGGGTGTGTTCACCCGAGGACCTCGGCTCCCGGATAGGGAGCGGCGTCCCGCACCGGCGGGACGAAATAGATGCCACCGGCCCGTACGGTCAGCAGCCGGCCTGCCGGACCGTTCTCGCCGGGCTGCCCGCCGAAGTTGACGCCGCCCAGCCAGCCGCGCTGGGTCAGGACGCGCAGCACCCGGTCGGGGTGGTCCTGGAAGCTGATGAAGTTCAGGCCGACGCGGAAGCCTGGCGCGGCGGCAACGGGTTGGAAGAACTCGTAGCCCTGTCGGAACATCCGCAGCGAGCCAGCCAGTTCGGGGGCATCGCCGCCGCTCAGGTTGGCCCGGCGGACGTGGGCGGCGAGCAGCACGGGGTCGTCGGTGGGGCCCGGCTCGATGAAGTCCTCATTGCCGGGCTGGGTGACCTCGGTGGTCCCGGACACCGGGCAGCCGGCGGCCGGTACGGGCCGCCCCTCGGCGTCCGTGCCGGTGAGCGGGGCGCCGGTGAGCTTGTCCCGGCCGACCAGCAACTCCTGCTGGGCACGCGGCAGATGGTGCCATTGACCGAGATCGACAGCGAGCCGGAGGAAGACGAGGTAGGTACCTCCGACGGTCCAGGTGTCGGAGCCAGCCTCGGCGTCGCCGATGGAGATGACCCCTTCCCGCTCACCGCTCTCCAGGTTGGACACGCCGTCGTGGAAGCCGATCCAACTGCGCAGATCGTCGCGCTGGAAACCGGTGTGGATGCCTGCGATCTCCAGCGCCGCCATCCCGGTGCGGCTGTCCCTTATGCCGCCGAGCAGCTTCCACAGTTCCACGACCGCGCGGGACACCGCGAGCTGAGTCCCCGCGGTGAGCTGGAGGCAGAACTCCTCAGTAGCGTCATTACGGACGAGGTCCGAGGCATACGGAAGGCCCGCGCCGACGAGTACGGGGCCGCCGCCGGTGGGCAGCGGGGAGCGGAAGCGAAAGCGCCGACCGAGCGCGGCGGGGCAGGTGACGCGGGCGCCGGGGATGTCAAAGGCCTTGGGTCCGAAGCCGAGGAGAAACTCCAGGTCGCCGGTCGGGACCGGGTGGCCGGGCAGCTCGCCGACGCGCCCTTCGGCGAGGCCGCCCAACATCCCGGTCACCTCGCGCAGCGCGCCGTCCACCGCGGCGGAGTCCAACGCGGGGTCGGCGCGCAGGAACACAAGCGCGAGATGCCCGGGCGGACGGCGCCCGGGGCCGTGGTAGATCCCGTCCTGAAGGGTGCTCATCGGCGGCCGCGTCGACCGGCGGGCGGGGCGGGCTGCCCGGCCGCGGCCTCGAACGCCTCCTTCAGCGGCCGTACGACGTCGCTGCACACGCCCGCGTCGCGGCAGCGGATCGGGCCGGACGGATCGGGCAGGACCACGAAGTCACCCTGCGGGACCTCCTTGGGTGCGCCGAGCGCGGCGAGCGGGCCCACCTGGACATGGCGCACGACCTGGTAGCCGCCGGTGAGCGGGTCTTCCGACTCGCCCTCGACCACGGTGATGTCGCCGAGAAAATGCGGGTCCGCGTCCCCCGGGCCGAACTCCAACCGCTGGTGGAGGCCTTGGCGACCGCGGCTGAGCCGGATCCACGGATCAGGGACCGGCCCGCCCTCGAACTGGAAGACCTCGGAGGTGAACGCGTGGATGTACATGCCGATGGGGTCGGCGAAGGACACGGTCCGCCCGTCGAAGGCGGCGCCCGCCGCGGCCATCGCGGCGGCCGGGTCGGCGTTGCGGCAGGCCAGTGCGGCGAGAAGGGGGTCCTGGCGGAAAATCTGGTCGCGTCCGGCCGCTTCCAGCGCGCCGGTGCTGGTGCGGCGCGCGTAGGGCTTGGAGCCGAACATCACGATGTAGAGGAGGTCGTCGAGCCCGTTGATGGGGTGGGCCATGAAAAGGGCGTTGACGGTGTTGAGGGAGCCCTCGGGATCGGCCGGGACACCGGCTGCCTGGAGGTCGGGGTGTCCTCCGTGGCCGGTCATCTGCCGGGCGAACGCCACCCGGCGCTGTGCAGGGCTGAGCACCTTCGGGTTGGCGACCGCGGGACCGTAGAGCTCCTCCCAGCGGGGAGGTTCGCCGCCGAGCGTGTCGGTGAGGATGTCGCGCAGCAGGTCCGGGTCGTCCTCGGCGATCACCTGGTAGTACTCGGGCAGTTCGGTGGTGACCTGGACCCGCTTCGGGCGCAGGTTGCCCTGCCGGTCGGGGGCGGTGACCACCGCGTACTCGCAATACTCGTTGTGGAGCGCGCGCCGTCCGTGGACGCCCCAGTCGGAGAGCTTGCGGGCGGTCGTCTCGTCGAAGCAGAACTCCGGCTCCGCCGGGTTCCCGAACCAGGTGACGGCCACCCGCTGGGCGTCCGGATCGCTGGGTTCGAGCGTGAAGTACGGGCTTCCGTAGAGGGGTTCGAGGCGTTTGAACTCATTCTCGACCACCTGGTTCCAGCGGTCGAGGACACCGGGAGTCAGCTCGTCGGCGAATCCGGGGGCGGAGAACGATGAGGGCATGTCAGCTCCTCCCGGCGGGTCGCGGGACCCGCAGGCGACGTAGGGCACAAACAAGATCGTTACCTATACGTATCAAATAGCACATTTTGCGTCACCGTAGGCGCGCCCGGGCGACGTCGCTGTGACTGAGCGCGACATCTGGTCTGGCAGGACAACTTCGATGCACAGGACCTGCTGGCTCGCCCGTGGCGCGCAAACCTGGTTACCACCGGGCGCGCAGTACACCGTCGCTGTCTGGGAGGGCAGCACAGAGCAGTGGGCGGTGTTCGGCGAGGGACAGAGGCAGGGCACAGGCGGCTCGGGCATCGGCCACGTGGACGGTGAGCTCTTGATAGTCGGTGTCGTCGACGATCGCGTGGCTGATCGTCCCGTCCTGCGCTTCCCAGACGAACTGGATGGCCTCCTCCTGGGGCAACGCGGCGAGGACGGCGCCGACGTTCGGGGTCAGGTCGGGCCAGACGGTCAGCAAGGCGCGCGGGCCGAGACCGGCGCGCACTGTGTTGAGGTTCTTCGGCGCGATTCGGTGCCAGCGTGCGGCGCCGCGGACGTAGCTTTCCTCGAGGAGCAGCACATGCCGTGAGGCCAGCGCGGCGTGCACGCGTATGCGTGTTCGCATCCGTCTTCTGTCCCCCCGCCACCCCCCACAACCGCACCGCACTGCGGCTCTCCCTGCACTGCGACCTCACCGACCAGGACGTCGACCGCATCATCCACGCCGCCGAAGCCGTCCGCCCCCTGTGCACCACACCCCGCTCACCCACCAGCCTGACCGCCCGGCCGTGGGCGGATGGCCGACGGCATCACCGGCGACCACCCCGACCAGTAGCCGTCTCACCGTGGTGACACCCACGGGGCCGCGATAGTAGGAGCTTGGCTGTCTCCTCCGCAGGAGCCGTCGACGCGGAAGCGTCCGCACGCCTGGCACGAAGTGGCGTCGCAGGGCTTGCCGCAGCGGGGGCAGTAGCTTTCCCCGCTGTAGCTGCACTTCCGGAAACCGAGGCCGGGCGGGACGTCTGCCCGTGCCAGCCCGAGGAAAGGACACGTCATGACACCACCCCAGGCAACACACACCTGCATCGGCATGCCGGCCGCACGGGCTGTCAGTGCGGTCCGAACTTCACCTGCGGCTGCCAGTCGGGCGGACCTTGTCAGTGCGGCGGAGGCTGCGGCTGAACCACTCGCGTGACGCCGCCTCTGACCGGTCGTTGAGCAGCACGGTCAAGCGAAGTGCACACACCGGCCCCCGGGAGGTCATGGCAGATTCCCGGGGTCTCGTGCTGCCCGCGCCTGCCTCTCGGCCGGCGGCCCAGCTGCCGCAGCAGGTCCCAGCACCGCACCGGGCCGCCAGCCCCGCACCGCCGGGCCCGCCCTGGCGGTCGTGCGACGCCACCTGGCGGGTGAGACGAGGAATTCATCGCGCTCAGGGCGTGCTTGCTCGCGCTGTACCAGCCGCCCATCGGCCACGGCACCCGCCCCAAGCCGGAGGACACGTTAACGATCCGCCCGCTACCCCGCCGGCGCATCCCCGGCAGCGCGAGCCGGCAGATCCGCATGGCTCCCAGAAGATTCACTTCCAGCAGGTGACGCGCCTGCTCATCACTGACATCCTCCACCGAGCCGGCCTGTGGCACACCGGCGTTGTTGACCACCACCCACACGCCACCGCCCGTCATCTCCTCCACCCGGGCCATCGCCTCCCGGCAGGAGACCGTATCCGCCACGTCCAGCACCACCGTCCGCAACCCCAGCCCCCGCCCTGCCGCAGCCACGACCAGGGCATCCGCCTTGTCCTGGCTGCGGGCAGTACCGATCACATCCCAGCCCAAGCCCGCCAACCGCAACGCCGTCGCGGCACCGATCCCGCCCGTCGCCCCCGTGACCACCACACTGCGCCCCGCGCAGCGGTCGGCCGAAGGGCCCGTCAAAGCCATCACGCCTGCCTTCGAAATCCTTGTCGGCCGAGCGCCCTGCGCGCCACCGCACTCGTGCTCAACGAACCGGACAGCGGTGCGGATACGACCGGCACGAGGACCCTCAAGGCCGCGATCCTGTGCCTGAGAACTCTGGCGGGAACTGATCGAACGCCGCGGAGGGGCTGTTGTACTGCGCGTATGGCAGATCAGAAGCAGTGCACGGTGGTCCGGACCGGACAGTACGAAGGCCTCCAGGGCGGCACGTTCGGCGCGGGCATCAGCGCACAGTCGGCAGGAGCGGAGCGGCTGTGTCTCCACCGTCTGGTGATGCCGGCCGGGACCCGCGGCCGTCCTCACCTGCACGAGGGACACGAGTCGGCCATCTTCATCCAGTCCGGCCAGGTCGAGGTTTGGCACGGAGAGGACCTGGCCGAGCATGTGGCGCTGCGGGCGGGCGACTACATCCACATCCCCGCCGACACCCCCCACATGCCGGTCAACACCGGCGACCAGGACATGGTCTGCCTGGTCGCCCGCACCGACCCCGACGAACAGGAAGGCGTCCGGCTCCTGGACCTGCCGACGTGGCTGGAATCCCGAGTAGGTCCGCTGCCTGTCGGGGCCGGCTGAACACCCGCCAACGCCGCGGGATCGGAAGCAGCCCAAAGCTCAGCACGAGCAAGACAGCCGCCCCCGCCGCAGGGGTGGTTGGGCGGCCCGGTGCTACTGGCGCCAGAGCCCTCTCGTCACCGGGCCTCGCCCGCGCGGAGATCGTCACCGCTGGCGGCCGGCGGCGTCCCCGCCCGGGTCGTCGGCCAGCACGATGGCCGTGGAGATCCGCTTGCCCACGAGCTCGCGGTGCACCGCGAAGCTCTGACCGACCGCCATGACGATCTCCAGCCCGTGCTGACCGATCCGGGTCGGGTCAGGCGCGAGGACCGCCGGCGGCGTCGGGTTGCTGTCCCACACGGACACCTCCACAGCGCCGCCATCGACCTCCAGCGTCAGCACGCACGGGCCGGGGGCGTACTTGCGGGCATTGGTCACCAGCTCGCTGACCACAAGCTGCACCACGCCCATCGCGCGCCCGGACACCGGTAGCCCGTGCACGGCCTGAACATCGGTGAGAAAACTACGGGCCAGATCACGGGCAGCGGCGATGTCCTCGCTGCCCTCGAACGCACCGGACACCGAGATGACGTCGACCAGCAACGACTGGCTGTCCTCACCGCCCACTGTCTGCCTCATGCCGACCCGCCTCCCCCAAGCGCCCAGTCACGCCGCAACCCGTCTACCCCCGAACACTCACCTCACACGTACGCGGGTCAGACAGAAGGGCGGCGACTGGGCCTGCTTGTCTCCAGCCGGCACCGCCGCCGCAGCTTGACGCAGCCGTAGGCAGGTGTTCCTTCACCCGGTGTCGACGCGGGCCTGAAGCTCGCAGCAGCGGAACGGCTCCACCCTCCGAGAGGGGGAGCCGTTCCGCTGGGGTAGGACTTTGTCGCTCAGGCATGGCTGTGGTGGCGCTTGTTACCGGTGACCAGACGGTAGACGACAAGGAGGATGACGGAGCCGATGATGGCGGCGATCCAGGTAGAGAGGTCGAAGAAGCCATCGATGGAGTCGACGCCGAAGATGACCTTGCCGAGAGTGAGGTGCGGGCGGCCCGGGACCTGACCCGCGATGCCCGGAACGCTGTGCGTCCCGGGCCGAGGATGCGGGCGTCAGCCGCGAAGGCCTGGCCCAAGTTTGCGGGTCTCGGTCGTCTCAGGCCGCGGCCGTAGGGTTGGCCACTTCGGCGGTGCGGCGGTGTTCGGCGTTGATGCGCTGGGCTTCTTCGAGCTGGTCTTCGAGGATGACGATGCGGCAGGCGGCGTCGATGGGGGTGCCCTAGTCGACGAGTTCCCGGGCGCGGGCGGCGATGCGCAGCTGGTAGCGGGAGTAGCGGCGGTGTCCGCCGGCGGAGCGGAGCGGGGTGATGAGGCGGGCTTCGCCGATGGCGCGGAGGAAGTTCGGGGTGGTGCCGAGCATGTCGGCGGCACGGCCCATGGTGTAGGCGGGGTAATCGTCGTCGTCGAGACGGCCGTAGGAGTCGTCTGCTGTCATTGCACCTCTCTGTGGAACGCGTTGAGGGGCCCTGGCGCCATATGGCACCAGGGCCCCGAAGGAACTGCTACACCATCTACCGGCCCTGGTACTGCGCCGGCCCTCTGTGTCCGCAGACCCGACCGAGATGCTGTCGGGGGTGCGGGGATCGCGGTTGCTTGACCGGAGACCACCTCACTATCGGATGTCCTGCGGTACCCGGGCTCAACGACTTCCACCCGGGCGATCCTGATGGTGCCTCGTTCCTCCGTTCTTTCCTCTGCACACCAAACTGGGTACTGTGTACTGCTGGTGATGCGACCTGCTCGATGGCCTGCGATAGCGCCACCCCTTCGGCAGCCAGCCCCGTCGCCCCTCTTGCGCCTGCTCTGGCTTGGAACCCCACTGCCGCCGTGACGCCCTGGTGGTCGTTGTTCCGCCGACGCGGGTGCGCATATCCGTCCCCCACGGACCCGCGTTGTGGGAGGCCCTGCCACCCCTCAGGGCCCTCACCCCCATACCGGCCGGCACAGCGGCGTCGGCGAATGCCTCCGGTTCCCCCTTTTGGCAGGGCGGGCCGATCCGAAGGTCAGGCTGGCCAAAGCTCCGAGACGGGGAGTACCGACCAGTCCCATGCGCCGTTGGTATCCGTGTCGGCGAGGAGCACCAGGTCCTCCTCGCTCACGCGGGCCCGCCCGCGGGCCACGGCGAGCTTGGCCAGGTAGGCAAGGTGGAAGTCCTCGGGGAGGTCTCTGCCGCCCTGGGTGGCCCGGTGAACCAGGACCACGGTGTCGTCCGAGCCGACGCGGGCCGCGACAAGCTCCTCGGCGGACGTGCTGAGGTAGGTGATGGCGTCGGAACGGATCAGACGGCTTTTTTCCGGCTCGCTGTGACTTGGACTCAGCACCCAGACGTCGGCCATGGTCCCCTCCCGAGGGGTCAGCGGTGATCATCAGGACCATCCTTGCTCACCCGCTGAGGAATCGTCTGACATCGGGCGGTTGTGTCAGTCGTCGTCGCTGGCCAGTGCCAGGGCTGCTTGCCCACGGTTCTCGCGGAGCCCCTCTCCCATAGCGCCATTCGCTGCCCCGTTGGTCCCCACGGCCGGCACCCCACCCTCATGCCCGTTTTAGGCTGGATCTCCCCACCGCTGGAGGCCCGCCACGCCACGCCCCATCTGGAGTGGAGCCATCTCATTCGGGCTGGTCACTTCTCTGAACCATCCCGATGTGTGGTGGACGCGGGCCGAGCACCGTTCG
Organism: Streptomyces sp. NPDC055287; assembly: GCF_053646035.1. Taxonomy (NCBI): domain Bacteria; kingdom Bacillati; phylum Actinomycetota; class Actinomycetes; order Kitasatosporales; family Streptomycetaceae; genus Streptomyces; species Streptomyces sp. NPDC055287. Next base: position 23,713 of record NZ_JBSHNE010000024.1, on the reverse strand, counting down.
GGGGCAGCGGACAGAGTTCCTGCAGAGGCTCGGGATCAGGTGCTGGCAAGGCGTCGTTCGAGCGGGGTGCGGAAGCTGGGGCGGATGCGGGTGTCGCCGAAGTAGGAGGTCGGCTGTTTGGTCTCGTGGTGATTGTCGTGCGGCCGGGGCCTGCGCTCCTCCCGCAACCCCGACGACGCCGAAGACACCGAGGACGGAGGGGTCGAGGAAGGGTGAGGGCCCAGGTCCCGGCTGACGTCGTGGCCGGGACCTGGGGGTGGCTCAGTCGGCCTGGCTGTTGGCCTCCTTGGGCAGGCAGAACATCAGGGTCCACATCAGGGCGAGGATGCTGCCGACCCACCACAGGACGGTGATGAACGCGTCGCGGTTGAGTCCGGCGTCGGGTGAGCCGTCGGTGGTGGCGAAGAACACCAGGGCGGTCAGCGCGGTACCGAGGGCGATGCCCAGGTGCATGGCGGTGTTGAACAGGCCCGAGGCGGACCCGGCGTCCTCGTGCGGGACCCTGGCGAGGGACATGTCGGCGAGCGGGCCGCCGACCATGCCGAGGCCGAAGCCGATCAGTACCACCGGGGCGGTCATCGCCAGCAGGGTCAGGTCTGCCTGACCTGCGTCGGCCTGGAGTCCGTAGGCGGCCATCGCAGCGAGTGTGATGAGGGCTCCCGCCTGGGGAAGGCGGCGGGCGAAGCGCCCGCTGCTCTTCGCCCCGATTGTCGCGCCGGCCAGCTCTCCGACGGAGAGCAGTACGAAGGCCAGGGCCGCGTGGAAGGGGCTCATGCCGAGTCCGCGCTGGAGGTAGAGGGTCCAGGTCATGAAGAACAGCCCGCACAGAAGGCCGTGCATCAGCTGCGCGGCCATGCCGCCGGAGAACTGCCTGCCCCGGAAGTGGGACAGGGGTACGAGCGGGGCGTTGTCCTGCTTGCGCTGCTGGTGGCGCAGGAAGACGCCCAGCACGAGAAGTCCTGCACCAAGCAGGGCGAAGCACCACAGCGGCCAGTGATGGATGTGCCCCTCGGTGAGCGGGAAGACGATCAGGACGATGGCCAGTGCGGACAACGCCATGCCGGTCAGGTCGGGCCGGTCGGGCTTCCCGGCGGTCGACTCGGGGATGAACCGGCGTCCCAGGATGATCACGGCGAGACCGACGGGCACGTTGATCAGGAAGATCGGCCGCCAGGACAGCCCGAACAGGTCGGCTTCGGTGAGCAGGCCGCCCATGACCGGGCCCAGGACGTTGGCGAGGGAGAGGGCGGCCCCGTACAGACCGAACGCTTTGCTGCGGTTCTTCCCCTCAAAGGTGACATGGAGGGTGGCCAGGACCTGCGGGATCATCAGGGCCACTCCCACGCCTTGGAGCATGCGGGCGCCGATCAGCACGCCCGGCCCGGCAGCGAGGCCACACAGAAGCGAGGCCGCGGTGAACACGACGGTGCCGATGAGGAGGATCCTGCGCCGGCCGTAGAGGTCGCCGAGGCGCCCGCCGGTGATCAGCCCGATGGCGACGGGCAGTGAATAGCCGGTGGTCAGCCACTGCAACGCGGCCGGCCCGGCGCCGGTCGATTCCTGGATCGCGGGCAGGGCGGTCAGCACGACCGACTGGTCGAGGATGTCAATGAGTTCGGCGGTCAGCAGCACCAAGAGGGCGATCCGGGCCGCCAGGGCCATTTTCGGGTGGTGAGGTGCTGGGTGGTTTGGGGGCTGGGTGGTGTGCTGCGGCTCGTTGTCGAGCGCGGAGGAAGACACGACGGGAAACTCCTGATCCAAAGGAATCGGGGAGCCCCTCCGACAGCCGCACCGGGGCCGGAAAGCACGAAACCCGGGGCAGACTGCAGAGCTGCACCCGGGAAAGACAAAAAGAGGGGAGGGTGACGCAACTCAGGCCAGCGCGACGTCCGCCCCCGGACACGTGCGACAACTCAGCACGTGGGGAACACGGACGACTACATGGCCTGGTTAATAGGACGTCACCTCAAGATCGACACAGAAGGAACAGGAAATCCGGTCACTGCCGCCGACACCTCGGCACAGGAACCGGTTCACCATACGACACCCACGGTCCCCGCCGCACACCAGATAGCGGGCCCACCCTCGGCGGGACGGCCCCTTCTCGGACCAAGATCGACGGACGGCCCGCGAGGCGTGAGCCGGACGACGGCCTGCGCCCAGCGCCCCTCGGGACGCAGCGCACCGCTTCGTCCCGGTGCCCGGAAGACCCATTGGAGCCGGTCCTTGCCGAGCCCGAACGCGGCGACCTCCGCCCCGTCGGCCGCGGTGCTGCCGGGTGCCGGGTGCCGGGTCACGGCGTGCGGACCGTCGTCGAGCGGGACGGCGAGGGTCGCCTCCCGGTAGTCGCGGCCGCCCGGCAGCTCCTCGAGGTCGAAGGGGAAGCAGAGCAGGACGTCGCGCGGCGCCGCGCGCCCCGCCGCCGTGACGCCGTCGGTGACCGGGGGCAGGGCGTAGCCCAGGGGGCGCCCCAGGGAAGCGCCCGCGACCCTGTCGCGTACGAGGTCTCCTCCTTTGGGCACCGCAGCGTCGCTGCGAACAGGTCGATGGTGGCAAGTACGTCGTCCTGTGCCCCGTCCCGTGCATCGTCCTGTCCCATGGTCCTGGCTCCCCTCGCTCCCCCTCTTGCGCGGCTGTCGTCAGTCGTCGTCCGTCCCGGTCAGCAGGGCGGCCTGGTGCAGTCCGTCCAGTGAGAGGACGGTCAGCCGGCTGTAGCCGACCTGGATGACACCCTTCTCGGCCAGTTCGCCGAGGACGTGGTGTACGCGGCGTTCCCTGGCGCCGACCAGCCCGGCGATCTCCGCCTGGGTCAGCCGTGGCCCGATCAGGACGCCGCCGCCCTGCGGCCGCCCGTAGTCCTCGACGAGGTCGAGGAGGACCCGGGCCACCCGGGTGGCGACCGGGCAGCTGCCGAAGTCGCCCCGGCGCCGCACCGACCAGCGGTTCTTGCGCACCAGCATCCGGCTCACCGCCAGAGCGGCCGCGGGATACCGGTCCAGGCAGCGGAGGAAGTCCTGCTGCCCGATGCGCCGGGCGGTGACCGCGCCCGCCGCGGTAACGCTGGCCGACCGCGGCCCGTTGTCGAACGCGGCGAACTCCCCCACGAGTTCACCGCCGAGCCGGACGGCCAGCAGCGCCGTGTCGCCGTTCTCCGAGAGGGCCGTGACCTTGGTGACGCCGGTCACCAGCAGCAGGACGAACGTCTCCTCCCGCCCCTCGGCCAGAAGGATCTCGCCGGGGGCGTACGCGCGGGGCGTCCCCAGGGAGAGCAGGTCCTTTGCGGCCTCCCCGGAGCCGGCGAGCTCCGCCAGGAGCGTGCCGTGCGGCCAGTGGTCCTCGGGGTCCGGGCCTTTGGCGTGTTTCTCCGGCATCGCGGAACCTTCCCGGCCTTACCGGCACCTCTCGGCAGCTGTGACGTACGGCATCGTAATGCCCTGCCGAGCGCCGACATCCGCGTATTCATGCGCCGGCCTCCCGGGGGTACGGCACGGCGTCGGCGCGCACCGTGTGAACGCGGTAGCGAAACTCCTCTCCCCCTTCCATGACTTGGTCCCTGAATGCCCCCCACACCTCCTGCAACAGCGGCATCAGGGCGGGGTCGGCGGTGTCCGCGTTCCGGCGCGGCCCGACCGACGTGAGAACGTTCAGGTCCATCCGGCGGTCGCCGACGAGGACGTGGACGGTCTCGGGGCGCGGGCCGAGGCGCGGGACGTCCTGGGGCCATGTGATTCTGATCGGGGCCGTCGTGCGGGTGCTGCGGTGCGGCGCGCCGTGGGGTTCGAGGCGGTAGCCGCTGGGCTGGTCGTTGGTCACCAGAGCGGTCCTGCCGCTCAGTCCGACGCCGACCACCCAGAAGTACCGCGGCTCACCCGACTGATTGGTCACGGTGACGCGGTAGCGGTCCCTGTCGTACAGCCACTCCCCCACCGCGTCCAGGCGGCGCCAGATGCCGCTGTGGGCCGGGACCTCGATCTCGAAGCGGACCTCCACATCGGCGGCCGGCAGGGCCCCGTCCTCCGGGTCGCGCAAGGCGCGCACCCGGTCGCCCCGCGCCAAGTCCTCCAGCAGTCCGGTGATCCGGGAGACCTGCGACGAGGTGGCCTCCAGGGGCTCCCGGAACGGCAGGTTGTCGTGGTTCAGCACGGTGGCGGTGCCGTTGTGGAGGAGTACGGTGGCGAAGGGCTGCCCGTCGTGGGTCTCGGCCAGCCGGGGGCAGTCGGCGAGTTGTCGGCGCAGTGCGTCGGCGAGTGTGCCGTCGCCCTCGACGCGCACCAGTCGGCGGTCGTGGACGCGCAGCGGCAGCGCGTACGTGCCCGGTGGCAGTTCCGCCGTGAACAGCCCGGCAGGCAGGGGTGCTTCGCCAGTGGCTGCATCGGCCTCCGCCGTTGTACGCAGCACTGCGTCGCCGCCCTCCATGGTGTCCACGGTGGCCTGCACCGTCGCGTCCTCACCTTCGGCCGGCTCGCGGTCCGTAAGCCCGCGCCAGGGGTCGTCGTGCGGGAACACCATGCGCACGGTGTCGTTTCGGTCGAGGCCGAAGACGGCACCTCCGGGGACGACGAACCGGCCGTCCCTGCGGATCAGGGGCATACGTTCCGGCTCCGAGCGCTCCTCGAGCGAGAAGGGCAGCCGGCCGGAGGGCCCGCCGGCGTCCGGCCACTGCGGCATGTGCTGCTGCTTGACGCGGTCGCGCAGGCGGGCGATCAGTACTGACCAGGGCACCTGACGCGCGGCGGGTGTGTCGAGCACGTCGGCCAGTGCGGCGGTGAAGACCCCCTGGCGGCCGGCGGCCGGGCGGACCTCGGCCTCGTACGCCGAGCCGTGCTGCTGGCACGCCGTCAGCCGGACGACTTCAGGGACCAGCGGGGCGTTCCGGCGGGCGAGGGCGGCGGCCCGGGCGAGCCCGTCGTCGTGCGCGACCTTGGGCGGGCTCACCGACTTGAGCCGCCACCGGCCCGACTCGTGGGCGGGGTCCCGTACCGCTCCGCCGGAGTGGCAGCAGTCGAGCACGCACGTGACGTTGGGCGTGATGCGGGTGAGCACACGGACCATGGCGGTGAGTTCAGCAGCCAGAAAACCCCGGAAATCGGTGGGTGTGCTCTGTTCGATGTCGTCGGGCACCAGATACTGCAGATCCCCCCGCAGCGAGCCGTGTCCCGAGAAGTACACGACGACTCCGTCGCCGTGCCGGGTGTCGCGGCACAGCTGCCGCAGCGCCTGTGAGATGCCCGCGTAGGAAGCTTCCTTCTCGACGTGGGCACGGATGTCGGTGAAGCCGTGCTTCCCCAGCACGCTGTGCATGACTTCGACATCGGTGTGCACGCCCGTCAGGTTGAACGTCTGAGCGCCGATCAGCACCGCGCGCAGCGTCATGTCATACCCCCACATGAATGAAGGGCGCCCAGTGGTACGGGTGCCGGTCGTCTGCCTCCGTGGAGCGCAGCTGTTCACTGTCCCTGGTCCCGGACCAGGACCTGGACCGGGACGCGGGGCCCGGACGCACCCCGGCCCGGTCGGTGAGCGCACGGAACTCCTCGTCCCGTTCGGCGGCCGACAGGCCCCGCACCTCCAGCTGAGCCTTCGCCAGTGCCGTACCGACGGAGTCCGTCGGGTCGTCCGAGAGACGGCGGTAGGTTCGGGTGATCACCAGGCACCCGGTGCTGTCACGGACGGGCCAGAGCGAGACCACGGCGTGCCGCGCCCCGGTGATCAGCGCCGCCCGGGTCAGCCCGAGGACGTCGCCGCCGGCGGTGGCGGTACCGCGTCCGGTGTCGCAGGCGGACAGGGTGAGCAACTGCGGGGCATGAGCGGCGGTGAGCAGGTCGGCGAGACCGAAGTCGTCGTCCCCGGCGAGCTGAAGCCGGCTGCGATGGGGCGCGAGGTCGTCGACGAGCCCGTGGGTGGCGAAGTGGAGCAGCTCGCAGCCGCGCGCCGCCTCCAGCACCTCCTCGCGGGTGGCCGCGGGCCCGGTCAGCAGTCGGTGGCGGGGCAGCAGCCCGGCGATCTCCACGGTTTCGGCGGCGGTGCCCGGCAGGGCCGCCAGCCCGTGGCGGGGAGCGATGGCGGGGGCGCCCACCAGCAGCGCGTCGAGCTGTGACCAGGGTCGCTCCGGTGGCTGCTCGTGGAGCCGGGTGACGAGGGAAGCGGCGGGGAGGTACGACAACTCATGGCCGGCACCGAGGACGTCGCCGTTCCAGGGGAGCGCGTGGAACGGCAGGAGCGCGAGTCCGGCGGGCGGGACCACGATCACCCGCCGCCGGTCGCGGAGCAGCCGACGGAAGGGCTCCAGCAGCAGTGCGGCCAGCTCCTGGCCGTCCGCTTCGCCGTCGCCTCCGGCGTCCCTCCCGGCGCACCAGGCATGGAACCGGCGGGCGCTCGCTACCGTACCGTGGGCCCACCGGGCGTGGCGCCGCGGGCGCAGCGTCTCACGGGTCATGGCCCAGCCGACGAGGTCGTCGTCGTGAAGGTGGTACGTGAGGAGGAGGGCGTCCGGGGGCAGCGCGGCGGCCACGGCGGCGGCGTCCGGCGGCTCGGTGTGCGACGCGGCGAACGCGGCGGGGGCGAGCCGGCGTACCTCCGACTCGGCCGCGTCCAGGCCCCGTTCCACCTCGTCGATCCGCCGTCTCCGCTCGTGTGCCGGCGCGGTGACCGCGCTGCGGCGGATGGCCGCCGCCTCGGTCTCGAACTGCGCGGACCAGCGGATTTCGGCGGCGAGCCAGTTCCTGACCGCGGCGCGCGCCGCCCCGTCGTCACCCGCGGCGTCGAGGGCACGCACGGCATCGAGGAAGCCGGAGCGGGTGCGCTCGGCCCGGTCGAAGGAGGCGGCGGCCGCGTCGGATCCGCCGCCTTCCAGCAAGGACAGCACCGCGGCGTGGTGGAGGCCGGCCACCACCGGATCGTCGGCGGACGAGGCGCGCAGCGCGTCGCGCGACAGCCTGACACGGCGCTCTTCGTACGTCGCCAGCCCCCGCAGGGCGTGGCCGGCCGCCCGGTCGTACACGCGCCGCCCCAGCTCCAAGTCCGCGTGGAGCGCGGGCAGTTCCCACGGCTGCGCGGGGCCGGGGCCGTCCACGCCGATCCGCTCCACATGGGGCGCGGCGCGCTCGGGCTCGCCCACACTCAGCCACAGGGCGGTCGCCTGGATCGCGGAGAGGTGCTCCTCGATCGCCGCCACTTCGGCCCTGGCCGCGTCCGTGTCGCGCAGGTCGAGACGGGCGGAGCAGCGTACGAGCCCCGCGAACAGCGGGTCCGTGATCCGTTCAGCCTCCCGCAGGGTCTGGTGGGCGTGGAGGTCGGCCTCCGCGTCGAGTCCCGCCGAACGGGCGCGCCGGGAGCGGAACCGGGTCTCCTGGGCGCGGGAGGTGAGGAGGCCGGACTCCAGCATGCCGAGCGCGGCCCGTACCGCGTCCCTGACGGCCGAATCCGGATCCGAGGTGGCCAGAAGACTCTCCGCGACCTCGATCGCCAGCTCGGTCGACGAGCGTGTGGCAGCGACCAGATCCGGGTCCTGCAGGACGGTCGCCTGATCGTTCAGGACCGTGGCGCACCGGACGACGCTCAGGCACTCGCCAAGTTCGGGCGGCTCGCCCCGGTCGGTTCGCTGCCGGATGCGGTCGAGGTGCTCCTGCTGTTCCGTGCCGGTGAGCACGAACGCGGCGAGGCGGTGGCCGGCCCGCTGGTACGTGCCTGCCGCGGCCCCGGCCGTCAGGTGTCGGCGGGTGCCCGCGGGTTCGGCGGTGAGGCGGTTCGCCAGCAGGCCGGCGCGCTTGCTCTTGATGATCTCGCCCTGCGCACTCCAGTGCCGCGCACGGTCCTCGGCGATGTGGCGCAGCCCCCGGAGCCACGACGTGCTTCCGTCCGTCGTGGCCCAGTTCACGACCTGCTCGGCGGCCTCGGACTCGCCCTCCCCCGCCTCCTCCGCCTCGATGAGGCCGAGCCCTCGGTGGACGCGGAGCAGCGCCGCGCACGCGCCGTCGCCGCCCGCGAGCGCCAATTCGAGGGCCTGGTCCAGGAGTTCGTGTACGTGCGTGTGCCGGCCGGCAAGCCGATGCGTGTGTGCGAGGCGCAGCAGCGCCGCCGCCCGGCCGCGCGAGGATCCCGCCGCACCGTATGACGCTGCGGCTCGCTCGTAGTGGCCGGCCGCCACCGACAGCGCGTCGGGGTCCGGCGGGGTGGGTGCGACGGCGCAGTGTTCGGCCGCTCCGGGGGCGCCGAGCTCCCAGTCGCCGGTGAGGAGCGCGGCGAAGCCCGCGGCGGCGGGGCTGCCGGTGGCGTACTGGTCCGCGTGCCGCAGCAGGAGCGTCGCCGCCGCCCGGTTGCCCGCCCGTACGCGAAGGTCGGCCGCGAGCAGCAGGTGATAGGCGGTGGCGTCCGCGTGACCGAGGTCCATGAGCTCCTCGTACAACCCGTCGAACCACTCCAGCGGCTGCAGCACATCGTCGGCCAACTCCCGCTCGGTCCACGGTGTGTGCGCCCCGTACCGGAGGGTGCGGGACCGGGCAGCGACCGAGGTCGTGGCGTGGCCGAGCGTCATACGAGCGGAGAGCAGGACGACGCCGACCTGTCCGGCCAGGTGTGCGCAGAGCCGGACCGGCGGGTTCGTGATCGATGCGACGACGGCCTCCATCCCGGAGCCGGCGTCGGTCAGCGCGCGGACGGCTTCCTGCCGGAGGGGGACGGGCGCTGCGCCGGGGTGCCAGTTGTGTTCCATGGCGAGGGCAGCGGTCCGCAAAGCCTTTTCCAGGTGAGCGTGATCGGGCGTAGCGGGTGTGGAGCGCCCCAGGACGGCGACGGCCCGTTTGGGTTCGCCGGCCGCGAGCGCCGCCGCGGGCACGAGCCAGCTGCCCCACGTGCTGTCCTGGGTGCCTGGTTCCCCGGAGAGGTACGGCGCCGGGTCGGTGCCCCTCTGTTCGGTCAGCAGCAGTCCGATCAGACGCTCCTGGGCTTCGTCGGTGTTGGCCACGCCGTCCCCCTGTCCCGCAGTATGAGCCGGGACTTTGATACCGCACCACTCCCGTGGCCGATTCCGCAATACGACGGGTTGTCCGCCGCCGGGCGATGGCATGTTGCAGACCCGATCCGGAGTCATGTGCAGGTGGGGGCGAGCGCCATGGAGCGGCTGTCGCAGCAAGTCAGGAGGGATGCGCCGCTCGTGCGGCACAGGGCGGCGCCCCGGCGCACAACAGCGTTCCCGCGCGCCCTCGAAAAGCTTCACGCTCCTGCGCGAGGCTTCGAGTTGTCCGACAACCACACCGATGGCCGACTGTGCCCTGCCACTCTGTTCCGGTCGGCACACAGAGGCAGAAACCGTCCCTGGGCGTCATCGGGGGAACATTCGGGGGGACACATGGCATGGGCGGTGAAGCGTGCCCTGGCGACGCTGGTGGCGGTGCTCTTCCTGACGGTCCCCTTGGTGGGGGCTTCGGCCGGCGGCGACACGGCGGTTCCGGACTGGCTGGACCGGACAGCGAAAGGGATCGATCCGGGCAAGGGAAACGGCACGCTTGTGGTGACGGTCGGGCAGCGGCTCAACCTGGGCAACGGCGATGTACGCAAGGGCATGGAGCGCGTCGTTGAGGCCAAGAGGAAGCCGAACGTCCGTCTGGTGGTCGTTCAGACGGGCCGCGACAGCGGGCCGGGGGGCACCGTGCTCCTGCTTCTCGCGGACGGACGGGCAGTCGTCCACCAGGACGCCACGATCAGCACACCTCCCCCGGAGGTCCTGCGGTACGCCGATGAGCTGGGGCTCTGTGACGGCGGCAGGGACCGCCTGTGCCAACTCCTCAAACGTCCCGACGGACAGCCTGTCCACGTGAAGGACGTCGGACTCCCCGAGTCCGATCCGCGCACAGCCCCGGACGAACAGGCGGCACTCAAAGAGGCCCGACACCCCAAGGGCGTCGAGCCGCAGCGGCTCCTGTTCCCCGCCGGCGAAGGCGCGGACGGGACAGGCATCGGTCCGGCCGGAATGGTGCTGCTGACGCTCCTCGCCGCCGGTACCGCGCTGTTCGCACTGACGGTGCTCAGGACCAGGTACGTGCCCGGATCTGTCGCCGGACCCGCACGTGCCGCCCGGTCCGCGCCCGTACCCGCCTTCCGGCCCGCCCGCATCGCCGGGCCGGTGCCCGCGCTGCCGCAGCGCCCCCCGCGCCAGTCATGGCCCACCGGTTCCGCGCAGCCCGGCGCGGCCGGCCCACGCGCCGAGCCGGACGGCCCTGTCCGCCCGGCGACCGTACGCACCCGCCTCCATCCCCAGGGATACGTCGAACTGGACGGTTGGCTGTACCGCGCGAGCTGGGCCGAGCCGTATCTGGACCCGCCGGACCCCGAGGCGACCGTCGACGTCACCGACCGCCGACCCGGAATCCTCCTGGCCTACGCGCCCGGGGACTCCCGGGGCTGACTCCCGTGCCTGATACGGGCGCCGGAAGCGACGACTGCACGACATCACGGACACGACAAAAGGATCTCGTCCCATGAACCCAACGATTCCGGGGCCGCCGGCCACGCCGCCGCAGGACCTGCCCGCCGCGTACGCGGACATCGAGTTCGGCACCAACGCGCAGCGGTTGCCGCTTCTGTTGTGCCTGGACATCTCCAGCTCCATGGCGGGCGAGCCGATCCAGCTGCTCAATGAGGCGCTGGCTCTCTGGGGGCGCGAGATCCAGGAGGATGTGGGGCTCAGCTCCAGCGTCGAGATCGCCCTGGTGACCTTCGGCGGCACGGGGATCGGAGTCTGGCAGGGCCCGCATCTCCTCGACCCGCGGGCCACGGCCAGTCCCTTCGTGGCCGCCCACCAATTCCGGCCGCCGCAGCTGTCCGCCTCCGGCGTCACGCTGCTGACCGAGGCCGTGGAGACAGGGATGCGGCTGGTGGCGGCGCGGAAGACAGAGCTGCGCCGCTCCGGACTCCAGTACTACCGCCCTCAGATCTGCCTGGTGACCGACGGTCTGCCGACCGACAGCCAGGGGATGGCCACGGACGCGTGGCGCCGGCTCGTGCCGACGCTCGCCGCCGAACAGGACGCCAAACGCTTCCGCTTCTACGCCTTCGGCATCGGCGGGATCAGCGAGCGCGGTCAGCAGGTGCTGCGGGAACTGGCGCCGAAGTACCACGCCACGCTCAAAGGTTTCCCCTTCCGCGACCTGCTGCAGACGATGTCGGCGAGCGCGAGCGCCGAACAGCAGGGCGCGGAGGAAGAAACCTTCGAGCAGCTGTTCAACCGGTTCAAGACTCAGCGCTCTGCCTGGGACTCCTGAGCGACAAGCGGCGAGGAGTGAAAGGTGAGGGCGATCGAGGTGGTGGGGGCAACGGGAAACGGACGCGTCCAGGGCAGGTCGTGGCGGGTGCACGGGATGAGCGTGCAGGGATATCGGCACGCCCAGCAGGGGATGCCGTGCCAGGACGCCTGGGGGCAGTCGCACACCGGCCCGCCCCACGCCCCAGTCACAGTCCTGACGGTGGCGGACGGCGCGGGCAGCAGACGACGTTCGCAGGAGGGTGCGCAGCTGGCGGTGCGGCTGGCCACGTCGGTGTTCGGGGCGCGTCTGGGTAAGCGGGAGGGGGGCCGCGGGACGCCGAGGACCTACGAACACAGCTGCGGGGCGCCTTCCTGGAGGTGCTGGACACGTTCCTCGACAGCACGTGGGAACTGTCCGGCGACGGTGAGGGTGGCCCGGCGGACTTCGCCACCACCCTCACCGTGGTGGTGCTGGGTCCCGGCTGGCTGGGCTACACCTCGCTGGGGGACGGATTCGTGGTGCTGCGGGCCGGTGAGGAGAACGGCGAACCACAGTTCCATCTGTTGCCGCAGCCCGAGTCGGCGAGCGAGTACGACAACGAGACGACCTTCCTCAGCTCGCGGGATGCCGCGCTGAGGGTGCGGATCGCCTGCGTACGGGACGACGGCGTCGACGGCGTCATGCTCTCCACCGACGGTCTGGCGCAGGCCGCGCTGTCCCGCGCACAGGGACCGGTGCCGCTGGCCAACCGCTCGTTCGCCGCCTCGGTGCTGCGCTCGCTGGACCGTCCGGGCCCGGACCCGCGGGCCGACGCCCGGGAGCTGGAGGCGCTGCTGCTGTCCGACCGGCTCACCGCGCTCAATGCCGACGACAAGACGCTGGTGCGGGCGGTCCGTACGACGGGCGGCCCGGAGGGAGGGAAACTGCCGTGACGGGACGGAAGGTACTTCTGGACGGACGGCCGGTGGTGCTCCTGGACCCGCCGCTTGGCTCGGGCCTGGAGGCGGCGGTCCACCCGGTGGAGGGCGCCGACGACCTGGTGGTGAAGGTCTACCACCAGCCCGACGCCGCGCGCGAGGACCGGCTGCGGAAGATGCTGGCGCTCAACCCGCTCGCCGGGCGCCCGGTGATCGGTGGTCAACCCCCTGAGCTGGCCTGGCCGGTGGGGCTCGTGCACGGCACGGACGGCGGCTTCCTCGGCTACGGCATGGGGCGCTTCGCCGGACCCGAACACATCCAGCTCATGGGGCTGTTCAGCAGGGAACAGCGGCTGCTCAGATTTCCGGCCGAGGCCGACTGGCGGTTCCTGCTCGGGATCTGCTGGAACCTGGCGTTCATGACGGCCAGGCTGCACCACGAGGGCATGGTCATCGGTGACTTCTCGGCCAAGAACGTCGTCGTCGACCAACGTGGCTTCGCAACGTTCCTCGACTGCGACTCGATCGGCTTCACCACCACGGGCCCCCGTGAAGAGTTCCCGGCCACCCTGCACACGCCTGACTATGCCGCCCCGGAACGGTTGCTGGGTGCGCCCGGAAGCGCACCGAGCGACGACTTCGCGCTGGCGGTACTCGTCTACCAGCTGCTGACCGCCGGGTACCACCCGTTCGGCGGGGTGCCACGGGACAGCGAGGACGACGTACAGATCTCGGACAACATCTCGGCCAGCCGCTCGTTTGTCGTACGGCCGGAATCGGTGCTCCTGCCGCGCGGCGTGCTCGATCCGACGGTGCTGCCGCCGGCCGTGCTGACGCTGGCCCGCCAGGCGTTCGGGCCCGGGCTGGGTGACACGGCGCAGCGCCCGACGTCACGTCAGTGGCTCGCGGCCCTGGAGGAGTCGCGGGCAGATGGCGCGATCACGATCTGCCCGCGCCGGCCGAGGCACGCCCACGGGGCCCACCTGACGAGGTGTCCGTGGTGCGACCGGGCTGACGCGACGGGGCACGACGCCTTCAACGCACCGCAGCCGGCGCCACAGCCAGCCCCGCAGTCGCCGCCCACCGGGACGGCCGTCATCGAGGAGTCACCCACGCACTGGCCACCCACCCCCGCCGAGCCGCCGCCAGTGCCCCCAGATCCACCGGTACAGCCGGCTCAGTCCGACAACTCGGTGCCGGACTGGGTGCAGCAGCTCCTGGTCTGGGTGGGGATGGCGGTGTTGTACCTCATCCTGAACAACCTGTTCTCGGAGTGGTGACGGCATGACGGACACTCTTCTTACGGCCGACGTCGCCGGCACCCACGGCCGGGTGTTCGCCCGGATCGCCGAGGACCTCGGCCCTGCGGGACCGGAGGCCGGCAACCTCCCTGTCATCCTGCGCACCGCACGGGCCCGCATGGCGCAGCCCATGCGGGTGGCGGTGGCCGGCCAGATCAAGCGCGGCAAGTCGACGCTGGTCAACGCCCTGCTCGGCGAGGAGGTCTGTGAGACCGGTCAGCTGGAACTCACCTTCAACGTCTCCGAGTTCCACCATGCGGAGCGGCCGCGGCTGCTGGTCCATTTCAAGGATGGCCGCCCGGCCGAGGAGTGGCCGCCCGATGCGCTGTCCCGGCTGACCGTGCGCGACGCCGGAGGGCTGCGGCAGCTGCGTGCCATTCGCAAGGTCGAGGTGGGCCGGCCCAGCGCTCTGCTGCGCCGATTCCGGATCGTGGACACGCCGGGGCTGGGCAGTGTGCACGGGACGGACGCCGGCAACACGCTGTCCTTCCTCGGCATCGACGATCCGGTGGAGCGGGAGGACGCCGCCCGGGTGCTCGAGGAACTGGGCGGGGACGCCCGGTCGGTGCACGCCCTGAGCGCGGCCGAGATGGACCGGGCCGACGCCGTCGTCTTCGTCTTCAGCCGTGGTCTGGGACGAGCCGACCAGCAGGCGGTCGACAGCTTCGCCGGGGCGTACGGGGCGGCCGTGAGCCCGCTGAAGGCGTTCGGGGTGCTGTCGCGCAGCGACCAGTACTGGCCTCCCGTGGGGGAAACCGGTCCCGACGGGCTGCCCGCCGACCCCTTGGACTACGACCCGATGGTGACGGCCCGCCGCATTGCCGACTCGTACGCGCAACGGCCCGCCGTGCGGAGGGTGTTCCGCACGGTCGTGCCCGTCGCGGGTCTGCTCGGCATCGCCGCCCAACGCATGCCGTCGAAGGCGTTCGGACCACTGTCGGAGCTGGCGAAGGTGCCGCCCCGGCGGCTCGCGGACCTCATGGAGGACGTCAGTCTCTTCTGCGGCCGCGAGTACCCCCAACTGCCGGTTCCGGCCGGGGTCCGCGCCGGTCTGGTCGACCGGATGGGGGCGTGGGGGGTCTTTCTGGCCTGCGGCTGTCTGCGGGAGGGCCTGGGTGAGGACGCGGTACGCCGGACTCTGCTGGAGCGCAGCGGCGTACTCGCACTGCGGGAGCTCGTCCTGCGGCACTTCGGGAACCGCGCCGGGCTGATCAAGTTGGACCACGGCCGGCGCGAGATCGCCGACGAGGTGTCCCGCCTGCGGGCCACGGCGCAGCTCGCCGGGCGGCCGGTGCCCGCCGCGGCGGACCGGGTGGCCGCTCGGCTGGAGCGGCTCCAGGTCACCGACCCGGGGCCGGCGGAACTGGCCGCACTGGGCGCGTACTACAACGGCGGGCTCGACCTGACGGCGGAGCAGGAGTCCCAGCTGCTGGCGGTCACCGGCGAACACGGCACCAGCTGTGCGGCCCGGCTGGGCCTGCCCGCCGGCACACCGGTCGACACGCTGCTGGCGACGGCCCGCCGCCACGCCGCCCAGTGGGCCGGGCTGTGCTGCGACCCGCTGGTCGACCGGCCCACGCTCTCCGTGGCGAGGGCGGTGCTGCGCTCCTACGAGCGGGTGGCAGACCAGATCGGCCGGGCCCGGGAGCTGCTGTACGGGATGGACGACGCCGAAGGGACGGGGCAATGAGCTGGGAACCGTACGACCCGGGCGCCGGGGCCGCGTCCGAGGTGGACCTCACCGACTACACGGACCCGTCGTCCCCGGTCAATCTGACGGGCGACATACTTCTGGGCGACCCGGTGGACCCGGCGGCTTTGGCAATCCCCTACGACGGCTCCGGAACGGAGGCGCCGCACCCCGGTCCGGCCCTCGGCCCGTCCTCGCTCGGCGGGGTCCCCGACCTGCCGAACTTCGATCCGGCGCAGAGCGATCCCGCGGCCGTCTCCGGAACTCCGGCGGAGGCCATGGAGGTGTGGCGTCCGCACACCGGTGAGGGAGCCTGTGCCATCGGTGCGCAGGGCATGGTCCTCACCTATCTCACCGGCCAGGAGTTCAGTGAGGAGCAGCTCACCCAGGAGGCGGCGAGCATGGGCTGGTTCGACGGTTCCGGTACCGCCCCCGCCGATGTGGGGAATCTCCTGGAGCACCACGGTGTCCCGGTCGAGCATGTGGAGGGGGCGTCGCTGGAGCAGCTGGAGCAGGTGGTCTCGAGCGGCGGGGCGGCCATCGTGGGGGTCGACTCCAGTGAAATCTGGACCGCTGGGTACGACCCGGCGGACGACCCCGTGGGCGGTGTGCCGGGCATTCCGGGCCAGGACGCCGACCATGCCGTGTGGGTCACCGGCTTCGACCACAGCGACCCGGCCAACCCGATGGTGATACTCAACGACTCGGGGCATCCGGACGGCCAGGGCCTGGCGGTCCCGCTGGACGAGTTCATGGGCGCGTGGCAGGACTCCGGCAACCTGCTGGTGGCAGTTGGTACCCCCGGGGCGGTCTCACCGTGACCCGTACCGAGCCCGGCATGAGGACCCGTACCGAGCCCGGCATGAGCCGCGCCGATCGTCGACTGCCGCGCTGCGAGGACCTCGTCAGGACACTGCGTCGCTCACGGATCTTGTCCGAGCTCGCGCCCATGGAGTGCGGCATCGGCTGGGCCGTTCCGATCGCCGTGATCCAGGACGGCGAGCCGCGGGTCTTCGCCCGGCTACCGCTTTTCGTCCTGCGTCCCGACCCGGCCGGCGGCGCCGACCTCTTCCCTCCGATCGCCACGGCCACCGTCGACTGGTCGACCGGGCGCCTCGTCGAGTACACGGATCTGCGCTTCAAGGAGCCACACCGCTCCCGGCAGGAGTGGGCGCACCCGATCGGCCGCTTCCCCCACCCCGCCGTCGAGGGGCTGTCGAACGCCGGATACCGCGCGCTGCGGACCCGGTTGTTCAGCCTGTACGACGAACTCTTCGCCGCGTTCTCGCTCGGGCGGCAGCCCGATGCGGCGGTGACCGCGGAGTTCCGGGAGCTGCTGGGCCGGCTGCTGGAGCCCTGTCTCGTCCCTTCCTATCGGCGACTCGCGCCGAAGTTCCTCCGGCAGTACCTGCCCGCCGCCCATCTGCCCGACGAAGGGTGAACCACCATGCGGGACAACGCAATCAGCCGTCTGCGTACCGACGTGCTGGCCGCCTACCCGAGAGTCCTCAACGAGCTGCTGGACGAGCTCGGCCCCCGTCGGCGCGAGTTGCTCGCGCGGTCCAGGGAGCGCCTGGAGGCCGGCACCTGTCATGTGGTGGTGGTCGGTGAGTACAAGCGCGGCAAGTCGTCGCTGCTCAATGCCCTGGTGGAACGGCCCGGCCTGTTTCCGGTCGACGTCGATGTGGCCACCTGTGTGGTCTCCACGTTGGCGTGGGGTGCCGAGGAGCGTGCGGTGGTGCACCTCGGGGACCCGGGTGCCGGGGGCGCCACGCGGCGGCTGGAGCTGACGCTCGCGGAGCTTCCCGCGTACGTCACCGAGCAGGGCAACCCCGGCAATCACAAGAAGGTCCGGCTGGTCGAGATCCAGGCCCCGGTGCCCCAGTTGGAAGGGGGCCTGGTGGTCGTCGACACCCCTGGTGTCGGCAACGTCAACGGTGAACACACAGCGGCCACCCGCGCCTTCCTGGAGCGGGCCGACGGGCTGGTCTTCGTCTGCGACGCGATCGAGCCGCTCGCCACGTACGAGCTGGACTTCCTGAGCGAGGCTCTGGAGAAGTGCGAGGTGGTCGTCACCGCTGTCACCAAGACCGACAAGGTGCGCGATGCCGGTCCGGTGGTCGCGGGCGCCCGCGAGAAGCTCGCCGGACGCCTGGGGAGGCCGGCCGACAGCCTGGTGATCGTGCCCGTGTCCTCCTTCCGCAAGCTCAAGTGGCTCCGGGACCGCACCGACGACCAGCTGCTCACCGACTCGGGTTTCCCGGAACTGGACCGCGAGTTGTGGGACGGGCTCGCCGCCACGAGTTGCGCGGCACAGCTGCGGCGGGCGCTGGACGGGCTGGGCGACTCCTTGGCGACGGCAGGGGCGCCGCTGGTCAACGAACTGGCCGCGCTGGAGTCCGACGCGTCCCTGCGGAGGATTCGCGGCCAGGTCGAGGAGACCACTGCCCGGCTCGCGGAGCTGAGTTCCAGCAGGGCGAGCTGGCGCTCCGAGCTGACCCGGCGCCTCGAGGTGGACACCCGGCAGACCCGCGCCGCGCTGCAGGACGCCTTCGACGCTGTGCTGCGCGGCTACCAGGAGCAGGTGTCCGCCGGGGCCGACCCGGGCTCGGACGATCTCATCGGCGAGGTCGCCTCCGGCATGCACGGGTCGCTCACCGAGGCACATGAGCGGCTGGCCGACGTGGCCATGCAGCTCATGGCGGAGTTCGCCCGGCACACCAGTCTCCGCCTCACTTCGCCCGAGGCATCCCAACTGCCCTTCACCCCCAGCATCACGGTGCCCACCGTGCCGCTCAACGTCCGGCCCGCCCGTGTCTTCGACCAGCTCCGGGCCAGTTGGTCCACCGGGATGGCCGGACTCGGCGCGGGAGCCGCCGTCGCCATGATCGAACCGTTCAGCGGCATGGCCGTGGGAGGCGGGCTGTGGATCGCGGGCATTGTGCAGGGTCTCCGCAACCACCGGCAGGATCTGCGCGAGCGGGCACAGCGCGAGCGCGACGCGCGGCTGCTGCAGCTGGTCTGCCAGGAGATCGCCGCCAACCGGCGGCACGCCTCCGACTCCTTCCAGCAGGCGTACGGGGATATCGCCGAGTCCATGGTCAAGGAGCTGAACGCGCAGCTCGCGGCCCAGCAGGAGTCGCTCGCCGAGTCCTGTCGCAGGCTCCAGGAGGCGAGCCGGCAGACCAAGGAGACCCACTCGCGCAGGCGCGGCGAGCTGTTGGCCCGCCAGGAGCGCTACCGACGGCTGCAGGGGGAGCTCGACCGGCTGCGCTCCCGCGTTGACCGCCTGGCCATGCGGTCGGCAGCGCCCTCCGGGCCGCGGCCGGGACCGGCGGTCCTGGCAACGCGGTTGGCGCCGCCCGGGACACCGCGGCGAACCGCGTCCTCCCCGGTCGCCGCCATGGCCGGGGTGACGGCGGCCACGGTGGCCGGCGAGGTCGCGGTGGACCTCGCCCTGGACGCCGCTCTGCACGCGCTCGGCCCGGACTCCCCCGCCGGCGCAGCGACCGCCGTCCCCGGCCAGGGCCCAGCCGATGCCTCCGGGGTGGATGCGCTGTCCGAGCCGCCGGTGATCGACACCCCCCTCCCCCCGGCGATCGGCGCGTCCTTCGACCCCGACCAGTTCGACACGCCATGACCGGCGGAACAACCGGTGGAGGCGCGGCCGGCGGCGTGGTCTACGGCATCGACTTCGGCACCTGGGCCTCCGCCCTGGTCGTACTGCGTCCGGGGCACCCCCCGCTGCCAGTGCGCGATCCCGTCAGCGCCCACGGGGCGACCTCCGTACGCAGTGCCGTGTGTCTACTCCCCGACGGATCGATGGTGGTGGGGCAGGCGGCCCAGAACTCGCGTCTGCGACGCCCCGAGCGGTTCCGGGCCGAATTCAAGCGGGAGTTCGGCGAGCCGTGCCCGCACCGGCTCGGTGAGCGCCGGTTCAGCAGCGAGGAGCTGACCGCGCGGGTTCTGGGCTTCCTCGTGGAGCAGGCCCACCGGGCCGTCGGGGCCGAGCCGGAACGGGTGGGAATCACCGTTCCGGCCACCTGGGAGCGGGCTCGCCGGGGGCTCATGCTGGACGCGGCCGAGGCAGCGGGCCTCCAGCCGGAGACGGTCGAGGTGCACACCGAACCGGTGGCGGCCGCCGTCTACGCCCTGCACGACCATGGGATGGACCGGGAGCGGACCGTCCTGGTGTACGACCTGGGTGGCGGTACGTTCGACCTGGCGATCGCCCGGGGTACCAGGGACGGCTTCACTGTCCTGGGCTCCCCGGGCGGTCTGCCCCATGTCGGCGGGCTGGCCATCGACCAGGCGGTGCTCGGACTGATACGGGACCGCTGTCCCGCCGCCGCCCTGGACTCCCTGCGGTCTTCCGGCAGCGACGCGGACGACGGCGGGGCGGGGGTGCTGCGCCGCAGGACCCAGCTCGCGGAGGCGTGCACCGCGTTCAAGCAGCAACTGTCCGTCTCGTCGGAGCACACCGATCTGCTCACCATGCTCGATCCGCCGGTCGAGGTCACGCTCACGCAGGCCGAGCTGAGGGAGGCTGTCCGTCCGATGCTGTCGGACACCGTCGCGGAGTGCGAGCGGGTGCTGCGGGCCCACGGCCTCGGCTGGGCGGATCTCGACCTCATCGTCCCGGTGGGCGGCAGCTCCCGGCTTCCCATGGTCGGTGAGCTGCTGGCCGCCCGCTCGGGGAGGCCGGTGATGGACGTGTCCGAGCCGGAACTCGCGGTGGCCACGGGGGCGGCCTGGCTCGCCCGGGGTGCGGTCCCCGCCCGTGTGGCCGCGCCGCCGCCCCTTTCCGACGCGCCGCCACAGCCACGTCCGGTGCGTACGTTCCCGGCCGGGGTCAGGGCATTGCTGGACGCCGGTCTGACCGACCGTATGGTGCTGGAGGCGGTACGACGTGCCCGGACCTGACATTCCCTCGCCCGACGGGCTCCCGCTGTCCGGCCAGTGGCAGCGGCTGGTGAGCACGTGGGTGTCGCGGCACGACCTTCCCTTCGAAGCCGACGCGGGCTCGGTAACAATCGGGTTCGACCACCCGGAGGCTCGGCGGAAAATCACTCTGGCCTTCACGACGACCCGGAATCAACTGTTGCTGGTGCTGGTCACGGACGACCGTTACCTGGCGGAGGATCAGCTCGCCCTGGCGGCCGCCGCCGCCAACGCCTGGAACGTCGAGCGGCTGGCCCCCATGCTCGCGGTCTGCGGCCTCGGCGGCGCCCGCCCCGCGTACCTCAGCGGCATCCGTACGCTGCCCCTGGCCTGCGCGCTGTCCCGGTCGGCCTTCCACGCGATGGCCGACCAGTGGCTCGATGAGGCACGGGAGCTGTTCACCTGGTGCCACCGGGAGTTCCAGCTGTGAGCACCGCCCTCGGCGCCCGCTCCGGGCGGCGAGTCAGTGGTCTTCGGCCTCTCCGGGGTGACTACGGAGCCCCCTCCCCGCTCCGCGGCTGGGTGGGGAGGGACACGTTGCCGGAACTCAGGGCCGACCGCACCGCGTCACTGCCCGGCTGGTCCTGCCGCTGTTGCTGATGCCTTGAGGGGAGCGGTCTGCGTTCCGTGCGTCATCCGGCTCTCGAACCGCTTCGGCAGCGCCCAGCGGTACAGCGGCATGGCCGAAGCTGTGGTCACCACGGCGACGAGAACCAGCATGGAGAAGACGTGCTGCGTGATCATTCCTTGGGCCAGGCCGATGTTGACAAAGATCAGGATCATGAGCCCCCGGGCGTTCATCAGGCTGCCGACGGGCGCACGACTCCCGCCAGGAGAATCCGACGGTACGCATCGCAGCGGCGCAGCCCGCGTACTTGCCGATGAAGCCCGCGCCGAGGATGAGCAGGAAGGGCCCCAACATGTCCCATCCCGCAAGGCCGCCCAATTGGGTGTTGCGGCCCGAGAATACGAAGAAGACAGGCAGGAGCAGCACACACACGGTGTCCATCATCCGGCTCTGCAGAGCATCGAGGAACGCGGAGTTGCGAGGCATGGCGAGCCCGGCGACGAAGCCGCCGAAGACCGAGTAGATACCGATGTAGTCGGTGAACAGACCGGCCAACAGGACGAGCGCGACGACGAGGTACATCTCGTCGAATCCGAACCGGCCCGTACGCTCCACTCTCGCACCCAGCGGGCGCAGCAGGCGCGACACAACTGTGAGCATGACGACGGCGAAGAGCGCGGTCAACGCGACGGTCCACAGGGTTTGCCCAGCTCCGCCGCCGGTGTGCATGGCCGACAGTACGGCGAGGAAGCACCACGCGGCGGCGTCGTCGATGGAGCTCCGAGCAGGACCAGCCGGCCGATCGGTGAGTTCTGCAGCTGCCGTTCGTAGAGGATGCGGGCCAGCATGGGGAAGGCGGTGATGGAGAGGGCAGCACCTATGAAGAAGGAGAACTCGAAGGCGCTGATTTCGGGGCGCGAGAGCCGGTCGTGGAGGGCGTAGCCGACAAGGGCGCCGAGCAGCAGCGACGGAACGATGCCGGAGACCGCCGGTACCGTCGCGTTCCTCACGCCCTTTCCGCCGCTTCCGTCAGTGTGTACGAACCCCGTTCCCACCAGGAACATGAAGAGCGTCAGTCCGATGGTGCTGAGCACATCCAGGGTGGTCCGCACCTCCGCTGTCCGGACAGGAACTCCCCGGGGAGCGGTAGACCCGGCAGAAGGGACGAGCCGTGACTCACAGCGTCCCGGCGGCCGGAGCGAGCCTCGATCCGCATCGCATCGTGGAGGTCATCGCCGGCGACTGCCTCGGCGCGGGGCGCCGGGGCTCGGGATACCGGGTGACCCGCACAACCGTCCTCACCGCCGCGCACGTTGTCGACGGCGCGACCCGCGTGCTCGTCCGCTTCGACGCCGACCGCCCCGACGAGTGGACCACCACCGCGACCGCCGAGTGGTGCGAGCTCACGACCGACCTGGCCGTCCTGGTCATGGCCGAGCCGCCCGCCGGCCGGGACGGTCGGCTACGGCCGTCTTGGCGACCGGCCAGGCGATGTGGAGGTACGCGCCGTCGGCTTCCCCCGGTGGACTGTCACGCCACAACCCTTTACCCACGAAATGTCACCTCACACATACGCGGGAGACAGAAGGTCGGCGACTGGGCTGCTTGTCCATGGACAGCGACCAGATATGCCTTGAATGTGTTCCATCGAGGTCTGCTCGGCCCTTTGCGCCAGGCTGTACGTGCTGAGGCATATGTCGCAACTGTGATGCCCTCGCTTCGGTGGGAAGGAGAGTCAGCAACTTAGGGAGGCTGATGTGAGGCGTGATCGGATCGGACTGGCGGAGGTGCTGTCAGCGGCGGAGGATGCCGCGCCGGTGGGCTCCCTGGATGTCGTGGCGCGCAATCTGCGCGACCGGTTCGGCGCGCGATACGTGTCGTTCCTGTTCGTCGATGTCGTCGGTCGACGCATGCTGCGGGTCAGCGAGAAGACGGCTACGCAAGAGGAGCGGCGTGCCGAGCAGGTCCCCCTCGCCGGCAGCAGCGTCTACGACGAGGTCTTGCGCACCCAGAAGTTGGTGCGGGCGCCGGAGGGTGAGCAGGGGCAGCGGGTGCTCGCCCCTGTCACGAACCGCGGCGACACCATCGGTGTCCTGGAACTGTTCCTTACCCAGGTCACACCAGATGTGCTGGATCAGGTCGAAGAGGCTGCGCACGCGCTGGCGTACATCATCGTCACCGACCGCCGGTTCACCGACCTCTACCACTGGGGCAACCGCACCACCTCGGTGAGCCTGGCTGCGGAGATCCAGCGTCAGCTCCTGCCCTCGGCCCCTTCCTGCGAGGCCGCGGAGTTCGCCCTGGCCGGCGCCCTGGTCCCGGCCTCCGACATCGCCGGTGACACCTATGACTACAGCCTCGACCACGACACTTTGCACCTGTCCGTCACCGACGCCATGGGCCACGACGTCGATGCCTCGCTCATGGCCACTCTGCTGGTCAACGCCTCGCGCGGCGCCCGGCGCGCCGGGACCGGCCTTGCCGAGCAGGCCCGCCAGGTCCACCAGGCCCTCCTCGACCACGGCCGACGGACCTTCGCCACCGGCCAGCTGGCGCGCATCGCCCTGGACGGGACCAGCGCCCAGCTCGTCAACGCCGGCCATCCCGGGCCGCTACTGCTGCGCGACGGCACGGTCGACGAACTGCACATGACGGTGAACCTGCCCTTCGGCGTCGCCGGGCAGGGCCCGTACCAGGTGCAGGACCTCGACCTGCGCCCCGGTGACCGCCTCGTGCTCTTCACCGACGGCATGCAAGAACGTCAAGCGAAAGCAGTCGACCTGCCCGGCCTCATCCGACAAACCGCCGCCGAACACCCGCGCGAGGTCGTGCGCGCTCTGGTCGCCGCGGTCGCCGAAGCCTGCAACGGCCACGTGAGAGACGACGCCACCGTCCTGTGCCTGGACTGGCACGGCCCCATCCCGAAAGCCGCCCCGCCAACGCCTGAGCCGACGCCTGGCCTACTGACTTCAGCTCGTTGGGGTGAATTGTTGCGAAGTCCCTGTTGGACGTGGGTGGGTGGCTGTATCCGTGGTGTGTGAGATATGCGGATGGGG
>NZ_JBSHNE010000023.1:48909-104557 GCF_053646035.1 Streptomyces sp. NPDC055287 | reverse complement strand
TCTCGGTCGGCTGCCGACCGAGAAGGTCAGCCGCCGCGCTTGAGGCGTACGACGACGGGGGCGCCGAAGGGATCGCCGGACTGGTTGACCTGGACGTGTCCGGCACCCAGCCACTCATCTGTGCCGGGCACCCGGTGGATCTCCTTCAGCCACAGCGACTGGTTCGACCCCTTGCGGGCACCGGTCGACAGGGGCAGTCGGTCGCGCTTGATCTTCACGCAGCGGCCGTCGTCGGACAGATACCAGTTGCCGTCGAGGAACAGCCCCTTGTCGTCCTGGCCCACCGGGGTCCGCAGCGCGCATACGGCGGGCACGCCCTCCTGCTCGTCCCACTTCAAACCGTCCCAGCGCAGCCGGATGAACTCGTCCCCGGGTTCGTTCTCGACCTCGCCGTGGTTGAACGAGTTGCTGCCGTACGCGCGCACCTCACCGCTGTCGAGCACGAAGACCTGGCCGAGGCCGGCGCTGGGCTCCGGCGGGAGCGGCTCGTTGAAGCGGGCCTGCGGAGTCTCCACCGACTTCCAGGACGTGCCGTCCCAGTGCATAGATGCGGGCTGGCTGTACCGCTCGCCGTAGCTCAACTCGGTGCCCGGCCCGGTCGTGCGGCTGCCGACCGCCCAGACGTCGGCCGGTCCCACCACCGCGAGGTCGGACGAGCGGTACGGCAGCCGGGTCGTGGTCCAGCGGGTGCCGTCCCAGTGCTTGGCGGTCTGCTCGCCGTCGAGGACCCAGATGTCGTCCGGGCCCGCGGCCTCGAAGTCCCCGACACTGCCTGGCGGGGGGCTCGGCACCGCGGACCAGCGGGTGCCGTCCCACCTCGCCCAGCGGTTCACAGCGGTGCCATCTTCAGAGGTCTGCGGTCGCAGCCACAGTGCTTCCTCACCGACCTCTTCGAGCAGTGGCGGGTAGACGCTGGTGCCGAGAGTTTCAGGAAGGGGCTCGCGCTTCCACTGCGTACCGTCGTAGTGCAGCAGGTGGGCGTTGGACTGGCCGTTGCTCTCGGTGCCGACCGCCCAGATGTCGTTCTCGGCCAGAACGGCGACATCGCTGAGCTCTCCGCTGAAGTCAGCGATGTGCTCGAACTCCCAAGTGAGAGAGCCCGCAGGGGCTTTGGGCTGGGCATCCGTGCCACCGGAGTCCGCCTTGCCGGCGGGGCCCGTGGTCCGGGCGCCGTTCGGATCGGAGTCCGTGCCGCACCCCGCAGCCGTGAGCACAGTGGCCAGCACGACGACGGCCACCATCCCCCTGTGCCTGATTCCCGCAGCTCTGCGCATGGTCGCTCCCCCCTTGTCGCTCCTCCTCGGAGCGGTTCTCAGCGTGCGGCAGCGTACCCCGGTCGACCCGAGCCGCATGCTGCGGCGGGAGACGGCCAAGCCGGCGCAACTGTGGCCACGTCCTCGTGGCGTGCGAGGCCGTCTCATCGAGCGTGGTGACACTCCGACCGAGCCCCTCCCCCCGGCAGTCCTGCCTCTGCTTGTTACTCGGCAGATGCTCGGCAGATTCATGGCCTGGCGATGGCTGGCGGGCAAGGCGACACGGATGGGGACGGCGGCAGTCACGCTGTGGGGCATCGGCCGGGGCGGTGCTCGGCATGCCACGACACCAGCAGAGCACCAGCTTCCGCGCGGCATACGGATATCTCCGGACCCGACCGCGACTCACGGCGACCAATCAATGGCTCGCTACCCAGTGCTGCGACCGGGACTTGACCTCAAGTGCCGTTCAGGTTGGAGGCTTACTCGTACGCACCGCCGGCGGCCAAGGGCGGCGCAGCACTTCACACATTGGAGAAGCCCCATGTCGAGCAATACCGTTCAGAACCCCGGCCCCACCGTGCCCGACGCAACCCCCGTCCACGTCCACCGCTCCGGCCTCACCTGGTGGAAGGCACTGGTCACCGGGGCGGTCTGCGCGGTCGTCGTCAATCTGATCGTCCTCGCCGTCGCCAAGCTGGCCGATGCCTCGCTCATCATCGTCAACAGCGGCGAAGAGCATCCGATCGCGGCCGTGGGCGTCATCGGCGCCTCAGCCGTCCCGCTGGTCGTCGGGACGGGTGCTGCCCTGTTGCTGTCCCTGTGGAAACCGGTCTTCCTGCGGATCGCGCAGTACGTGGGCGGCGGCCTGGCACTGTTGTCGGTCGCCGGCCCGCTGTCGTCCGGCGCCGATGGCGGCACCGTCGCCGCCCTGGCCCTGATGCACATCACCCTCGGCGTGACGGTCGTCACCACGCTGGAACTCCACCGCCGCCACCGGCACCTCTAGTCCTGAACCAACCTTTGCCGGGTTGGGTGTCAGGCGGCGATGGGTAGGGGTCTGCCGTCGCAGGGGATGCCTTTCTCGCTGCGGATGCGGGCGCGTTCGCGTCGTTGTGCTGCGAGGGCGCCGGGGTGGCGGGCGTGCTTGTTGGCCGGGGTGTCAGGCTTCTCAGCGGGTGCGATCGGGCCGGCGGGGACGACTGCTCCGGGTCAGCTGCCTCCGCCACAGCCTCCGCCACCTCCGCCTCCTCCGCCTCCTCCGCAGCCGCCGCCTCCGCCTCCGCAGGAGGAACCGCCACCCCAAGACGAGCCACCCCGGTGGCTGCCCTCCCACCAGCTGCCCCCGCTCTTGTGCGGCCGCCGACCGCCGCGACTCCCAGCGGTCGCCGCCAGCCCCACGATCAGCAACACCACAATCGCCACCAGGCCAAAAGCCAAGATCCTCACGACCCTCACTGCCCTTCCAGTCCCCCGAAGCGAGGCGCTCGCTTCCTTGTGTGGCTGGGAGATGCCCCCGACCGCCGGAAGCCAAAGCGAACTTGAGCAACTCCAGAGGTTTGGCCCACCGGCCGCGACACCTAAGCCCCGGCCAGCACTACCGCGGCCCATCTCCAACCGCCGGCTGGACGAGCCATCTGCCGGTCAAGGGCGGCGGGTTCGACACGGATGGGCCGTTGGTGACGTCGCGGAATAGGCGGGAACTGACCGCCGATACGGGCCCAGGTGGATCGCGCACCACGGGTTCGACCTCGATGAGAGTCAACTTGGTCCACCATATGGCTGACGGTGCGAGGACTTACGATTCAAATGCTTTACTTCTAGGTATAACGTGACACAGGCATATGCCCGTGCGATCAGTTGCGCGAGAAAGCGCCTGCTGAACACCGGAATCACAGGCAATGTCACGAGCTATACGGAGAACGACCAGGTCTACCGAAGACAACACCTTCGCTGCCCTGGGACCCGCCAACGTTGACTTCCGGACTCATGCCACGAGGATCATCCATGGAGTAGAGATTTCTGACACCAACGCTGGCGTCATTACCACTTGCCGACGGGCAAAGTGGTAATCGTGTAGCAGGTGTCGGCACCGGTGAAAGTGGTGCGGGGGTACACGGAAAGGGTTGGCGGCACGTTCGGCTTTGGACAGCTGATGAATGGCCGCGCGGTAATTGTACTGACGAAGCGTTCACCTCCTCCATCAGCAGCGATCCATACCATGTATTCATCACTAAGCACGAAGGCAGCAACTCACTTTATGTGGCGCGGCGAACGAATGCCGGGTTTGAGGTCCGCTCGAAATCCACAGAGACCGGCGGAGAGTTCGGCTAGAGGGTCGCCGCCCGGCGGAATGGCGTCCGGGCATCTCGGTTTGAGCAGGCATACGCGGACGACAAGTCAAGGACAAGGGCGCCGATTCGTCGGCGACTTGAACGGGACCGCCCTCGCGGGGATCGCGTCCAGCCGGGGCGCGAGCGGCGTGATGGCATTGCGATTGCCGCCGGAGGATCACAGCCTAGCGGATCAGTCAAGCCGGGACGCAGTGTTCCGCTCGGCCAGCAGCACCTCGTGCAACTGCTGCCACACTCCGGGTCCCAGCCACGGAGTGTGGCAACTAACCTAGGAGTCTTTATGAGTGATCCAGTCGTCATCGAGATCCAACCTTATGAGACCGAGTCGGATGCCGCTCAAGCTGTGGCCAGTGACGTGGTGGCATTGAGTGGTGTACGTCAGAAGCTGCCCGGGAAGCACCTGCGTGTGTCCGACTTCCGGTTGCTGGACAAGGACGGGGGGAACGCCGCACCGTTCCAGGCTGTGGTTCACGACCCTGAGGCATATCGATCCGTGTTGGTCACCGGGCAGCTTTCCGCGCTCGGCGAGGCGGAAGTCCACTCTGTGCGGTTCCGGCCACGTCCGGATTCCGAAGAGTTCGCGCGAGCAGTCGAAGCGGTGGGCAGGCACTCCGAACTGGGTGAAGTGCTCTCCCGTGATGGTGCTCATGTGTATCGACCCATGCCTCCCCTGGCCGACATTGAGCACGCAGATGGTACGACCGACCGTGTCGTCACCGTTGGGGTGCGCGATCCGGGAGGCGAGGTGAAGCACCGCATCGTCGGGGTGCGAATGCGGGACAACGTCGTGGTTCCCTCACCTCCCGGAGTACCTGCCCCTGCGTCGTATGAATGCGAAACGACTCCGGGGGTGGACGACTGCCCTCAAGAGCGGCCGGGACACCACTCGGTCCGGGTACGTGTCCGCCGCGGTTCCACCGAGCTGTGGAATCTGATCGTCAGCCGTCCGTCCCATTCCTCCGGTACCAACGGCTCCGGGGCGGAACTGCGGTTCGTGGACTACCGCGGTACTCGCGTGCTGTACCAGGCTCATGTGCCGATCCTCAACGTCCAATACGGGGCGGACGGCCACGCCATCGGATGTGGCCCCACGTACCGCGACTGGCAGAACGAGGAAGCCTGCTTCACCGCTGACGGCAGTGATCCGGCGGGGCCTGGATACCGGCTGTGCCGCTCCGCCCCGGCCACCATCCTCGAAAGCGGAACCGACAGTGGGGACTTCCGTGGCGTTGCCTTCCACCACGACGGTTCCGAGCTGCGAATCGTCAGCGAGCTCACGGCAGGCTGGTACCGCTACATCAGCGACTGGCGGCTCGCCGACGATGGTGTAATCCGCCCCCGCTTCGGCTTCGCCGGCGTGAGCAATCCATGCACCTGCAAGGTGCACACCCACCATGCCTATTGGCGGTTCAACTTCGACATCGCTGGCGCCGCCGACGACCGCGCCGACGAGTACAACGACCCCCCGCTCGGGGGCAGTGCCTGGACGCACGTTCGCTTTGAGACCGGCCGGAAGCGACATCCACTGCACCGACGCCAGTGGCGTGTGGTCAATCGCGCCACCCATCAGGGCTATCACATTGTTCCTGGACCGAACGACGGCACTGCCGACGCCTACGGGGCCGGCGATCTATGGGTACTGCGTCATCGTGGCACCGAGATCGACGACGGTCAGGGCTTCACCACCGATCCCGCGTTGTCCAGGGCGCGCCTCGACAGTTTCATCGGGGGAGAGTCCGTGGACGGCAAGGACCTCGTTGTCTGGTACGGAGGCCACTTCCACCATGATGAGCACGACCACACACCGATCCCGCATGTAGTCGGCCCGGATCTGTACCCCGTAGGGCTAGGCTGACGAAAGGCGCTGAGGACGGCAGGGCCTACACCGAACAGGCCGGGCCCGGGCGTACGCCGTCCGCGCACATACTGGGCTGGGGGGTGCGTGGACGGTAGCCCGGCCCGCCGCAAGAGCTCTTCTGGGAGCGCACACCAGCGCGGAGCATCACCGACGGCTGAGCTTCCGGCCGACAGCAGCCTGCGTCCGCGGCGGCCTGACGCCCCGTATCAGAACGTGACGCTCCCTCCGCCGCGCAGCAACCGCGGACGCGGGCCGCCAGGCGGAACAAAGTGCTCTGAGCCCATGCTGGCCATTCGTAGACCGCCATGGTCAACGGATGCCTACGCTCCCCCCATGCCGAACTCAGAACTACAGCGGATCAACTCCTTCCTGACGGCCTTCGCCCGCCGCCAGGCCGCCCGCATCGTCGACCTCCCGGGCGGGTTCGCCGTATATGACGCCGCCTTCGCGCATTCCCGCGCGAACAACCAGGTCATCATCGACACGGCCGTTGACTCAGAGGCACTGCCCGCCATCGCGGAGGAGGCACTGGGGCATCTGCCACACCGCCTGATCTCCGTCCTGGACAACGAAATCGGAATGGCGTGCGCAGAGCCACTGATCCGGGCCGGATACACCCACTCCACCTATCTGGTCATGCTGCACGCAGGCCCGGTGCCAGCCGGTAGACCCGCGGAGGAGACGGACCTCGACGCCATACGCATCCCCCTCACCCGGCGATGGCGGGACCTCCTGCCGGACGTCGACGACGAGGTCATACGCCACCTCGTCGACCGACGAGAGGCCCGCCGCCGCGGGGCCGACGTCGTTCACTTCATCGGTGCCCGCACGGAGGGGGTGAGGTCGCCTCATGGGCCGACCTCTACCTGGACCCGGCAACCGGCACAGCGCAGATCGAGGACCTGATCACCTCGGAGGCCCACCTCAGGCGTGGTTACGCCGATGCTGTCCTGAAGACTGCCTTGCGCCTGTCCGCAGACCAGGACTGCGGTACCCGGTTCCTGACCGCCGATGCGACGGACTGGCCACGACACTGGTACGAGCGCCGCGGCTTTTCCGCCATCGGCCACTCGCACTGCTTCGAACGCAGCTGATCGCGAGGTCGAAGCAGTACCTCGTAGCTCACGGCGGAGCCGCTGTGGCTTTTGATCTACGGCTGAGTGGCGGCGCCGGGTCTTCGCCGGAGCCTCCCTTTGACTGGCCCCTCCATGCGCGCGTAGCCAAGAGCTGATCACGTCCGGACCGTCCCTGATGCGCGATCGTGATCACTGATTTCGCCCCTTCCGGGTGGAGCGCCACCAACGTGCGCCGTCGCCGTCAGGTCGCGCAGACGCTGCCCACAGTCAGATGCGGACCGCCTGCCGCGCCGTACACGCACCTTCTTCACCCCCCATCTGATCGCCGGATGCCGGCATCGTGCCCCGGTCATCGCCTTTTCCTGTGCGGGGCGGCCGGGACCGTCCCGCGCCCGCACTCAAGTGGGACAGTGCCGGCCAGCATCCCCGGGACAGCCCCGCCGGACTCCGGAGGCGTCATCGGAGCAAACCAGGCGCGCGGATGCGGAGTTGCCTGCGAGGCTGTCCCTCCAGATCAGCCGGCACGGGGAAACGGACGCATGATGACCGCCAGGCCGCTCACCTCCGCACAGCACCGCCGCGTGCAGTGGAAGGTCCTCGACCGCGCCATGGCCCGGTTCTCCACCGAATCGCTGATCGTGCTGCTCCACGCCGCGTTGGTCTCGCCGGGCAGCGCCCGCCTCCATGATCACCTGCTGTTGCTGTTCACGCGCGTTCTGCGCGTCCCCGCCCGCGGCGGCACTCCGGCCGGCGCCGCCGACCTGCCCGTGTTGGTGGAAACCGCGGTGCGGGCCGCGCCCGGACGCGGCGTCGTGACTGATCGGGATCCGGGCGATGTACGGAGCCGGGTGCGGTTCCGCGTGGCTGGGGAGCAGTTCCTGGTCCACCCCGGGCAGCTGGCCCACCCCCTGCTGGTCCTTCGCAGCCTGCAGCTGACGGCCCTGGCTGTCGACGAAACCCTGCACGAGGCCGTCGGGTTGGGGGTGGAGGACGTCCTCGACCTGGTGCTGCGCCTGACCGACCGGAGCCTCACCGCGCTCTCCCCGGCCTGGCCGGAGCCCGAAGACGCCCCGGGGCGCGAGGAGGGAGAGGAGGCGCGCGAGCTCTCCTGCCGGGTCACTCCCGCCGAGGTCCGTGCGGCCGCCGCGATCGCCCGCGCGGACCCCTCAGAACTCGTGGGGGCCTCTCGATGCCCCGAGCGCACGGAACGGGCACTTCAGTGGATGACCTGCAGCATCGCGGATCTATCACTGCGCTACCACCCCGACGCACCTCTGCTCGGCCCGGTACTCGCGGTCACCACGCATGGTCAGCGGCTGCCCGTGCCGGCCGGCGTCGCGACGGACGCCCTCGCCCCGGCCGTCGCCCAGCTGCTCGACTCCCTTTCCCCCGCCGGTCTGAAGGCGGCCGAGACGCGTGTCCAGGTGGTGACGGTCTCCCGGCTCGCCCAACTCCTGGACCTGGAAGCCGCTCCCGCCCGACCGGGCCCGGTGTGCCTGCTCACCTCGCCCAGTCATCGCTACGACATCGCCGTCGTCAGCGCGATCGCAGACGGCGTCTTGGCCGCGCGCGTGGAGGAAGGCCGGGCCGCGCTCGCCGACGTCCCGGCAGGTCGCGGCCGACTGGTTGTCTACGGCGGCCCCCGGTTTCTCGGGCCGGAGCTGATCCGCGACACCCTCTTCCTCCACGTGGAGGAGCTGGCCGAGATCGTCCACGACGCCGAAGGCGACCTCTCGGTCCTGGCCCTGTTCGTCTTGGAACTGACCGAGCATCCCGGCGTGCACGGCGTCTTCTACCGCGACGTGCTCGATGCGTGGTCGGCCTGGTTCCGCGAGGGAACGCTGCTGACGCCTGGTCCGGACGGTGACGACATCGCCGTTGTTCCCGTGACCGTACGCGACGAGGTCTGGGATCGGGCCGCCGCATGTGCGCGTATCGACGAGGTCCTTGCTGCCGCTGAGCTCCCGGCCGTACGGGACTTCCGGCACGCCCGGCTGAGCACACCGGAGCCGGGCGCAGACGGCGTGCAGGCCAACCTCTCACACATCGCCCCGGGCGGACCGCTGGTGGTGCGGGCTGCCACTGTGCCGCCGCTCGCGATCGTCGCCGTCCCTTCCCCCGAACCGGGCACCCTCATGGACGCGGCCGCCATGACCGGGCTCGCCGACGCGCTGCGCACTACGCTCACCACCATCGCGCCGGTCGCCGACCACGCCACGTTCCCCGACGGCACGCCCCTCATCGTGCAGGTGGCTGTCGCCGACCAGGCCCGCCAGCCCGCATCCGTCCGGCCTCCGGACGGCGACGACGATCCAGCGAACGAGGAGTGGCTGCTGCTGCACTCCGGAGCGGACCCGGACGCCGCGCGCATCTGGATCGACATCGACCCCCCACTGCTGAGCACGTTCACCGGCGACGGCTGCCAAGGACACCGCATCATGGGCCGGCTCATGCACCACCTGGTCGAGCAGGTCCGCCGCGGCCGCGGATCCGGACCTGGCACCGACGCGGAGGCCTTCGCTGTGGCCTGGAACAGCGCGTACCCGCTGCTGCGCCTCACCGCTGTCTCCAACGCATGGCCTGCCACGGTCCCCGCCCACGCCCTGCCGCACTCCCGGCACGTGCACGCCCGCGCCCTGCGCACCGCGGCCACCGCCCTCCGGCGTTCCGGGGTTCCGGCCGGCACCTGGCGCGGCCCGGATGCCTATCGTCGCGGGGGCCCCGCCGAGCAGCTGCTGCACGCGCTGGAGGAAGAGCTGGCCGAGCAGATCCGCACCCATCATCCCGCCCTGATGGGCGAGTTGGCGCGCCGTCTCAACGCCGCCTGGGCCCATCGCACCCGCTCGGCCCAGGAGAGCGCGGTGAATCTCGCCGCTCCCTGGGCGGCCAACTGGATCCGGGAGACCGTACACCGCCAGATCGACGGGGCGACGGCCACATCCGCCCTGCAGATGCTGCTGCAGCAGGCGCTCACCGCCCCGCCCGTCGGCGACCGGCCCGTCGACGTCCTCGCCGTCGCCGATCTCGTCGCGCTGGCCGAACTCGTGCTGCACAGCGGCATCACGGCGGTCTCCGCCGCTCGCCGCCTGCACGACCTTCACCTGGACACTGAATCCAGCGGCATCTTCACCCTCACCTCCGGCCCGGGCCCCGGTGACGACGAAGCCGCCCCGGCAACGGACGCCGCGCTCGGTTCGCACCTCGGTTTCGACATCGGCGCCTATCAGCACGCCCGACAGCAGCGCCTGATCGCCCAGGCCGTCACCGCGGGGCCCGAACTGGTCGACGCCGCCTCCGTACTCGCCTCCCCGACCGCCCGCACCGCGACCGCCTTCACCGCGCCGGACCTGCCCACCGGCAGCCAGCTCGCCCAGGCTGACCGGCTGCTCACCCGGCACTGGGGCTGCGACCTGGCCGCACTCGGTGCCGTCCTCGCCACCGTGGCCGACTGGCCCGTGGAGCCCGATAGCATCGCCACCGTCACGGCCGAGGACCTGGTAGCCGAGACCGCCGCCTGGTCCGCACTGCCCCTCGACCACCTCCACGCAGCCGTTGCCCGGCTACGCCTGCACCCGGGCAACGCCACCAGTACCGGCCCGCATGCCTACACCGAAGTCGAGCGCCGGACCCGTCCCCTGACCCACCCCCTGATCGCGGACGGCGAAACGCTCCTTGTCCTGCCCTGGTTGGCCTGCGCCGCCCGCGAGGCGTACGCGGCCTACCTCGATGACGGCCGGCTCCCGCACCCCGACATTCCTGCCCCGGTCACGCAGGCGCTGCACCGTCACCGCCAGCAGCTCGACCAGCGCCTGGAGCACGACGTCACGAAGGCCGCTCGTACGGCAGGGCTGCCGCACCGCTTCCGCCTCCTGGAGAAGACGGCCGCCGACCTCGGCGTCCCTGGCCTGGCTGGAGAGATCGACCTCCTCGTCGCCGACCCGGCCACCAGCCGCCTCTGGGTGATCGAGGCGAAGAACCCCACCGGCGCCGTCGCGCCGCACGCTTTGATCCAGCACATTCAAAAGTTCACGATCCGCTACCGCGACAAGCTCCTGGCCAAGGCTGCCACCATCGCTGCCCACCCGGCCCATGCAGCAGCAGCGTGCGGCGTCACCGAGAAGCACGACTGGCGCGTCCTGCCGCTGATGGTCACCCGCACCACCGAGCCCGCCGCCTTCATCACCGACCCCCACGTCCCCTACACCACGGCCGACCACCTCGCCGCAGTCCTGGCCTACGCCGCCGACCCGGCACCCGGCTGGATCCCCCGACCAGACGACGCCCAGCTCACGGCTCCAGCGGTGGCTGACAGACGTGACGGAAGGCGGCCGTCGAGGACACAACACACGGTGGGGTACGGCGATCGCGGCTCTGGGAACGCAGGGCAAGGCGGTCCAGCGCCGGGGCGCGGCCCGTTGGATCGGCCGTGAACAGCAGGACGGCCCCGTACTCCTCGTCGTCGAAGCGCGGCACTCTGCCCATTGCGTAGGCGGCAGAGAAGTCTCCCCACGAGTGGTAAGCCGACGTGCTCAGTGCTCCGGCGTGCACGTGGCCTGCTCGGCCTCGTGCGGATCGCACCACCGGGCTGCAGCCTCCAGCCGGCGAGGTACACGGCGCGCCCGTAGTCGCAGGCGACCGTAGTGGTGACCCTGCCGTCCGGCGGCAGCAACCCGGCGGCGCGCGGAACCGCGCTTCGTGCGCCCACCACGGACGAAGTCCGCCTCCTGCGCGACTGCCGCGAGCGCACGGCAGCCCCTCCCCCGGCGCGGCGATGACAGAGTGTGGGGCACCAAGGCGCGCGCTGACACGGCGCGGCGGA
Source organism: Streptomyces sp. NPDC055287 (assembly GCF_053646035.1). Taxonomy (NCBI): domain Bacteria; kingdom Bacillati; phylum Actinomycetota; class Actinomycetes; order Kitasatosporales; family Streptomycetaceae; genus Streptomyces; species Streptomyces sp. NPDC055287. The sequence continues at coordinate 93,197 of NZ_JBSHNE010000023.1, read as the reverse complement.
TCAAGAAACCGCGTCCAGCCCGCCGACGTGCTTGAAATAATAGGAAGACCGGTCTATTTTCTGAGCATGGGACAGAAGGGGGAGGAGACCCGCGGCAAACTCCTGAACGCCACTCAGCGCCTCATCGAAACCGGGGGATACTACAACGCCGGGCTGAACCAGGTCGTCGCCGCGAGCGGCGCCCCGAAGGGGTCGCTGTACTTCCACTTCCCCGGCGGTAAAGACCAGTTGATCGAGGAAGCCGTCCGTCGGGGCGGCCAGGAGATCTCCGCGCTCCTCATCGGCCTCGAACAGGACTCCGACGGGGGCGGTACGACGGAGATGCTTGCCGCGCTCCTGAAGACCCTCGGCGACCGGCTGGAGGCGTCCGACTGGCGCCAGGGCTGCCCCGTGACGACCGTCGCCCTGGAGATGGCGGCCGGCAACACCGCGCTCCAGCGGGCCTGTTCCGACGTGTACGCGTCCTGGGAGGCCGCCCTCGCCGATCGTTTCGAGGCCGACGGCCACTCCTCCCCACAGTCCGCCGCCACGGCCGTTCTCGCCCTGATCGAGGGCGCCTTGGTACTGGCGAGGGCCCACCGGAGCCGCAACCCACTCGACCGGGCGACCCAGGCTCTCACCTGGCTGGCCTGATTCCCCCGGCCCACCCACCGGGTGGGCCCCTCCAGAGCTCGAAAATATGTAGATCGGTCTACTGAAAGTGAGCACGTCATGTCCTCATCCGCCGACACCCTCGTCCTCGGCGCCTCCGGCTTCGTCGGACGCGCACTCGTCGCCGAACTCCTCCGTCGCGGGCGGCAGGTGGCCGCCGCAGTACGCGGCCCGGCGGAGCCGCTGATCGCATCGCTGGCCGGCACGGGCGTCGACACCGGCGCGCTGACCGTCATCGCCGTCGACATCACCCGCCCCGGACTCGGCCTTCCGCCCGGCGCCCTTCCCGCCGTCCGTGACGTGTTCAACTGCGCGGCCCGCTTCGCCTTCGGGCTCGACCCCGCCGAGGCGCGGGCCGTGAATGTCACCGGAGCGGTCCACGTCGTCGAGTGGACCGCGACACGGCATGCCCCGCGCCGCCTGGTCCACATCAGCGGCTACCGCGTGAGCGGCGCGAGCGGTGACGACGACTACGACCGGCTCGGCGCCTACGAAGCCTCCAAGCAGGAGGGCGACACCGCGGTGCGTCGCCGCGCCGCCGAACTGGGCGTACCCCTCACCGTCGCGAACCCGGGCTCCGTGATAGGCCCCGGCCAGTACATCGGGCTGGCCTCGATGGTGGACGACCTGTGGCACGGTCGTCTGCCCGCCGTCCCCGGCACTCCCCGCACCTTCCTGCCGGTCGTTGGCCTCGACCACTTGACCCGTTTTCTCGCCGTGCTGCCCGAGGATCCGGGCGCCACCGGCCGGGACTACTGGATCCTCGACGACACGACCCCCGAACTCCCTGCCCTGCTGCGGCGCATCGCCGAGCACACCGGCGTACGCGCTCCCCGCCGCCACCTCCCCGTGCCGCTGCTGCGGCGCCTGCCCCGGACCCTGACCGGCGCGGACCCCGAGACGTTCTCCTTCTTGTCCACCGACCGCTACCCCACCGGCCCGGCGGACGCCTTCGCCCGCTCCCACGGTCTCGCCGCGCCACCGGTCGAGGAGGCGCTGCGCGCCTGGGCCGACCATCTCGTCGCCACGCGCTTCGGAAAAACCGGCGCACCGGCAGATCCGCACGGCTTCCACGACGTCGCGGGCAGCCGCACCTGGGTGGTCGGGGACCGGGAAGCGCCCGCGCATGTGCTGCTGCACGGTCTGCCGCTGGACGCCGAGTCATGGGTCCCGGTGAGCGCACGCCTGGGCAGCCGTACGCTCACCGCCGACCTCCCCGGCCTGGGCCGCTCCAGCCCGGCCGGCACCACTCTGGAAGGCTGGCTCGCGGAACTGCTGGAGCCGGTGACGAGCCGTCCGCTCCTCACGGCACACTCCCTCGCGTGCGGGCCCGCCGTGCGCTATGCCAGGCGGCACCCGGACCGGATCAGCGGGCTCGTGCTGATCGCGCCGGCCTTTCTCCAGGACGTGCCGCGCCGGTTCGGGCACGACCTCGTCGCCCCGGTGGCCCTGCGCCGGATGTCCGCCGCCCGGCTCGCCACCCGGCTCGGCGTCCCCACTGGTCCCGCCCTCGACAGCGCGGCGGCCGCCCTGCACCGGCCGGGCACCGCTCGGCGCACAGCGGCCGCCCTCCGCACGGCCCGCCGCCACTACGGCGCGCTGCGGCGGGAACTGGCCGACGTCGCGGTACCCGTCACCCTGGTCGCCGGAACATCCGACCCCCTGACCGTCACCGGGACACGCCATCTCACCGTCCCCGAAGCTGGGCACTACCCGCAGCTCACCCACCCCGAGGAGGTGGCCCGCATCCTCCTCCACGCGTCCGGCGGGCAGTATCCGAATCCGTGAGGACCGCCACGGCCCACGCCGGAGACGCCGGGTGCACCAATCGGGGATCACCGGTTGCCTAGAGGCTGACTGGTGCGCCCGCAGAACTGGTTCGAGGAGACCGGCGGGATCCGGCTATGCCGGCACAATGGCCGCACCGAGGCGGGCTGTCACCAGGTGTACCCGTTCCCGTACAGTCCGTGGTGCCAGCGCTCCGTTATGGCCAAACCCAGCGGTTGACCAGGAGAAGAAACATGGACACCGAAGCCAGTCTCGGCTCCCTTCCGTACGTTCCCGGGACGGGGCGGCCAATCCCCGAAGTCGAGCCTGGGCTCGTGGAGCGGTGGCGTTCGGGGGGAGGCGAGCTGGTCGGGCTGTTGTCCCAGGTGCGCGAGCGGTCCGGCGGCATCGCCGCGTTCCGACTAGGGCCGGCCCCCACCGTTCTCGTCACTGACCCGCAGGCGGTCCAGCACGTACTCGCCCGGAATCCGGAGCGGTACGTCAAGCGCTCCCACCGCGCCCGTGTGCTGATCGGCGACGGCGTCCTCGCCGCCACCGGTGCTGCGTGGAAGCGGCAACGCCGCTTGTTGCAGTCCCAGTTCACCGGCCCCGGGATACGCCGCTACGAACAGCGGATCAGCGAGGCTGCCCGGACCACCGCCGGGCGCTGGGGCCAGTACGCCCGTAGCGGGCAGACCCTCGATGTCGGGCAGGAGATGCGCCGGTTCGCCCTGGACACCATCTGGCGCTCTCTTACCGGGCATCCCCTCGACGACGGGACCGAACGCGAACTGGCCGCCGTGGCAGCCGTGACGGCCGCCCTTCCGACTCTGCCCGCTGATGTCACCGACGCCCAGGACGCCGTTGCCGCCGACCTCGCCCGGATCGATGCGGTCGCCCGGCACGCTATCGAGGCCGCCCGCAGCGGGGCGGCCGGCCCCGACAGTCCGGGCCTGCTGCACGTTCTCATCGACGCCGCCACCGAGCGCCCCGAGTACACCGACCGGCTGATCCGCGACGAGTTGGTCACGTTGCTCGTAGCCGGGCACGAGACCACCGCCACCACCCTGACCTGGCTCTACCTGCTCCTCGACCGGTACCCCACCGCCCGCGAACAAGCTCTCGCCGCCGGCAGCGAAGGCTCAGCCCAACGCCGCCAGGCCATCCAGGCCCTGGTCCATGAGACGCTCCGGCTCTACCCGTCCGCCTGGATCTTGCCCCGCCACGCCACCGAGGACGACACTCTGGCCGGCTACGCCGTCGAAGCGGGCACCGACATCCTGATCTGCCCGTACCTCACGCACCGCGATCCCGAACTGTGGCCAGACCCAGAGCGCTTCGACCCCCGGCGCTTCATCGCCCCGGACGGCAAACCTCCCCACACGGGCGCCTATTTCCCCTTCGGCATCGGTCCCCGAGCCTGCCTCGGTCTGCAATTCGCGCTCCGAGAATCGACCGTCCTGCTCGAACACCTGCTGCCGGCCCATACCCTGGCCTTCTGCTCCACCCCCACGAAGGCGGTGTACGGCATCACCGTCCGCCCCGACGGCCCCACCCCCGCAACCTTGGGCGCGCCCCTCACCTGAAGCGGGCCGTACCGGCCGTGGCGACGAAACCCCTTGCGCCTCGTGCAGGGGCGATCTGTCCGTCTCGGACTGAGGTGCTGGTGCTTCGCCTGACGGAGGGGCCTCGTGGGGGCGTCGTCCAGCGCGACCGCGAGTCCGCGAGCCGGGGATCGGCCGGCACGAGACGCAAGCAGGAGCGGCTCTCCACGGTCCGCTCTCATGAACATCTGCCTGAAGTACGGGCCGGCAGACGGCCGTGTGATCACCACCGAACGCGCCGAGGCAGGCGACGAGGCATAGGAGTGCCCCGACCGCTACATCTGCGTGCTGACCAGCAAGGAGGATGAGCGCGGTCGGCGAATCGCCATCAGCATGCCGGACTGAGCGAGCCTTTACCCATGCGGGCCCCACCTGCATCCGGCGGCCCGGCAGTTCATCGGCGCGGGCGGCGGTCAGTCCACTCAGGAGCCGACACCCCGCCTCTCGGGCTCTGCGGCAGAGGCGATCTCCTTGACCATCAGGACGCGCGTGTGCGGCTGCTCGGCCTCGACAGCCCTCTGCCAGCCCCGGCCCTCCCAGAACCGCAGCGCGTCCGCCCTGTCGGGCTCCACCAGAAGGTACGCGCTGCTGCTGCGGTGAACCCCACCACCGGGCGGGTGAGCAGCCTGGCGGTTGCACGTCGGTAGCGCGGCGCCCCTCCGGCACGCCCCCTCTGACGTTCGGGAGGACGACACGTGCGGCCTGCGTAGACGCATCTCGAGGGCCGGAGTTCGCCACGTCCGAGAGGGAGGCGAGGCCACTGTCGACCGGGAAGTCATGAGCATCCAGTCGAGCCGGTCTCGATGATCGGCTGAGCAACCGCTTGGCCAGTCCTCGGAGGAGAGATCATCATGTGAGGATGCCTGAGAACCAATCCGCTGCAGCACCGATCGTAGTGCGGCTCCCTCGGTACACGAAGACGGAGCAGAACGAGATCCTCGGCGACGGCGCTGATCCCTTCGGTGTTGCCGCGACCGGCTTGACCTGGCTGCCCAAGGAAGAACACTTCGGTGTCAGACATGGCGACCGGCTTGTGGCACACGCCGGCCTGCTACGGCTGCCTGTTGCGATCGGTGACGCCGAGACAGAGGTGGTGGGTGTCGGCGGAGTGGCCGTCGCACCCGACATGCAGGGCCAGGGGCTGGCTCGGATCGTCGTCACAGCGGCGCTTGACCACGCGCGCGCGATGGGTCCTCAGCACGCACTCCTGTTCTGCCGACCTCCTCTCGTGCCGCTGTACCAGCGTCTCGGATGGCACCCGCTCGACCAGGACGTACTCGTGGAACAACCCGAAAGCCGCTTGGTGACCATGCCGCTGCGGACCATGGTGAAGCCCCTGCACGACAACGCGTACTGGCCTCCAGAGCCAGTCCGTCTGTTCTCCCTCCCGATGTGACGGGCCCCTGCCGCACCGGTGTCACTTCTCGTCGGCACTTTTCGGCTCTGCCATCAGCAAGTGCCGCCCGAACTTGGCGACAAGCGGTGTCCGTTCTCGGAATACGAAGCCACAGGGGTCAGACCGGAACCCGTCCAGGCAGCCACATCTGTGGAGTGAGGTGCCTCACACGCTGTCACAGGGATCGACCAAGTGGTGTCTTGTGCCCGAACCCTTGAAGCGGAGGAGACATCATGACTGAGAACACCGATGTTGTCGTGATCGGCGGCGGATACGCCGGCGTCATGGCGGCCAATCGCCTGACGCGGCGCGGCGACGTGACGGTGACGCTGGTGAACCCGCGCCCGTCCTTCGTCCATCGGGTCCGCCTGCACCAACTGGTGGGCGGGTCCGACGCCGCGGTCGTCGACTACCGAGACGTACTGGCGGAAGGCGTCCGGCTGGTGGTCGACACCGTGGCACGGATCGACGCGGCCGGGCGCAGCGTGTCGTTGGCGACCGGTAGCACGGTCGGCTACGACTACCTGGTCTATGCGGTGGGCAGTGGCAGCGCCGACCCGCGCGTGCCCGGAGCGGCCGAGTTCGCCTACCCGATCGCCACCTTCGAGGAGGCGAGGCGGCTGCGGCCGGTCCTCGACGCCGCGCAGACGACAGCCGCGGTGACGGTGGTCGGAGCTGGTCCGACCGGCATCGAGACCGCCGCCGAGCTGGCGGAGAACGGCCGCGCCGTGACCCTGGTCTGCGGAGGGGTACTCGGCCCGTACCTGCACGCTCGGGGCCGACACTCGGTGGCCGGGCGGCTGGCCAGGCTCGGTGTGACCGTGCTCGACGGCCCCGACACGAAGGTGACGGCGGTGAGCCGCGACGCCGTGCGGCTCGTTGACGGCCGCGAGCTGCCGAGCGCGGTGACCATCTGGACGGCCGGATTCGGTGTGCCGGACCTGGGCGTGCGCAGCGGGCTGCGTACCGACGCCTTGGGCCGTCTGCTCACGGACGAGACGTTGACGAGCGTGGACGACGTACGCATCGTCGCGGCCGGGGACTCGGCGGCACCGTCAGGCCTGCCACTGCGGATGAGCTGCCAGGCCGCGATGCCTCTGGGCGCGCGGGCCGCCGACACGGTGCTCAGCCGGATCGCGGGTGAGCAGCCCTCGCCCCTCAACCAGCCGTTCGGCGCCCAGTGCATCAGCCTGGGCCGACGCGTCGGCATCTTCCAGTTCGCCCGCAACGACGTCGCGGTGTGGTTCCACATCGACGGTCGCCCTGGCGCGAGGCTCAAGGAGCTCGTGTGCAGGGGCATCGTCAAGCACCTGGCCGACGAGGCAGGCAAGCCCGGTTCGTACAGCTTGCACCGCATCTCAGGAGGTGCCAAGCGCCAACAGTTGCTGCAGGTCAAGCGCGGCGACGCGCCGGCCACCGCTGAACGGACAGCCTAGCCAGGCACTCGCGGCCGATCCGGTAGCCAACTCGGCGTGTCACAGCCGTGCTCCGAGTGGTGCCCCACTCCCGATCTCACCGAACGGATGGGTCAGAATCCAACGGCCACCAACGAAAAGGATCTTGCTGTGGACGCACGCTTGAAGGCCTTCGCCCACCAGGGCCGGCCGCGAAGGAGAGGGGTCGAGATATGAGCGATCACACCACTGACCCGGCGACCGAGACGTTCGTCGCCCACCGCAACCTGCTCTTCACCGTCGCCTACGAGATGCTCGGATCGGCGGCCGATGCCGAAGACGTCCTCCAGGAGACCTGGCTGCGGTGGGTCAAGGTCGACTTGGCGCCGGTGCGCGACCACCGCGCCTACCTGGTCCGGATCACGACCCGGCAGGCGCTCAACCGGCTGCGCACCATGAGCCGCCGCAAGGAGGCGTACGTCGGCTCCTGGTTGCCCGAGCCGCTGCTCACCGCGCCGGACGTGGCCGAGGACGTCGAGCTCGCCGAGAGTGTGTCGATGGCGATGATGCTCGTCCTCGAAACACTGTCGCCGACCGAGCGTGCCGTCTTCGTGCTGCGCGAGGCCTTCGACGTCGGCTACGACGAGATCGCTGCCGCCGTCGGCAAGAGCCCCGCGGCCGTGCGCCAGATCGCGCACCGTGCTCGCCGGCACGTCGATGCCCGCCGCCCTCGCCAGTCGGTTTCCGCCGCCGAGACCCGGGCGGCTCTGGAGTCGTTCCAGCGCGTACTCGAAACCGGGGACCCGCAGGGCCTCCTCGACGTGCTCGCCCCGGAAGTCGTCCTGGTGAGCGATGGCGGCGGCATCAAGCAGGCCGCGCTGCGGCCGATCACCGGCGCCGACAAAGTGGCCCGCTTCATGGTCGGTGGTCTCGGCAAGAACAAACGCCCGATCACCGTCGCTCCCACCGTGGTCAACGGCAACCCCGCACTCCTCGTACACCTGGACGGCGAGATCGACGGCATCATGGCGATCCAAATCGAGGACGCCCGCATCACCGGCCTCTACTACGTCCGCAACCCCGAGAAGCTGTCCCGCGTCGCATCCGAAACGCCGCTCACCCTTCGATAAACGCGCGGTGCGAGTGCGCCACTTGGTGGTCAGGTGCAGCGCTGAACCCCGTACGGTTCGCCTCGCATCACAGCATCGCCTGTAAGAACACACCGAGCTCGCTTTGCTGCATGGCTTTGCGCTCCCCAGCTATGACTGGGAGCGCAAAGCCATTTTCACAAGCAGCGCCAGGCGCCCCCGTAGCAGGCTGTGAACGCCCACTCGGTCTGACAGAGCGGTCTCTCTTCCCCCGGATCACTGCGAAGGTCCATCGTTGTCGGAATGACTGAGGCAGGAGGCGACGACTACCAAGGGCCACAGGGACTGAATACATGTCACAAGGCGTTCAGCAACACCAGCAGCACCGTGACGGTGCATTTCGATGAGGAACCAGCCTGCACCGACGCCCATCAGAACGGTCACCATGGTGGAGGGCACGGGCCGTAGTCCCCATGGTGCGGTTCCGCCGCGATCGGCAGCCAGGACCGGCCACACCGCCAGCAGAGTAAAGCCGACCGCGACGACTGATCCGTGGATCAGGGACCCCCCACTGCTCGGCACCGGGAGCAGAGCCACCACCAACGCCACCGCTCCACCCCCTCCCAGCGCCACACGTCCGGCGAACGCAGCTGCGCGCAGCCCCCAGGCGGTAACCAGGTGGCAGACGCCCAGGCCGAAGAAGGCTCCGGTCATCACCCAGAAGCCCGCAGCCCCGTAGGCCCCCAGGACGCTGATCGTCTGAGTGACGGGATCGTAGGCGGGCCCCTCCAGTAGTGCCGCGATCGTCCAGCCCCCGATCAACAGGAGGGGGGCACACCCCGACGAAAACAGGGCCCACCTGGGTACAGCTCGCATCAGCCCACCGTAAGGCGCTCGATCATTCCTCCGCGCGCGCACGCAGGCGGGTGGAGCCCGAATGTGCCTGTGTCGACCGGAACGCAACCCGGGTGGCCGATGGTGGGTCGCCCCTGAATTAGGTGAGCAACCGTAGGACTGGCCCCAGCCGGTGCCGGCGCTTCCCCCTAATTCCGGCGGGTGGTGCGGCCAATCAGCTGAACGGTGCACCAGCAGCCCCGGCGCCGGGCGCCGCGCGATGTGCGGTCTTCGGAGTCCGAGGGAGCCACTGACGGCACGAATCCGACCGACACGGCAAGTCGGGGACCGAAGATCCACCTGATCACCGACAGGAACGGAGCTGCCGCTGGTCCACCGCCGCCACGTCCGCCTCTACAGCTGGGCCGATGGTCCGACATCGCCGCGCACTACGCGACGGACCCCGACGAGCCCTCGACCTCTACGGCACTCTTGCGCTGCTACGCGGTCAAGCAGTTCGCGAGGCGTGAGGAAGGAGGCGGGGAAGGTTCACCCTGTGCAGGCCGTGTTCCCGACACGGGCGTCGGCTCTCACCGCTGCCTCCCGCCCGGGGTCCGCTGCGGGGTCAGGCGGGTGATCGTCCCTCAAGCTCCGTTGTCAGTGCCTCGCCATAGTGTGGAGGCATCACTCGGGGAGCCTCGGAGAAGGAGCAGAATCGTGTCCGCCAACAAGATCCAGCACAAGGTGAATCACGTCGCGCTGGTAGTGGACTGTTCGGGTTCCATGCATCAGCACCAGAGTCAACTCATCCGCGTCGTCGACGAGTTCGTGGCGGGATTGAAGGCCGAGTCGGACAGCCTCGGTCATGAGACCCGGATCAGTCTCTACTCCTTCGACCATAAGGTGGAGAACCTGGTCTGGGACATGGACGTGAAGCATCTGCCGTCCATGCGGGGTCTGTACAAGGTCAACAATGGCGCTACGGCCCTCATCGAAGCCTCTCTGAAGTCCCTGGACGACCTGGGCCACATCTGGGAGGCGTACGGCGAACACAGTTTCCTCCAGATCGTGGTGACGGACGGCGAGGAGAACGCCTCCGGTGGCGACAGACGGCACGACGGCGACATGGCCATCCTCGGCCCCTGGCTCGATAAGATCGCGGCGAAGATGGGTGCGCTTCCTGGCCACTGGACTTCCGCGATCCTCGTTCCGAACTCGCTGGCCAAGCGAACCGCCCAGAACTACGGCTTCCCGGCCGGAAACATCGCCATCTGGGACGCGGATTCCCAGGAGGGTGTCGAGGAGGCGATCGGTACCGTGCGCGCTGCCGCCACCAGCTTCCTCCGTGGCCGCGAGCAGGGCGTGCGCGGCACGAAGAACCTGTTCGCGGTCGGCCAGGACATATCGGTCGACGACGTGCGAGCGAACCTCGAGCCGGTCCCGGCCGACAAATACCGACTCCTGAAGGTCGACACGGAGGTCGAGATTCGATCGTTCGTTGATTCGCACCCGGGTGTGACGTACGAACGCGGGTCGTGTTACTACCAGCTGGGCACCCGGGTTCAGGTTCAACCCGACAAGGAAGTCATCGTGGTCGAGAAGGACACTGACCGCGCATACACGGGCGACGCGGCACGCAGTCTTCTGTTCGGCAAGGGTATCCAGGGGACCGTCTCCGTGAAGGCGGGGCGTAATCCCAAGTTGGAGGTATACGTGCAGAGTCGTTCGGTGAACAGAAAGCTCAAGCCGAACACGCGGCTGCTCATCATGCTCTGAGATTCACGAGAAGGGCGTAGAGCAGGTGGTCCAGGACCAGTTGCGCAAGGTCGACCAGTCGTGGACCTCACCCGATGTCGGTTCCGCGAGCACGGTCGTGCACGGCTTGGCAGCCGTTCTGGCGGAGGTCGAGGCAAATCGCCCGGACCGGCTGCCCGTTGTGTCCATCCAGCTCGCAGACGTAGGCAGGGGCGGGGAACACCAAGGACCGTCCCGGAAATGACCGACGAGTGCAGTCTCGACCGCATGACTGGTGGCCAGCGATCTGTCCATGGCCTGCAGTCGTTGCGATCGCCCGGCTGGGGCCGGCCGACCACGGCGATCAGGCGGGTGTCGGCGTCGATGACGACCTGGTGGTTGGTGGAATACCGGTAGTTCGTGAACGGTTCGGTGATCGTCTGGTCCGGGGTGGGTACCAGGGTGCCGTCCGCGATGAGCACGGCGTCCTTCGCGAAGCGGCGTCGGGGATGGAGCGAGAGCGCACTAGTCCGCGGGCGGTACGGTCCGGGCATGGAGTGTCCCAGCCGGACATGGTGGCCCCGGCGGCCGATGCTGTCGTCAATCGACGCGCTCACGCATCGTGCCCGGTGACAAGCATGCCGGCGTAAGCGACCACAGATCAGACGATGGTGACCTCCAGGTTGAGGCGGAGGGGGCGCCGGGTTGAGATTTCGGCGTCCTGACCTTCCGCGACGCCGATGGACCGAGCCCCGGCCGTCAGCAGTCCCGCCACCGGCATGACCGGGCGGCTGGAGGCGATCGTAGGTAGTCAGGGAACGGGGCACACACCGGCAACACGGGGGATCCTGAGGACAGGAATGCCGCGCTCACGCACCTCATCGACGTTTTCGCAGCACTGGCCGGGTCTACCCTCACCCTTCGTCTTCCAGCGGCACATCGCCCGGCGGATCGAAAGGTTCACCCGAAACAAACTCGTATCTGATCATTTGTCAGACACGCGGGGTGTCACCTCGGCCGCCCGCAATGAGCGTTGACGTCTTCTGGGGGGTCAAGCGGTTTCGCGGTAGAGGTCGGTGAGCAGGGCGATGGCGGCGTGGGTGGCGGGGTGGGGGTCGTGCCGTCGCCAGAAGAGGTGGACGGGGACGGGGTCGGCGTCGCGCAGGGGGCGGTAGGTGATGCCGTCGCGGCGGTACTGGGTGGCGGTGGCCTGCGGGGTGACGCCGACGCAGCGGCCGGTGGCGATGGCAGCGAGCCAGTCGTCGATGTCGTGGGTGTACTCCACTGCGGGGCGGGCGCCTTCGGGCCACAGATCCAGGCTGGTGGTGCCGGTGCGGCGGTCCACCACCAGGGTGCGCTCGCAAATCTCTTCCAGGCGGATGCTGCGGCGTTTGGTCCACGGGTCGTCGGAGGCGAGGGCGAGGCAGCGGCGTTCCTGGCCGACGAGAGCGTGGTCGTAGCGACGGGTATCGGTGGGGGTGCGGAGGACGGCCAGGTCGCACAGGCCCTCGGCGAGGCCGGCGGTGGGTGTGTTGTGGCGGATCAGGTGGAGTTCGACGTCGGGGTAGCGGTCGTGCCAGCGACGCTGGAACTCGGCGGTGTGGCGGCCCATCGCGGACCAGGCGTGACCGATGTGCAGCCGCGTGTGGCCGGTGGTGGCCTGGTGGACCAGTTCGTCGGTCTCGGCCAGCAGGTGGCGGGCGCGGGCGAGGACCTGCACGCCGGCGGTGGTGGGGGTGACGGTGCGGCTCGTGCGGTGCAGTAGTCGCACGCCGAGGATCCGCTCCAGCGCGAGCAGCGTGCGCGAGACCGCGGCCTGGGAGAGACCCAGTTCGATCGCAGCGTCGGTGAAGCTGCCCGTGTCGACGATCGCGACCAGGCAGCGCAGGTGCCGCAGCTCCAGCTCCGAATGACCATCCATGCGTCTAGGGTATAGGTGGGCCGTCGGATGCATTTTGCGTATGTGTCGGCGTGGCAAATGGTCATGCCATGTCAATCGAAGTTCGCGTAGAGCCGACGACCGCCCCGGCGCAGCCGTCGCCCCGGTGGTCCGGGATGGCGCTGATGGTGGGCAGCGGCCTGTCCAACCAAGTCGGGGCGTCGGTCGCCGCGCTTGCCTTCCCGGTGCTGGGTCCGGTGGGAGTGGTGGCGGTGCGCCAGTGGGTGGCCGCCGTGGTACTTCTGAGCGCCGGCCGGCCGAAACTGCGTGCGTTCACCGCCGCGCAGTGGTGGCCGGTGCTGGGGCTGGCCGCAGTCTTCGCGGTCATGAACCTGACGCTGTACATGGCAATCGACCGGATCGGGCTCGGCCTCGCGGTCACTCTGGAGTTCCTCGGCCCCCTCACCGTGGCGCTGGCGAGCTCCCGCCGCCGTACCGACCTTGCGTGCGCTCTCGCCGCCGCGGCGGCCGTGGTGGTCCTCGTCCGCCCGCGGCCCAGCACCGACTACCTCGGCATTGGCCTGGCCGTGATCGCCGCCGTCTGCTGGGGCTGCTACATCCTGCTCAACCGCACCGTGGGCGAGCGCCTGCCCGGGCTGCAGGGATCGGCAGCCGCCGCGGCCGTCTCCGGCCTGCTCTACCTGCCCGTCGGCGCCTCCGCCCTGTGGCTCCACCCGCCCACCACGGGCGCCCTGCTGTGCGCGCTGGCCGCCGGCGTGCTGTCCTCCGCGGTGCCGTTCCTCGCCGACCTGCTCGCGCTGCGCCGCATACCTGCCCACTTCTTCGGGGTCTTCATGAGCGTCAACCCGGTGTTCGCCGCCCTGGTCGCCCTGCTCGTCCTCGACCAGCACCTCGATGTGGCATCGTGGCTGGCCATCGCCGTGATCGTCACCGCCAACGCCGCCGTCGTGGGCACCGCCGCCCTCTCTGAGAGTGCTCTGCGTGTGGTGTGGCGTCGCGCGCGGCCCTCTCGTTAGGACCGTCGCGGTTCTGACAGGCCATCTCAGGCGGCCGGGTCGGCAGTCCGTTGTAGTGGGAATCGTTGAGCGGCTGGTGCCGGACGAGTTGTGCGAGCCGTTCGTACGGGTGGTGCCAGAGGCTCCGCCCCGCCCTCACCAAGCCCAGGATTGGGAAGAGTTGCACCGCCTGGGTCCTCGACGAAACCCGGTTCCCGCGGCTCGGTGATGCTTCGGACCCTCAAAAGGGGGATCTGACCGGTCCGTATGTTCCGGATGCCTCCCGGCTACTACGCGTGTTCAGCAAGATCCGTACGCTCGCTCAAGTTCTTCTGCCGGAGATTGATGTCGCCCAGCGGTCACAGGGTCGTGAGCAGGCCGTCGAGTGGGGCGGGTATGCGGTCGGGGTCGAGGGCCTCGACGAGGACGCGGCCGTAGCGGATCTTGCGTCCTTTCTTCGTGCCGAGGAAGCGCCGCAACTGCTGCTGCGAGGTGCGGCCCTGCTGTGCGGGCTGGCGCAGGAAGGTCTGCAGGGCACGCAGGTCGCCCTCCGCCCGGACGAGCTCCTCAACCCGTGTCACGCCGAGGGCGCGAATGAGTTCGTCTTCCAGATCCGCCGCGCAGACGAAGAACCCTTGCTGTGCGCCACTGACCCGCTCCAGGCCGCGGGCGTAGTAACGACGCTCCGCCTCGTCGCACAAGCCCGTGAGGCGGAGGTCCAGGCCAAGTGGCCCGAGGAGGCGAGCGAAGCGCCCGATGCTCATCGCACCGCCCATCGGCAGGACGCAGACCCCTTCGGCCGCAAGGTTCCGGCCGCGGCGCGCGGCCAGCGCGCTGACCGCTGCGGCGTCGCTCGGCCCTTCGAGCAGGACGACTGTCCGTACGGGCAGCCGCGCGGCCAGCTCGTGCGCGGGGCCGCCGGGCCCGCCGGCCGCCCACGCGGTGACCGCCTCCCGGAATGCCTCCATGTCAGCCATGAGGACGAGTCTCCACCCTTTCCGGCCACCAAGGTAGGGAATTTCGCCGGCGCGACGATCGACCGTGAGCAGTCGGGCCCGACGGCCCGACGAACTACGTTCTTACGACCGCGTCAGGGGCTGCCGCCGGTCTTCCTGCGCGGGGTCGAGCCTACTGCCCCCAGTTTCAGCGCAGGCTTGGTCGGCCTGCCGCAGGACCTCCCCCGACACGGGCATCGGAGAACGCCGCTACCTCTTGAGGGTTGCCTTCGGCTTGCGTACGAAGGTCCTCGACATGGCAAACACCGCCGGGACGACCACGGCCCGTTGCCCTGCCGACCTCACGCTGAAGAAGGGCACCGAGGCCGTATGCATGAGCACATTTGAGGCCTGAAGGTCGAGTGGGACGCCCTTGTGGGCGAGTCGACGGACCTCCACGGAAAGTCTGTGCAGTGGAGCGCTGAACCTCGCATGGGAATCCTCACGCGGGACGGCGCCGCCAACGCGGTCTACGGCTGCTACCTGCACGACCTTGTGCGCTGCAGCAACATTCCGCCGGCCGTGCTCGTCCCCGTGCACGGCAAGACGGACTACACCTGCCAGACCGTGCAGGACGGGAAGGCAGGCAAGCCCATGCCTGCCGAACCCAGCTTGGGTGGTCCGTGGTTCGCCTGTCGGCAAAGGGAGCTACACGCCTGTGTGGGCTGAGCGAGCAGCCGTCAGGCGCTGCGGGGGATAACGGACACCCCTGTCCGGTCGCAGCATCGCGCCACGGACCGGAGCCGGGCTGGTCGACTGCCTCCTGCTACGAGCTGCCTGCAAGCAACGCAGCCGTCTGTCCACCGACTACAGGGCAGCACAAGCGGAATCATGGACTTCGGCGGGACGACGAGTCCTGCCCAACGCCCCTCCGTGCAAGCCCCAGTGGGCCGCTTGGCGCTTCAGTTCGCACATCAGCGAGGGAGTTGCCCTGTTCGGGCCTTGAGCTGGGGCCTTCGCCCGGCAAACGGCCTCTCCGGCATGCCTCAGCCGACTGCCGAGCCCGCGGGCAGACTGTGCACATGCAGCTCCCCGCCGAAGCCGTTGCCGCCGTCGTGTTGATCGAGGTCGTAAGGATCTCCGCCCTCCCGAGCAAGCGGGGCGCCTCATATCCCGGCAGGGTTGTCGCCCACTGGGCCGGGAGCGAGGCCACCGACGCCCTGAGCTTGATCGAGAGCCTGCCCGGCAGCGAGCAGCACCGCTGCGGCTTCTCGCCAGGCTGGAGCGTTCGGGCGTACGAGGACTCCCTCGACCTGGCACTGTTCGAGGCGGCGTTCTGTTTCCGGTGCCACGAGGTCCGTATGCACGGAACGGCCGCGCCACCAGCGCTGGGCACGCAGTTCTTCGACGCGGACGCCCCTCCGGCCCAGGCCCTCCTGGCCCTCTTCCGCGCTGCGGCGCCGTAGCCGGCAGTGGAACCCGGACCGGCGTGACGGGAGAGGCGGTCGGCCGCCGGGACGGGCGTGACGCCACCTCGGCAGTCGCCCGAGAGTACCGGCCGAGAGATCGTCAGCCTACTACTTGACCTGGTAACGCAGGTGGGTGACGCCCGTGCCTTCGACCACCACCGTGGGCCCCTCGAACTGCACCGGCGTGCCGGCAAGCTCACCGAACAGTGTCTTCCCACCGCCCAGGACGACCGGTACCAGCTCGACGCCGACTTCGTCGAGCAGGCCGGCCTCCAGACACTGCCGGGCCATCTGCCCACCGTTGACCACCACATTCTTGTCCCCGGCCAACTCCTTCGCCTTGGCGACCGCCGCCTCGATGCCGTCGGTGACGAAGGCGAAGTTCTCGTCGTCCTCAGGACGGTCGTCCGGGCGTAGGTGGGTGAGCACGACCGTGGTCACGTTCATCGGGTGGCGGCCGCCCCAGGCGTTCGTCATGTCGTACAGGTACCGGCCGACGACCAGCGCACCCGTGTTCTCCCACTCCGGCCTGATCAGTTCGGCGCTCACGGCGGAGACCTGGAACGGCGGCACGTCGGGACTGGCCGACGGGATCTCGACATCGCCGTTGCCGTACCACTGGAACAGCAAGTCGAAGCCGCTCTCTTCCGGTCCGGCGATATAGCCGTCGAGGGACATCGTCGCCCCGGTGATGATCTTGCCCATCGGGTTGTCTCCTTCGTCGTCTGCGGGTGACGCCCTCGGCATCAGAACTGACGACAGTGAAACACCGCGATCCGGCTTGCTGAGCCCGCCACCCCGGGGGCCGGGTTTCAGCACTCACCCTGGCCACCCAGAACCCTCACGGGACGCCTGCCCGGATGGCCCGTTCGGGGCGCACACCTGGGCTTCGACCGGCCACAGCCCGGTCAGACACCCGCTGCAACAGCTGGCTCCCGAGAAGCGGCGGGCGAGCTCCGGCGATGTAAGGACGTTCTTCTCGCCCTGAACGATAAAAAAGGGGAGCTCGAGCTTCGTGCCGTCCGCCCAGTCGTCGAACCCGTCGGTGGCCTGGGTGATCTGCTCCGACAGGGCCATGCCCTTGACGAAGCGCGCCGGCTCGCGCAGCGAGTGCAGGGTACAGCGGCAAGAACCACAGGACTCCATGAAGTGCTCAGGTGCCAACTTGCGCCTGAGCGCCGTAGCTGGCCGGCACGGCCACCTACGGCGCTCAACGGGGATACGTACCGCTACGGCAGCACGGCAGGTCCTCTGGAGGGGGCAACGCCGCGAATGACACGGCCACGTCCGCCACACGATCCGGCTGTGCAGTCACCAGTCAGGCGTCGCCGCTCTCCCGATTCGCCCGGCCAGAACGAGCTCCAGGTCGCCGAGCACGTACAGAAGCGGTACGCCCGGCCCGTGCACCGGGTGAGCGCCTCAGCTCACCGCCTGCTTCACGAGCGCACTGATCCGCTCCTCGACCTCGGGCGTCACCTCGGTCAGGGCGAAACCGGCTGCCCACATCGCACCCACGTCCAGATTCGCCACGTCACTGAAGCCGAGCGTCGCGTAGCGCGCCTTGAACTTTTCCGCGCTCTGGAAGAAGCAGACGACCTTGCCGTCCAGCGCGTAAGCGGGCATCCCGTACCAGAGCTTCGGCGCGAGGACCGGGGCGCTGGCTGTGATGACGGCGTGGACGCGCTCGGCCATGATGCGGTCCGAGTCCTGCATCTCGGCGATCTTCGTGAGCACGTCTTGCTCCGCCTGCACCGCCTTGTCCGCGCGCGAGCTGCGGCGCGCTGCAGTCTTCACCTCTTTGGCGTGGTCCTTCATCGCGGCCCGCTCCTCGGCCGTGAAACCTTCGTACGTGCTGCTTTCGGTGCTGCTCATGGCAGATCTCCCCCTTGCGGATCTCTGTGCGCGGGATCTTGAGAGGGGACCTTATCCCGGTTCACCCGTGCCCTGCCTGCGGTTCTGGGGCCAACTACGGTGCTCAGTAACACGCTTGTGACTGAAAGTCCTAGGTGGCCCGATTGGCGAAGTAGAACGCTGGGTTTTGGCGGAGTCCACCGGGGAGCCCGGCGTACTGGCGCGTCCCACCTCCGGGCCCAGCCCACCCCGGTATCCAACTGGCAGCCACGTAGAACGCACCCCGGCGACGCGCGCTCCGGCGTCAGGTGAGTTCGTAGGCTCGGGCGAGTATCTCCACGGTGGCGGCCATGGCCTGGCGCAGTTCGGGTGGTGCAATGACCTCGACGTCTCCACCGAGGCGGAGCAGCTCGCCGCGGGCGTGCTCGGTGCCCTCGGTAGGGATGACCGCCTCGACCCATCCGTGGTCGCCGATGGCGGTCGCGGTGGAGTCGACAGCCCGCACCATCTCCGGGGGCACGTTGTCGGGCAGGCGTCGGCGTCCCCCGGGGAAAGACGGATGGTGGCTGTGCCGGTGTAGCGGCGTGCGTGGAAGTCTTTGAGGTAGGAGGCCCAGTACGCGCCCAGGTCGAAATCCTCCGGTCGGTCGAACCGCTCGTCGCCCAGTGCCGCGTCGAGGACCTGCGTGACCCGGTAGGTCGCGGTCCCCTGCTCCGTGACGGCCACGACGTACAAGGTTCCGGATTTGAGGACCAGGCCATAGGGGCAGAGGCGGCGATCCACTTCCTGCGGGGCACGCCAACGGCGGTGTCGCACATCCACCGTACGCCGCGTGAGTACCGCATCGACGAACAAGGGGAGATGCTGTCTGTTCAGGCTCTCGGTACCAGCCCGGGGCGTCCAGGTGGAATGTGGAATACCGTCGCGACCCGTGACGCTTCTTCGCGTAGTCCTGTCGGCAACGCGGCGAGCAGCTTCAGCCGGGCGGCCGTAACATCGGCCGCGAGCCCCAGATCGGCGGCGGGCCCGGGCGGTCCGGCGAAGAACAGTGCCCGGGCCTCGCCCTCGCTCATCCGGTCAGGCGGGTGCGGTATCCGTCGAGCAGCTGGTAGCCGCCCCCGCGGCCCGGCTCGGCGTAGTCCGGGACCCTGCGGACTGCAGGCGCGCCAGGTCACGGTAGGCGGTGCGCACGGACACGTTCAGCTCGTTGGCGCTTGCCCGCGCGGAGACACGGCCCCGCGATTGCAGCAGAAGACGAACTGAGAGCCGTCGACTGGCAGGCATGTGCGCATTCTCCTCGGAAACCCTGACAGAACCTGTCGCACAGTTCTCCTATCGTCTGTCCACGCCCGGATCCGATCCAACGAGCCGGGATCCCATCCACAGAGCACAGAACAGGAGTCCCACTGCGCCCACCGACATCGTCGGCCCGCCGCCTGCCGTGATCGAGCTCCGCCAGTACACGCTGCGTCCCCGTCGGCGCGACGAGCTCATCGAACTGTTCGACCGGGAACTCGTGGAAACCCAGGAAGAGGTGGGAATGAGCGTGCTCGGTCAGTTCCGGGACCTCGACGATCCGACCGCTTCGACTGGCTGCGCGGATTCCGGGACATGGCGACGCGTCATCGCGCGCTCACGGCCTTCTACGGAGGGCCCGCCTGGTCCGAGCACGGACCCCACGCGAACGACACCATGATCGACTCAGACGATGTCCTCCTGCTGCGCCCCGTGCCGGCCGGAAGCGGCTTCGCGGCATTCCCGCCCGCTCGGCCCCCGGTCGGTGCTCCGCCATCGGACCGGTTCGTGGCCGCCATCGTGTGGTCCTTCCCTCCCGGGCGGCACGACGGCATCGCACTGATCCGGGACGGCCTCCTCCCCGCGCTCCAGGAGACGGGGCCCGCGCCACTTGCTTTCCTGGCCACCGAGCCCGCGCACAATACGTTCTCCAGGCTGCCGGTCCGCACCGGTGAGAATGTCGCCGCGATCTTCACCTCGTACCCCGACGAGAATGCGCACCGTCGGCACCTCGCCGACGTGCAGGTCCATCCCCTGACGCGGGGTGAGGTCCTGCCGGCCATCGAACGAGAACGGACAGCAGCACCCCAGGCACTCCGCCTGACACCCGCTCGCTCATCTCCTGACTCCTGAGCCGACGAGCCCTGAGAAACGAACCGGAGTCGGCGGAGCCAGCCCCGGAAGAAGGTGGTCCGGTGCTGTCAGTTCAGGATCGCGTGCACGGAGACCTGCGGCGGGCACAGGCGCCGCTCGGGGCCCCGGCACAGCCGTGTGACGGCAGGGTGATCCGCGCGGTCGCGGACGGCGGGGAGCGGCCCGGGGAAATTGGCGCGTCCGCCCGGTTCACAGTGAGGGGCGTGTGCGAGTACCGGATCAGGAGTTCATCGCGACGAAGACGGTAGCCCGAAGTTGCGTCGTACATGCACCAGTTGCCCGCTCAGGCCGGTCGGAGTGATCTCCGTACAACCCTCCGGTCTCGCCAGAGGTCTGGCTTCTCGCAACTGCTTTCCGGCAGAACCTATTTGTTCGCCTACATGTAACCCAGAGGGAACCGTATGAAGAACGCCCTTACCCGCCGTCGCTCGCTGCGCGGTGGAGTCGGCGCGGCCGGTGCCGCTGCCCTGGTCGTGTTGGCGGCCGCCCCCGCCCTCGCGGACGAGGCCGGGCCGGACATGGCCGTCGGGAAGCTCGCTCCGACAACAGGGGTGAAGCCCGGCAGCAGCCCGGAGATACCGCTCTCGTTGAAAAACAGGGGCACTGGGCGGGCCGAGCGCGTCTGGGTGTACCTCCACGGCTCGGCGGGGCTGGACTTCGCCAAGCAGCACTCCAACTGCACATACGCGGAGTCTGGCGGCTACGACGAGATGCCGGACGGGTACGACGCCATCTGCGCCGTGGAGCAGGCACTGGAGCCCGGTGTGGTGTACGTGCCCGAGAAGGCACCGCAGTTCAACGTCCAGGACAGGGCACTGTACGAGAAGTTGAGCGTGTCGGTCCACCTTGAGTATCCGGGCTGGTCGGACCCCGACGGGACCGGCGACGAGGTGCAGGGCACAGGGCCGGCGCTCAAACTGGTCGAGCGGAAGGCGGCCGGCCCGAGCTCCGACGAGGGCTACAGCAGCGCGTCGGCGCACGCGCTCGTGACGGCGGACAACACGGCTGACTTCTCGCTGACCGGTGGCAAGCTGAAGGGCAAGGCGGGCGAGACGATCAACGCCTCGTTCCAGTTCGCCAACAAGGGCCCGGCCTGGGTCGACATGAACCGGGTGGTGAGCACCGGGGCGCTGACGATCAAGGTGCGGATTCCGGCCGGTACGACCGTGACAGAGGCGCCGCGCCCGTGCGAGAAGGTGAAGGCGGGCGAGTACGCGTGCATGAACCAGATGGGCTGGGTGAGTGAGGAGAGCGCCTGGCCCTACAACTTCCGCCTGAAGATCGCCAAGGTGATCCCGGGTGCGACGGGTACGGCGTCGTTCGTCAAGGCCGGGACGCCCTTCGACAAACACCCGGCGAACAACACGGCGGAGATCGTGCTCAACACCGAGTCGGGGACCACCAGCGGCGGTGCCGGAACCTCTGCCGCGGGGGGCTCCTCGGTCACCGGCGGCTCCGGCTCCTCGTCCCCGGGTGGCTCCACTGCGTCGTCCGGTGGCGGTTCGGATTCGTCGTCCGGCAGCAGCTCCGGCTCCGCGTCGTCGTCGGCCGGCGGTTCCTCCTCCTCGTCCACCGGTGGTTCGGGCGCCTCGACGGACGCCGGCGACCTGGCCGCCACCGGCGCGGACAACACCCTGCCCATCGCGGGCGCGGGAGCCGCCGCGCTGGTGGCGGGTGGCCTCCTCTACTTCGCGGTGCGCCACCGCCGCGCATCGTAAGGCCCGGCACAGAAGGGGGCAGCCAGGGGTCTCTCACCCCCGCCCTTGTGGCGAGGGGAGGGGGGCGGCACTGGCCACGACCGCCGCCGGGCCTCGGATTCGCCGCCGCGCCACGGCGTGCCAGCACCGTTGCCGGGCAGCAGGGAAGAGAGCCTGTCGACAGCCGTGCGACGAGGAAGCGGCAGAGGTGGGCGGCAGGGCCGGAACGGAGTGGTGGTTTCATGGCGGTCGGTGTCCCCGCAAGCGGTTCGGCGCGCGGTGGCGAGCGGGGTACGTACGCCAGAGCCCTGGCCCGTACGCCGATCGCTCTGTGGGAGGACGACCTCACCGACTGGGCGGCCGCGTTGACGTACTACGCGGTCCTGGCGGTCTTCCCGGCCCTCCTGGTGATCGTCTTCGCCATCGCGCTGCTCGGCACGGGCTCACCCCAGGAGGTCATCGCGCAGTTCGGCGCCTTCGTACCGCGGACCGCCCGCCCGGTTCTCGAACAGGCCCTGGGCAGCCGGCCGGAGGGGGCTTCGGGTCCCTGGCTGCTGGTCGTGCTCACCGGCGGCGCGGCGCTCTGGTCCTCCTCCAGCTATCTGGCTGTGTTCCGGCGGGCGCTGCACGCGATGTACGGCGTTGCGGACTGCCGTCCGGCGTGGCGGACACTGCCCGCCATCCTGCTCAGGGCGCTGACTGTCCTGGCGCTGCTGGTGAGCGGAGTGCTGACGCTGACCGCCACCGGACGGATCGCCCGGGCCATCGGCCGGGGGACGGGGACGGACCATCAGGCGGCGCTCGTGTGGGCCGGCTTGAAGTGGCCATTGCTGTTCCTGGTGGTCGTGGCCCTGGTTCTGCTGCTCTTCCGGTCCGGGCCGTCAGAGGCTCGAGGGCTGCGGCAGACGGTCGTCGGCGGGGCGCTGGCGGTGGTGCTGTGGCTCGTCGCCTCGGCGGGCTTCGCGTTCTACGCCTCGCACATCGCGACGTACAACCGTCTCTACGGTTCCCTGGCGGGTGTGGTGGCCTTTCTCGTCTGGCTGTGGGTGTCCCACGTCGTTCTGCTGGGCGGGGCGCAGTTCAACGCCGAACTCTCCCGGGACGGACGGCCGAAGAGGCCCGATCCCTGCTCTCCCCCGATGTGACGCGATGTGATGCGATGTGATGCGCACGTCATCACGGTTCACTCGGCCGCAACGGGCAACACGTGGGGCGTGACGACGGGCAGCGGCACGGCCGTGGGACGGGTGAGACCCCTCCTGCTGGTCTCACCCCTGTGGGCACGGATGGTGGGAACAGGTCTGCTGATCACAGGCCCGACCGCCACCCAGTGGACCCTGTCGGCGGAGGGCGATGTCAACGCCTGGTTCGCCGTGCATCACACCGGGCCGGCTACGGCGGTGTCCGAGTGGCTGACGCTCATCGCCTCCACCGAAAGCGTCGTCGGCGTCACCCTTGTCTGTGTCGTCGCGCTGGTCGTGCTGCCGTGTGTGCCGCGGTGGCGCGAGACGGTGTTCCTCGGCGCGTCGGTCGCGGGCGCAGTACGCGTGTGGCGCGCTGGGGGTCCACTGTGTCAGTGACGTGATCGGCGGCTGGTTCCTCGGTCTCGCCGTGGTCACCGCCACGGCTCTCGCCTTCGAAGCCTGGCGTACGGACATCGGCCGGCCGCTCACGACACCTACGCAGGGCCTGGAACCGGAGATCGCCGACGCAGACCGTCCCGTCGCACGCGGTGGGCGAACTCGGGCGCTCTGACCACGGCCGGACGGGGTGCGATGTGGCCACTTCATGAAGTTCATCGCGGGGCGCGAGCACCCTCGCCTTCAGGCGTGAAACCCGGGGCCAAGATTTTCTTCGGAGCCGGCATCGCTCCGCCGATCGCCAATTCGCTGTGCACGGAGGCGAGTTCTGGAAGAGCAAGGGCCGATCCGATGCCGTAGGGGCCGCACCGTGATGCCCGGTGTGCGGATTGACGCCCGTGCCTCGCGGGGGCGGGCTCGACGGCGAGGCCGGAGGCAGGTGTCGGCCACAGTACGTTCCGGCCTGCGCGCCTCATTCAATTTCCGCTTCCGGATTCGACGCCCGGAGCACATTACCGACGAATTGCAGAACCCTCGCTCCTCAAGTGCAATTCCACCTCGAGGAATGGTCCGCAGGGCGACGCCACGTCGCAGCCCGAGGTCTTGCCAGGCTGCGAAATGCAGAAGAAACTGTTGTCGCGGTGTTGCTTTTCGATCTACACTGCGCCGGCCCTCATCCCCGAAGGGAAATCCTCCGTGAACGTGAAAGCACGAATGACGATCCAGGGCAGCACGAACGTGAGCTGGACACGCGTCATCCAGGTCATCGTCATTACCATCCTGGTCGTCCTGGCCCTGGTGAACGAAGGAGTCACGCCCCTGATCTGATCGCTCACCGACCAGGTAGTTTCATGCTCTTGAGGGGTTGCCCGTTGCCGCGGGCGGCCCCTCAAGTCTTCGTTGTGCGCGTGTTGAGCATAGCGCTCCGCGTACTCCGAGGAAACCCTCGCCGACGAATTAGTGTGAAACCGATCGGTAGGCAGGTCCCGCAGTCTGCGGCGGCAGGTAATTCGAAGCAAGCTTTCATATATGTCTCTCCGTCGGCCGCGCGTGGGAGCGCGCAAACGATCGACTTCCGCGTATATCCGCTGGGGTTGACATTGAAATTGAACAGATAGCGGAACCAGGACGCCGGGTCGGCCTTCATTCTGCACAGCCGGGCGCGTCGCAGGGTTCTCAGAGCACCAGCACCCGTCGGAACGAGACGCGGTCGTCGGCTTCGAGATGCGTGACGGTCTCGCCGTCGATCTCCACCCAGGCGTGGAACCGGTACGGGTCGTCGGCACTGCCCAGGCACCAGTCGGCCGTGAGCCCGGCGAGCGCGAGCCCCAGCACCGTGCCGAGCGAGTGCTCCAGGCAGGCAGCTCGACCCGGATACGCGTCCCCGGCCCGATGGACGGCCGCGAGCACCGACTCGGCCTGGCGCTTCGTGGCCGGACGCAGGCGCGACCGTGGCCGCTTCAGTACGTCCACGGTGTGCGCGGGAACGCGGAAGGGAAGCCTCAGCAGCAGCAGCGCGAGGCTCAGCCCGATCCATCCGGCCGCCCTGAGCCACCGGACGCCGTCGGCCGGTGGCGCGCAGGCCGCCTGCCCGCCCGCCTCTTCCGTCCCCGCGTCAGGGGCCGCCTCTGCGACAGAGGTCCGGTCCTTCTCGGCGGCGACGAGGCCGCGTTCGACCAGGTCGCCGGCGAGCCTTTCGGCATCCAGCCGTACGTGGTCGTATCGCACCCCGGGGAAACGGTCGGCGACGGCCTTTACACCGGTGTCGAAATCACCGGTACGGCGCCATTCCTCCCAGAGGTCGCGTGCGGTGCCGTTCATCGCGTACCACTGTCCGGACCGGGCGTTGAAGAGCACAGTCCCGCCGTGCGGTGCCTCGTCGGCGTGAACGTGCTGGGGAATCCGGAGCTCGGTCACGAGCTGCCTCCGTTACTGCGAGTCGCCTGGCCATGACGTGTTCCGCAACCACAACTCGACGCCGAGGAAGCGGTTCAGGGCGGGGAAGGGGGCGCGCAGCCCCATCAGGGCGCGGTCCAGTGAAGCCGCGACCGCGCGCGGGTCGATGACATCGAGGGCGGCCAGGTGGGACGTACCGATGATTTCTCGCAGCGTGCCTACCGCAAGCCGGGCGCCCTGGTAGTCCTCGTCGGAGTAGTCGCCCTTCGTCCGCCGGGCCAGCACGGGGGCGGGGACGGCGCCCGCCAGTGCCGAGCCGAGCAGCGGTTTGAAGGCCGGTGGATCGCAGCGGCGCTGGGCGGGCAGCAGCAGGCAGGCCCGGACGACGTCGTTGTCGAGGAACGGAGCCTGCGCCCAGATCCCCAAGGGGGCTGCGGCATAAGCAAGTTGGCGCTGCGCCGAGGCCGATGTACGTAACTCGTGGAGGGTCGTGCGGAGGTCCGGCGGGCGGTCCGCCCGCCGCCCACGGGCGCGTCGGCCGGAGACCCGCGTACGGGCCAGTTCGGCGAGTTCCGCGCGTGCGGAGGCCGTGAGCCAAGCCGCCTCAGGGCCCGGAGGGACCCACCAGCTCAGCATGTCCAGCCAGTGCGGGTCGCGCTCCTCGGGTGATTCCAGGCGTTCGGCCGTCCGCCGCATGGCGGTTGCCAGTGGGGTCCGAGCCAGCCGGGCAGCCCTGCCCGTGACGCGGAGGGGTGAGGTGTGGCGCGATCGCGCCAGCGCGTGCCCGTCCCGGAACAGCCTCCGCAGTCCGCCCGGCCGCGCGAGACCCGCCAGGTAGGAGGGCGGCGGGCAGAGGAGCGCGTCACCGCCTTCGCCACCGAGGTGGATGTCAGCACCATGCTGGGCGATGCGCTCCAGGCGGAGCCGCGTGCGGGCCGCGCCCACCGCCGCGGGGTTGGGCTCTCCGTCGCATTGCGCGTCGTACAGCCCCTGATAGGGCAGGGTGTCGGCGGTCGTCCCCGTCACCACCTCGAGGCGGAGCCGTTCGTCGAGCCGCGCGTGGCTACGGGCGTACTCCAGGTCGTCGCACGCCGTATCCGACCGGTGATAGGTGAATACCGCTAACGGGCCGGTCCGGTGGCGCAGCGACAGAAACGCCACAGAAGTGGAATCAAGTCCTCCGCTGAAGTCCGCGGTCAGCGTCCGGGCCCGCGCGGCGCGCAGCCCCACCGACTCGTCGAGCGCCGCTCCGAGCGCCTCGGCCGCCGTCGCCGCCGACACCTCGCCTCGGGGCCGGAGACTCTCGTACTCCCACTGAACGGCCCTGCCGTCAGCGGTGATTCGCAGGGCGTGCCCGCCGCCCAGCCGCTCGACACCGGCCACCACAGACCGGCTCTCGGGCAGTAGGGGTACGCCGGGGCAGAAGATCTGCGCGGCCAGGACCTGCGGGTCCGGGCGGCAACCGCCGCCGGCTGCGGCTGCTACGTCCGTCGGCCGCGAACCGATCCAGGTGCGGCCGGGGCGACGCCGGTAGTACAGCGGGTACTGCCCGGCCAGGTCGGCGAAGGCCGTGAGGTCGCCGGGGCGTACGACGATGCAGAGGTAGCTGCCCGCCCATTGGGTCAGGACGGTGAGCCGGTCCGTGGCGAGCGCCCGCTCGGCGTCCGCAGCGAACTGCCGCTCCCCGGCGAGACACTGCCCGACGGTGATGACAGTGCCGCCCGCGCATCGGAAACTGCGCAGTTCGCCTTCCCGCCAGCGACCGGTCACGTCCGTGAGGGGAGCGGATGAGCCGACGAGGAACGGGAAACAGCCCGTGAAGTCCGGGTGGACCCAACGGTCGGTGCTGTGGTCGGGAGCGATCACGTCCATCACCAGTAGTAATGGGAGTTGGCATCGGCGGTGCCACTGCTGGAGCTTCCGAGAGTCACCTCCCGGACATGACCGAGATCAACCACCACCGGGGGGGCGTAAGTGTCGTCGCGGTCGAGATCCGCCGTGCCGCTGTGTTCCTGAGTACCAGTATCGGAAACAGAGGGCCGGGCCGCCGACCGTTGGGCGTATTTTCTCAGCAAGGTCATATATCCACCTGATGTTGGCTCAAAAGGCGCATGCATTTGCATGAACGAACACGTTTGAACAGAGTCTGCTATTCGACTTTAGCCGCACACCAGGTTTTCGCACCCCTGGCGTGGGCCACCATGGCAGGCGGGAGCGGCCGTTGTCCACGCGCGAGGACCGGTGCTCGACCAGCAGAAGGCCGCATCGCAGTGACTGGTGTGCTGCGCGGCAACGCATCTCGGTGCCAATTCGCAGAGCTGGGAGCCGACTGTACGGGCTCGGAGTTCAGCTCGTCGATATACGCCGTACGAAACGGGCGCCGAGCTTCAATTGTTGCTCAGTCCTTGTCGATGTCCGTCCTCCGCAAGGAGGTCAGACCAAGCACCAGTGCGCCTTGGGCCTCGGACAGCGGATTCATCGAACTGAGTTTGAGGGCGAATTCGCTGTGGGGGCCCACCGCACCCCGCAGCCCGTAGCGCGTCAGGGACTCCCGGCAGGGTTCCAGCACCAGATTCTGCGCGGCGGCGAGCTGCCCGCCCAGGACGATCAAGTCCGGATTCAAGAGGTTGCAGACCAGCGCGAGCGCCTGGCCGAGCACGCGTCCGGCGTCCCGCACCACCCGCTCGCACACCGCGTCACCCGACTGCGCCCGTTCGATCAGGGAGGCGAGGGAGTACGGCACGTCGGCGACGCTGCCGGCCAGGGCCTCGCGGGCCTGGCGGACGAGCGCGTCGGCACCGATGATCGTCTCCAGGCAACCACGCCCGCCGCAGCGGCAGACCATGCCGTCCGGGTCGAGCACGAGATGGCCGATCTCGCCGGCCATTCCGTGCCCGCGAATGGGGTTGCTGCTGATGACGAGGCCGGCGCCGATGCCGGTGGACCCCTTGACGTAGACGACGATCTCGCAGTGGCCGTCCGTGCCGTACGTCTGCTCGGCCAGCGCACCGAGGTTGGCGTCGTTGTCGAGCGCACCCTGGACGCGCAGCCACTCCCCCAAGTCGTCCGACGGAGCGTCCCCTTCGCTCCACGGAGGCAGCACGGGCGTACGGAACTTGCCGGTCCGGGGGTCGACCATCCTCGGGACCGCCACGCCGAGGGACACAACGTCCTCCAGTTCACGGCCGGTCTTGCCAACCGCATCCCGTACGGCCTGCTTCAAGGAGGGCATGATCTCGCTCAGCCCCCGGTTCGCACCGCTCCCCACGTGCTCCCAGTGCGTCTCGGTGACGGGGCGGTCGACCCGCCGGGCCACGACGGTCGCCTGGTTGAAGCCGAGGTGGACGCCTACCGCGACGTTGCGCGTCGGGGCCAGGCAGACCCTCGTCCCGCGACCGGGCTCCGAGGTGACGATCTTGACCGACTGTAACTCCCGGACGATGTTCGAAACGGTCGACTGAGCGAGTCCGGTTCGCCGGGCCAGGTCAGCCTGACTGTCGCTCTTGATCATGACGGAGAGGAGGACGTGCTTGAAGTTGATCGCTTTGGTTCCCCGGGCCGCGCTCAGGCGATCACGTAACTGGAGCATCGGACCCCCCGCAATTCAGCGATTCAGTCTCCCGACGTTAGCATGGTGATCTTCAAATTGAACGAGGCGTGTTATCAAATGAATAGAAGTCAATCATTCCGCCTCATCTGTGAGATACACGAGGAAGCCGTTACCGGTGAGGGCCAAATCCGGGCCCACGCTCCCCGCTCAGGGCCCTCCGTCGTGCGGCCCCTCCCGTACCGTAGGTTCACCCGAGCTTGCCGGACCGGGCCACCCCGTCGGTACGTGGGCGATGCGGACGCGCTGCGGGTGGTCCCCTACGGGAACCGACACTGTCTTCTCTCCGGTGGCGAAGTCGATGGCAGTGACCTGGTCACTGCCGCTCTCCGAGACGACGCATGACTTGCCGTCACCGCTGACGGTGGCCCAGTAGGGCTTGGAAGCGGTGACCAGAGCCCCTTCCCGCAGGGTGGTGCGGTCGACGATGGTGGCGTAGTCGTCCATGGTCCCGGCGACGCAGAGCTTGTCGCCCCGGGGGCTCATCGACATCCCGTGGTGGCGGGAGTCGTTGACCCAGGTGGTGCGGTCCTCGCTGGTGTCGGGATTCTTCGGGAGCGTCTTGGCGCGGGTGATCTTGTCGCTGGCGACGTCGTACTCGAGGAAGCCGTTGAAGAAGGAGACCTGGAAGTAGAGCTTGGATTCATCAGGGGTGAAGGCCACCGGGCGCACGGCGTCGTTGAGGTCCTTGCGACCGAAGGCGTCAAGCCGGGCCCGCATGTCGATGACCTTGACCTGCTGGAAGGTCGCGGCGTCGACAACCGTGATCCTGCGGTCGCCCTTCGTCCAGTCCAGCCAGGGGTCGTCGGTGCTGGTGTTCACGTCGCCGATGGCCATGTTCCAGAGGTACTTCCCGCCGTCGGTGAAGACGTTCTCGTGCGGCTTGTCTCCGGTCTTGAACGAACCGGCTTCCTTCCCGGTGGTGATGTCGAGCACGTGAACGGTGTTGGAGGTGGACGCAGAAACGGCCACGCGCTTGCCGTCGGGAGACACGGCCATGTGGTCGGAGCGGTAACCGGACACGGGGAAGCGCCACTTGATGTTTCCGGTCACCAGGTCGATGGAGACGACGTCGGCGAAGCTGGGGCGGGAGACGACCATGGCCGTCCCGTCCGGGGTGGAGTACATGTCGTCGACGAACTGGTCGTGGCCTTCACCTGGTCCATTGCGGATGCCGAGGAAGTAGATGAGCTTCACAGGGTTGGTGTAGATCTCCGCGAGGCGCTTCTGCTTGTCGGGGATCACGTTGATCCGTCCGAGTTTCCCGAAGGTGCCACTGGACTCGATCACGTCGGCGGTGCCGTCCCAGTTGTTACCGACGAACATCACTTCCCGGAGGGCTGCCGCGCTGTTGGCCTGGTCGGGCTCGACGGCCGATGCACCGGTCGTGGTGCCCGCCGCGAGGACTGCGGCGACAGCGGCGGGAGCGAGCCTGCGCCTGCGGCGCGGTGCGTGCGCTGTGTCCGTCGTCCGCGCTGCGGACGCACGTGTGTCCGCGCGATGATTTCTGGCTTCGGGCATGACTTCCTCCGCGTAGCGACTCTGCTTCGGGCGGGTTCGGCGGGTACGACCGGTCATATTGTTCTGCACATGACAATGCATCGGCGTTCCCCGCGTTTCACCGCGTAATGTGAAAATGCCGCGCTTCACTTTGGCCACTTGAAAGTAACGACGAGGCCCCCGTTCCTCAACCCCCGGGACGGGAGAAGATGGCCGGGTCAACAGGAGGGGGATCGGTGAAGGAGCGACTCAGGCAGTCGACCGGTCGTTACGCAGGCAGGACAGCCGTTGAGCGGCACGCCGAGCGGCACCAGAAGTTTCTCGACGCGGCACTCCAGCTCTTCGGGACCGGCCCCGGTTACCGGTCGGCGACCGTCGCCGCCCTCTGCCAGGCGGCCGGCCTGTCGACCCGGCAGTTCTACGAGGAGTTCGGCACCCTCGAAGACGTGCTTGCCGCTTTGCACCTCAGGGTCAACGACTGGGCCGAGAGCGCTGTCGTCCAAGCTCTCGCCGATACCGAGGGCCTGCCCCACGCCGAACGCTACGGAGCCGTGTTCCGTGCGTACGCGGCGAGCATCGCCGTGGATCCGCGCCGCATCCGCATGACCTTCACCGAAATCGTCGGTGTCAGTCCTCGCATGGACGAGCAGCGGCTGGCCCGCCGTGCGCGGTGGATCAACTTGATGTGCGCCGAGGCAGCGTCAGCCGCCATGAGAGGTGAGGCGGCTGATCGTGACTACCGCATCGCGGCAGCGGCCTTCATCGGCAGCGTGAACGGACTCCTGCACGACTGGGCCGCCGGCTGGGTGGACGCCACTCTCGACGAGGTCGTCGAGGAACTTGTCCGCCTGCTGCTGGCGTTGCTGCGCCCCGCACCTTGAAGCTTGAATGCCTCGGCTTCGGCTGGATGCACTGAAAAATCCAGGGACAGTCAGCCATCGCTCGGCCTACGCGGCTCTCAATGCGGGACTGGCCCATCTGCTGGGCGACCTCAACCAAACCACCTTCGTGCACGTGCAACCGCCCGCTGACCAGGCGCGGGATCACTACTCGGTCAGTTGGCCTGATGAAGTGACTTGGAAGGCCCGGCCTCGCACGGACACATCCGACGTGTCACCGTCGGCGCCTCCCAGGTCCGCCCATGCGATGAAGACACTTTCCGTCCCGTCCCCAAAGGCCGCCGCGGCGCAGACCTGGAAACGATTACCGGTCGTTGCCGAGCTGACCCGCACTTTCTCACTCAACGAGAGCTCGCTGTCAGAGCACATCTTTGCCATGACGGTGGGAACGGTCTGGAAGGTGATTGCGCTCTTTTCCACCCATGCCAACAGGAAGCGCCCACCCGGCATCGGGACCAGGGCCGGCCACGACCGGTGGAAGTCTCGCGGGGGGCCCGCGATCACGCTGGTGATGACCGTACCGTCACCGTTCGGGTCGAAGATGCTGGCTTCCACGGTGGACTGTGGGACACCGAGATCGCTGGGACCGATTTCCTCAATGTGCGCGATGACGAACTTGCCAGTGTCGAGAAGGGTCAATGAGTTCCTTCCCTGAAACCCCGACACGTTGGGTTGAATCTCGCCTCCCCGGGGCGAGCCGTCAAAGTTGAACACCCTGAAGGTGAGCCGATTGCCTCCGATCGACGACGGATCACTCGTCCAGGCGATGACGTAGTTTCCGTCCGCCAGAACCGTCACCGACGGGCCGCGATGGAACCCTTCGGTGGTGTTGACCGTCATCTCCGGACCGGCCTTGTTGCCTTCGATGTTGAAGCGTTGGGCGCGAATCCGCTGGTCCTGGCGTGCCCCCGTCCAGACCACGATGCAGCCGCCGTCGATCATGCGTGTCAAGGACGGCCGGCTCGTCGGGTCGATGTCGGTGGTACTGACTTGAACTTCCGGCCCAGCGTGTTGTCCGTCGACAAATCTTTGTAGTTTTACCTGAGGGTGGGGCGGCGGGCTGGTGAAGGGTTGCTCTGTCCACACGACGAACGAGTTGAAGCCCGCGAAGTCCAGTGCCGGCCACTGCCGATTCGTATTGCCGTCCGATGCCGTCGATCCGTCGATGCGGAACTCGTCCCCGACCTTGGCCCCATTCGTATTCAAGGTCTGCCCCTTGATGCTGATATCGCTCCCATCCGCCCACATGGCCTCATACTGCGTACCGCGCACCGAGTCGACGCACGGTTGAGACTGACTGCCGTTCGTTGTCGTGTTGATGAGGAGCTCACCCATGACTGCCCTCCGTGCCCGGATCTCTCCGCTTCAATTGATGGGTGCGACGCCAGGCGCTCAAGTCCGATGGCACGAAAAGTCCGATGGCACGAAAAGAGGGAGCCTCGCCCTAGCCTTGTCCGGCGAAGACATGCGACCGCCCGACGGGCTTCCGGGATGTCGGTGACGTGCCCGGCCGGCCTCTGCCCAGTGGAACCGTTCCGGACGTCGAAGAAGGCGTCGGAAATATTGACCTGTGCCATGTGTTGTCATGGGTTCAATGAACCCAGGCGTGGCTCTGATCACTGAGCAACCGCCCAGCACCCTCAGCGGACTTGTGGCGCAGGGTTTACTTCAATATTGCCCCACAGGCCCCTCCCACGCATGGCGAGGCACAGTTGCGTGCCGCAGCAGGGGAAGAGGCAATTGACGAGGCAACTCACGAGCCACGAAAACTCGTTGAGCGGTGAACGACCAATGGGGCCCCGGAGCCGAAGGTTCCGGGGCCGCACCGCTGTGCTCACTCAGAGCCGTACGCCGTGGTCAGCCGGTGCCGGTGTGGGTCTCGTCAGGAGCGACGCCCATGGTGAGCGTGGCGACCACGCCCTTCGCGATCTTCCGCTCCGCGTACCTGAGTGTCAGCAGACCGCCCTCGGTCCCGTTGCCGGGGTAGATGGTGTCCTCGGTGAGCGTTGTGCGCTCGGTCGTGGTGGTCGAGTACGGCTCGACCTTCGCGGAGTCAAGTACGGCCTCCTCGGCGAAGAAGAGCTGGCCGGTATGGCAGGTGTAGCCGCCCTCATAGCCGGTGGAGGTCAGCTTGCCGCCCACATGCACCTTGGTGTGGATGTGGACGCAGCGCCCCCGGTACCAGCCGGGGAAGACCGTCCTGAACTCCACGTACCCGCGCTTGTCCGTGAGCTGGGTGCCGCGCAGATAACGCTCGTCGTCGGTCGGCTCCTCGTGCCCGCCACCGCCACCGCCGCCGCCCGCGCCACCAGGTTCACCGGACGGGGGCGCGCCGCTCGGCGCAGCGGTGGGCGCGCCGCTCGGAGGCGTACCTCCCCCGCCCCCACCCCCACTGCTGAGGCTCTCGTACCCGGAGTAGATGCCCAGTGCGTCACAGTGCCAGATGTCGACGGCGGCGCCCCGCAGTGGCTCGCAGGTTTCCGTGTCGATCACCTTCAGCCGGAGGGTCATCGGGATGCCCTCCCTGTCCTCGGTGATGTCTTTCCGGATCTTGTCGGCGTCGATGTAGTACGGCCCCTCTGTGGTCTCGGAGGTGAGCCGGTAGCACGCCTCACCAGACGTGCCTGGCTTCGTTCCGGAGTCCTGCCCGGCCGAAGCGCTACCGACCACCGCACCGCCGACTCCGATCGCTGCCACGGCCGCACCACCTGCGACGACGAACCGGCGCCGCGTCATGTCCCGTGTGTGAGCGGGCCCCTGGGTTTCAGTCATGGCACGGACGTTAGACACCGGACCTGTCAGGTGAATGAGAGGAGCCTGTGATTTCCTGTGAGACGAGAAGGGCCCGCGTACCGCGCCCTGCGGCCGACTTGGCACGGTTCCAATCCTCTACCCGGTGATCAAGCGGCTGTAGGCGGAAGTCATGGACAGACAGGAGATGCGCCGGAAGGTCTTCGAGCCGCTGAGCCGGGCGGGCTTGCGGGTGATCGAGGGCGGCGTGCCGGAGGCTCCCTTGCCGGCGTTCGCCGTGGGTGCGATGGTCCACTGCAACAAGGAGGAGGGCCGGCGAGACGCCTACGTCGACTTCGACGACCCGCACCTCATCGACCGCGCCACCCCGGGCTGGTACGAGCTCGCGTCCTCCTTCGGCCTGTTCGACGCCGACCGTGAGTTCCTGCTCGCCCTGCCCGCCCACCGCTACAACCCGGATGTGAACCTGCACCGGCGCTACGTCTGGCGCCGGGCGCCTGCTCGACAGCTGGGACGTCATGGGCGCGGCGTGTGCGATCCACTGGGGAAGATGCGTGCTCGGATTCGGCGAGTGTGTCTGGGCACGCCAGCCGGACGTCCGGGGTTCGCGATGCTCTCGCTCGACAGCACCGTCTCCGTGGTCGGGACCACCTTCAGGACGGCATCAGCTCTCTGGCGGTGCCCCACCCAGCCGGCACGGAGGCCGTGCGCCAGGTGATCGACTACGTGGCAATGGCCGAGGACATGCGCGAGGACCACCTGGAGGCCATCGCGTGGCTACGGCGAGGCGAGGCAGGCGCGGCAGTCCGGGCGTAATCCCTCAGGGTGGCTACCGCGAGCCGGATCACATGCCGGGCGTGCGGCTTGCGTTCACGCTCGTGTCGCGGCCGCATTGCCAGCGGTCGGCGACCCAAGCCCGGAACGTGTACTGCGCCTGCCGGACGACATCGAAGCCGTCGCCGTGGGAGATGTTCCACCCAGGGGGCGGCTGACGAGGCCGGGGGGCACCGCACCGTGCCGACGCACCGCTCCGTGGGAACACCGCTGCGCGCCCCGGGTGTCGGGACGCGCAACGGTGCGGTGTGCGGGCGGTGGAATCAGAAGGTCAGGTTCCAGGCGTCGATCCTGCCGGTGTCCTGGGACGCGATGTCGCGGACACGGAGCTTCCAGGTGCCGTTGGCGGCTTCGGAGGAGGCGTTCACCGTGTACGTCTTGGCCACGTTGTCCGTGCCGTCACTGTTGGCGAAATCCTCCAGGAGGTACACCGTCCCGTCCGGTGCGACGAGGGAGACGACCAGATCGCCGCGGTAGGTGTGCTTGATGTCCACGCCCACCTTGAGAGTGGCCGGCGCGTTGCCGGTCACGCCCGAGACCGTGAGGGGGCTGTCGACGGTCGCGTTGTCCGCGACCGTGACGTCCGCGGTGTTCTCGAAGTACGCGCCCGGGTTGGGGGGTGCGCTGCCGACGGCCTGCAGCGCGTCGGTCTGCCCCTCGCCGAAGAAGCCGTTCTTGGTGGTCGTACCCGTGCACCGGCCGTCCGACGGGCAGGCGGTGTCGGTCGCCTGGACGCCCAGCTTGGAGCGGAGGTCGGCCGGGGTGGCGGTCGGGTTGACGCTCGCCAGGAGCGCGGCGACACCCGCGACGTGCGGGGAGGCCATCGATGTACCGTTCATGTTGCCGTACTTGCCGCCCGGCAGGGTCGAGTAGACACCTGACGTACCGTCACCGCCCGGAGCGGCGATGTCGATGACTCCGTTGCCGAAGTTGGAGTACGACGCCTTCACATTGCCCTTGCCCATCGCGGCGACGGTCACGACGCCCGGCAGCTCGGTCGGGATGTCGAGGCAGGCGTTGGTGATCGTCCGGGTGACAGGTGTGGAATCGTTCGGGCTCTCCGTGTCGACCGTCTTGTTCGCCAGGTCGAGGTTGGAGTTGCCCGCCGCGGCGACCTGGAGCGATCCCTTGCGCTCCGCGTACTCCTGGGCGCGCTTGACGCCCTCGATGATGGCTGCCTGGTTGGCGTTGTCCGGGCAGTTGAACTGCCACGGGTCGGTGTAGTAGCTGTTGTTGGTGACCTTGAAGCCGTGGTCACCGGCCCACATGAAGCCGCAGATCGTGTTCTCGGCGAAGAACAGGCTGCTGCCGGGCTCGGCGATGCGGACCGAGGAGACCTTGACCCCCGGCGCCACCCCGACGACACCCTTGCTGTTCTTGGCTGCCGCGATCGTGCCGGCGACGTGCGTGCCGTGCGTACCGACGTCACGCCAGGCTCCGGTGCGGGTGTCCGCCTTGCCGTAGGCGCACGAGACGGAGTCGGCGGCGTTGAAGTTGGGGGCGATGTCCTGGTGCTGGTCGTCCACGCCCGTGTCGAGTACGCCGACCTTGACCGACGCGGAGCCGGTCGTCACGGACCAGGCCTGGTCCGCCTTGATCTGGGTCATGTCCCAGCGGGTCAGGCTCTCCGCGAGTGTGGTGGACGACTGCGTCGGGTTCGCCGGGAGCGCGGGGTTGTACGCGTCGGCCGGAACGTCCGAGGTGCGCGTCGCGCCGACCTGCTGCACTCCGGCGACGCTCCGCATGGCCGAGGCGAAGCCGGCCGAGGCCGAGTGGGCGACGATCACGCCGATCGCGTCGTACGAGGCGAAGACCGAACCGCCGTTGCCCGTGACGGCCGCCCGTACGGCGCTGGTGTCCCCGGGGGCGGTGATCACCAGGTGGGCGCGCGTACCGGCGGCCCAGGCGGCGGTGGATGCCTGCGGCTCCGCCGCGACGGCCGCGGCGGGAGCCGCGAGGGCCAGCGTGGCTCCGAGGGCGACGGCGGCGACCGCGGGGGCCTGGAGCCGGCTGAATATGTGACGTCTCAATGCGTCCTCCGAGTCCCGGCACGCCGATGGGGCCGCCGGGGACGAAACGTGTAGGGGGTGGACGCAACATGTCAGACACCCCGGCCGCGGAGTAAGAGGGGAATCCCTTGCAGTGCGCGGGACGCATGGCGAGGGTCCCGGCGGTGGGCCTGAAGTGGACCGCGATCGCGGCCAGTTCGGTACCCCGGAGAGGCTGATTCGCGCAGTGTCCTACCGGCGCAGGAGAGAGAGCTCCCGGTGCATCTCGGCGAGGAAACGGACGACCACCGTCAGCTCGTCGGGGGTGAAACGGCCACGTGCGGCGTCGGTGCCGCGGGCGAGGGGTGCGAAGTAGTCCCGGGCCACCTTCTTGGCCGCCTCGGCGTAGTGCAGGTGCACCACCCGGCGGTCGTCGGCCGCTCTGGCGCGCCGGATGTGACCGGCCTACTCCAGACGGTCGAGGCACGCGGTCATGGCGTCCCTGTCGCTCCCCCGTGACCGCGACGGAGTCCGGCGCGGTCACGCGGCCGCGGTGCGCCCGGACCCGCTCAGTTGGCAGCGTGCTGCGCGTAACAGCGCCGCAGCCAGCGGGCCCGGCCCTGCGCCGCTGGTTCGAACGGCACCCTGCGGTGCATCACCCGGCGGTTGTCGAACAGGTGGAACCCTCCCTCCTCCACGAGGACCGCAATGCCCGGCAGGGCGGCGACGCGATCCTCGAAGCGCTCCAGCGCCTCACGTGCCCGCGGGGTGAGTCCGGCCGTCCTGCCGGGGCCGTACCGCAGAGCGTTGCTGCCGTCCGGCAGCGTCCAGAGCATGGGGACGCCGGTCCTGCTCATCGGCTTGCCGCTGTCCGCGGTGATGTACGACTCCGGCGCGGTGACGGCGAATTCCGGGCGGCGCAGCGTCTCGGCGGTCGCCGTCGGCAAGGCCTCCAGGACGGTGTCGACGGGCAGCAGGTCGGTGGGGACCTGTTCCTCGTTGCGCATACCGAAGAAGGACAGGCAGTGGGGGATGGCCCGGGCGGGGTCGGCATCCGCCCGGTGATCGAGTATCGAGTCGTCGGTGTGCCAGTCGAGCTGCTGTCCGTAACCCCACGAGGTGAGTGCGCGAGCCGCCGCGCGGCGCGGAGCCACATTCCTGATCAGGCGGCCGTCGTTCTCCCACTGGTAGGCGACGGGGGTGAGCCCGAGGAGCCGCATCAGGCCGAAGTGCACCAGGTTGGGCACTTTGAGGAGCGATTCGTCGCAGAACCCGTCCGTGGGCGTGGGCGCGGGGTGGAGGGGACCGGGCAGATTCGTCAGAGTGAGCCATGGTGTGGGCCGGTGCCGCCACTGGGCGAGTACGCCGAGAACCGCGGCCGGCAGGTGGTTGCGTAAATGCTTGGCGCCGAAGTCCCCATACAGGCCGGGGGCGGTGTCGGGCACTAGGCCGCCGAGTTCGGTCGACGCGTCCAGGGCGGCCCCCGCGGCGGCCTTCGACGAGTCAGGGATGTGCAGGGTGTGGAAACCGCTGGTGGTCATGATCCCGACCCTACGAATGTCCCGATCTCCTGTTCGCATTCCGCGGAAGATTTGAGCGGTTTCTGAGCGTGATCCCTCACCTGCGCCGACCGACACGTGCGCCGACTGACACCTGCGCCGACTGCGACAGCGCCTCCGACAGCGGTTGGCGCAGTGGGCAGGAGCGCCGGCGGCAGGACGGCCGGGAGCCGGCCCCCCTCGCTGGCCGGTGTCACCGCCAGGTCCGACCCCAGCCCGACCAGGACCCGGGCACCTTGACGCGGCCGAGCGGCGAAGTCCACTGCCGGTACGCCTGGCGGGTGCCTGGGTCGCCCCGCAGGGTCGTCGGCCGTGACGTGGTGGGTCACGGCCTCAGCTGGTGCACTGCGCGAGCGGCGCAAGCGGCGGCCAGGCCGAGCACAGTGATCGCCACGGCCGAGACCAACAGGGTCTCCTGGGCTCCGAGCACGGTGACCAGCGGGCCGCCGAGCGCAGTGCCCAGCGGGACCGACAGCACGCGGACCGCTGAGCTTGCTGCCAGGGCCTGAGGGAGCAGCCCGCGGGGCGCCGAGCGCTGGAAAAGGGTGGTGGAGAGCGAGGCATACGGAGGCCAGAGCAGACCGGCGACGGCGAAGCCGGCAATGGCTGCCCCTGTCGGCGCTCCCATGCCGACCGGGAGCAGGAATAGTCCGAAGGCGATGACGATGCCGGTCGTGACCGGCCACATCGGCAGTCGGCTCAGGTATCCGGTCAGAAGAGCGCCGAGAACGGCGCCGACACCGAACGCGGTGTAGAAAGCGGCCAGCAGACCGGCGGGGCCGTCCAGGTCGTCCGCCACGTGCAGCGGCAGTGCCACGTACACCGGGCCGAAGAGGAAGAAGAAGGCGAAACTCATGCTGAGCAGCCCCAGCAGGGCCGGTGTGCGACAGATGACGGCGAAGCCCGCAGTTCGTGAGCTGCCCTTCTCCGGTGCGGGCGCGCTGTCCTGCGGGACCCGGATGAGGAACGTGACGGCGAGCACGAGGAACGTCGCTGCGTCGACGGCGATCACCGTCGACGCACCGCCCCAGACGATGAGGGCGCCTGCGAGTGGCGGGCCGATGACGGTCGACAGTGAGCCGACGCCGGAGAAGACAGCGTTCCCGGCCAGATGGTCGCGCTCCGGAAGCAGGCGTGCCAAGACCGTGTAAATGCCCGCCTGGCCCCACGAATGCAGGACGGAAGAGGTCGCGAGCAACGCGACGTACAGCTCGATGGTGAGCACCCCGAAGGCGTGACACACGGGTATCGCGCCCAGAGCGGTGGCTCGCAGCAGAGCGTCGTAGCCGACCAGTTGGGCGGGAGAGCGGCGCTGCAGGAACCTTCCCAGGACGAGTGCGCCCACAGCTCCTGAGAGCGTGTAGGCAGCTGCGGCCAGCGCGACCCACATGCCGCGTTCCGCCGCTGGTGCGAGTTCGATCGCCAGCCAGCTCACGGCGACCACTGCCATGCCGTCACCGAGGGACGAGACAGTGAACCCCGGTAGCAGCCGCCGCAGCGTCGAGTGGGTGAGCACCGGCCAGTAGGGCGAGGCACGGATCATCCGGGTCGGGCTCAGGGGCACGGTAACTCCAGGGGCTGAGGGGATGCCCCTCATCCTTCCCGCCGGCCCTGTCGCCGCATCGGGCCTTTCACGCAGGGCATAAGCTCCCCTTCCTACCCGGCTCCGTACGCGAACGCGGGGGAGACATACGGCGCCCGGCCTCCGCTCAGGACGAGATCGACGGCGCAGCGAGCGAGCCGTGCGCTCACAGAGGTCGACAGGGGGCAGGGACGTGTCACAGCACCGGACATCGGAGAGGCCGTGAGCCGACGACGCTACGTCGCCAGAGGCGTGCCGGGGGGCTACCGCGTCTGGGACAACCGGGGGCGGAGATGGTGGGGGGACTTCTACGAACTCTGCCCCGACGATCTCCTCACCGAACTCAACGGCACTGCCGACCAGCAGAAGATCACCGCTCTCCTGAGGCGGTACCGGGCCCTCAAACGGTGATCTGGATACCGCCCGGCACCCTGCACGGGCGGCGGCCGTCCCCACCCGGCGGCCCAGCGCGCCACGCGGTGGCGGAGGTAGACGACTCTTGAGCTGAAGGTGCGGCTCTCGACGATTTCGAGATCCACCCGGCGCTCGCGCTGGGGAAAGAACGGAATGCCACCGCCAACCAGCACCGGGTAGACCCTGGCCCGGTACTCGTCGATCAGACCCAACGCGGCCGCCTCGGCGGCGAGAGTCGCGCCGCCAATCGCGATGTCGCCCTCCCCCGGCTCGGCCCGCAACCGCTCGATCTCCTCCGCCAGGCCGCCGGAGGCCAGGCGGGCATTGCCCCGCACTGCCGACAGCGTGGTGGAGAACACCACCTTTGGGAGCGGCTTCCAGAGCGCGGCCCACTCGAGCATCGAGTCGTCGAGCGATGGATCCTGGTCGGCGGTCCCCCAGTACAGCATCGTCTCGTGCAGCCGTTGTCCCAACAGGTGGACACCGACCTCCCGAATCTCGTCGGTGACGAAGCGAAAGACCTCCTCGTCAGGCGCCGTCCAGCCGAAATCGCCGTCCGGCCCGACGACGTAGCCGTTAAGGGAGACGCCCATCGAATAGGTCGCGCTGCGCATCAGAAGTCCTCGCCTGGAGCTTGGTGAGCAGCCCTGTTCCACGCTCCCGGGCGCTGCCAAGCGGCGGAACAGTCCGTAGACCGTCTGCCAGGGCCCATAGGCAGGACGGCAGGGCCCGCCACGGAGCCCCGGTCCGCACTCGCCACCGGATTCCGTCGATCAGCATGCTTCGACCCGGACGGCCTGCCCGTCGTCGCCGGGGCCGGCAGAAGCGGCTCCAGCACGGCCCATTGATCACCTGACAGATCTCCCCGCCCCACGCGAAGATCATCACGAAGGGCGGCGATCTTTCGTAACACGGCCTAGGCCGCCCTGGCCTCACGCCGGTAGGCACCCGGGGCCTGGCCGTACTCCCGCTTGAAGGCCT
Organism: Streptomyces sp. NPDC055287; assembly: GCF_053646035.1. NCBI lineage: Bacteria > Bacillati > Actinomycetota > Actinomycetes > Kitasatosporales > Streptomycetaceae > Streptomyces > Streptomyces sp. NPDC055287. Next base: position 52,122 of record NZ_JBSHNE010000023.1, on the reverse strand, counting down.
TGGCGAAGGCGAACTCCGAGCCGTATCCCGTACGGGCGGCGACTGTCGTGAGGGGGGCGTTGGTCTCGCGCAGCAGGCGGGCGGCGGTCGTCATGCGCCAGCGGGTCAGGTAGGCCATCGGCGGCTCGCCCACCAGCGCGGCGAACCGTCGGGCGAACGCGGCGCGCGACAGCCCTGCCCGCCGGGCCAGCGACTCGACCGTCCACTGGGCCGACGGGTCCGCATGGATGGCCGACAGAGCGGGCGCCACCGCCGAGTCGCCCAGGGCCGCGGCCCAGCCCCGCGCGGCGGCCGGCGGCTGGTCGTCCAGCCAGGCCCTCAGAATGTAGAGGAGCAGCGAGTCGATCAGGGTGGGCACGATGCCGTCCGAACCGATGCGGGGATTCTCCAGCTCGGTGCCCAGCAGTTGCACCGCGGCGCTGAGCTCCGGGTGCCTGCCGTGCCGGGTCGGCAGATGGATCACCTCGGGCAGCTGACGCACGAGGGGGTGCGGACGGCCCTGATCCAGGTGGTAGTTGCCGCACAGCAGGCTGGTCTCGGCACCCTGGCCGCCGATCGTGACCGCACCGATCGGCGAACCGCCTTGATAGTGCTCGGCCTGGAATTCCTCCGCCGGGGTGGAGGGATGGTCGGCGAGGATGTGACCCCGCCCGTCGCGCAGGAAGATCACGTCGCCGGGATTCAGCGGGATGGGCTTCGGGCGCGGCACGGTGTCCCCGAGAGGGACGAGCCAGCACGTGCCGTACAGCACCACATGGAACCCGGCGCCCGCGACCGGCGGCAGGCGCAGGCCCCAGGGGGCGCGGCCGTTGGTCCGTACGGACGCCGGCTGCCCGGTGCGCATCGAGGCCAGTGCCTCGGTGAGAATGTCCATCCGGCCTCGCCCTTCCTGATCCGGCCCGTCGTGGTCAGACCGTCAGGACAATCTTCCCCTGTACGTGTCCCGAGGCGACCAGCTCATGTGCCTTTCCGGCCTCCTCCAGCGGAAAGGTCTCCTCGACGTACGGGCGGACGCGGCCGGCGTCGACCAGCTCGGCGATCGCCTCGAGCGCCTCCGAGTCCGGTTCGACGAGGATGCCGGCGAAACGCCGGCCGGCCGCCTCGACCCGTGCGGCGAGCTCCGCGTCATGGTGTTCCAGGATGCTGATGAGTACGCCGCCCGGGCGCAGCACGCCGAGCGAGAGGTCCCCCTGGGCCAGGGAGTCGAGTACCACGTCCGCGTCCTTGACGGCCGTGGTGAAGTCGGTGGTCCGGTAGTCGATGATCTCGTCGGCGCCGAGGCCGGTGAGGAAGTCGCGACGGTCCGGGCCAGCGACGGCGATCACGTGAGCGCCGCGTGCCTTCGCGATCTGCACCGCGAAGTGACCCACGCCGCCGGCGGCGCGCTGGATCAGCACCCTGTCGCCCTTCTTGACGTCGGCCGCCCGTACGAGGCCCTGCCAGGCGGTGAGCGCCGCGAGGGGGACGGCGGCGGCGTGGACATGGTCGAGTGAGGCGGGCTTGCGGGCCAGATGGCTCGACGGGGCGGTGATGTACTCGGCGTACCCGTTGGCGGCGCGCGGGAAGAACGGCATCCCGTACACCTCGTCGCCCACCTCGAAACCGGCGCCGGGGCCGACTTCCTCGACGACTCCGGATATGTCCCAGCCCACGCCGAACGGCGGCTCGCCGAGCAGCGGCAGCGCTCCGGACCTGACGGCCACATCGACCGGGTTGACCGCTGCGGCATGGACCTTGACGAGGACCTCGCCGGTGAGCGGCGCCGGCCGCCCGACGTCCACAGTCTCGAGGACCTCGGGGCCGCCGAAGGACTTCTGGGTTACTGCGCGCACGTGTATCTCTCCCTGAGTGTTGCCGGCCGGTGTCCGGCGCGGTTCTGCTTGGTGTTCTCGACTCTAGGGAGATCGAACGAGCCGCAGAATAGCCTTCCGTCTCAGCTCCATGTCCCATCGTCTTGCACGACGACGCTCTCAGCCATGGGTCGGCTCATCCAGACGAACCGGATGGGCCGGCACGCGCCATTGCCCTGGCACCCTCGAGCGGGGGCGACGCCGGGCGACGGTGTCGGTTACGGCGTTGTCGGATTGCCTCCGAAGGTCACGACGAGGCGGCCGTCCGCGGCGAAGGACCACTTCAGGGGCCCGGTATACGAGGAGCATCGGGTGAACGGCTACAGGAAGCCGCCGTGAAGCCGTACGTCAGAACGAGTCCGCACCATGCGTGCGAGAGGACGGGGACGGTCACTGTTACGGCGAAACGATCCCTCGCCGGCCTGGCGGGCGGGGTGGCGTACGGGGTGGTGCGGGGTGGTCAGTAAACGCTTGTCGTTTACTGCTCAACGGCTCGGTGTAATAGGCAGCGAATCGCAGGTTAATAACCGGTTCTGGTGCATGCCGAATACAGGCGACTGTTACGCAAATGTCCGCCTTCGGTAACACAACGCGGCGTCCCCGCTGATGTGGGCCGACAGGGGCCAAAGTGTGGGCTCTCGGCAACAAGCCGGGAACTTGCACCGCCCGCCGACTCCGAGCCGTAACGGGGGTTGGGGGCATGTCTTGCAAAGGGGCAATCTGCATGTCTGCTTCTCGTAACGCCCGTCGTATCGCCGCTGCCGTCCTGGCTGCCGGCGCCGTGATCGGCGCGGCAGCTTTGCCGGCCTCCGCCGACAGCGGCTACGACCGTGACCGCGCACGGCGGTCCGCCGTCGTCATCGGTGACGTCCAGTACGACAGCCCCGGTTACGACAACCGCTCCAACCGCAGCCTGAACGCCGAATGGGTCGAGGTGAAGAACACCACCCGCCGGGCCATCAACCTCCGCGGCTACACCCTCACCGACAAGCAGGGCAACCGCTACCGCTTCCACCACCTGCGGCTCGAAGGCCACTCCAGCGTCAAGGTCCACACCGGCCACGGCCGCGACAACGACCGCCACGTCTACCAGGACCGCCGCGACTACATCTGGGACAACCGCGACACCGCTACCCTGCGCGACGACGACCGCCGCATCCTCGACACCGAATCCTGGGGCCGCGGTCACGGTCACGGACATGGTCACGGCCACCGCTAACCCCAACCTGCAACCACTCCCCCACGCTGCGGAGTGAGTTGCGACCACCAGACGCGGGGGGGCACCGCCACCACCCCGGGGACCCCCCCCCCCCCACCTCAGCCCGCGGTGGGGGCACCGCGGGGGGGGGGGTAGGGGGGGGGC
>NZ_JBSHNE010000023.1:0-48899 GCF_053646035.1 Streptomyces sp. NPDC055287 | reverse complement strand
GGGGGGTTTCGTCCCCCCCCCCCCCCCGGGCCCCCCCCCCCCCCCGCCGGGCCCCCCGCCGCACCACCCTCTTCAGCCGTCGTTGCGTCACCGTCGGAGTGGAGGATCGAGGCGGTCCGCACCCACCGCTCGACGTCCTCGGGCCCCACTACCCCGGCCAGACGCCTTCGACCCGCGACGGCCACGGCTCGTGCAGACCGCTCGGGGGGCGGCTGCCCCACGGCTGCGCGATCCGCTCCACCGAAATGCTCACGCCTGAACGCCAGGTCGAGGCCCTCTCGCAGGGACGCGCTCAAGCTCCCGTCGCCGCCGGGCGACGGGAGCCAGAACGGCTGCTCCGGCGATGCCGTCGTCAGGACTTCGGCACCAGCACGGTATCGATGACGTGGACGGTCGCATTCTGCGTGGCGACGTCGCCACAGACGATCGACGAGTCGTTCACCTTGAAGGAATCGCCGGATCCGGATGTCTTCACCTGGCCGCCCTGGAGAGTCTTGAACGTACCGTCGGGCAGCTCGTCCACTGTCACTGTCTCGCCGACCACGTGGTAGGTGAGGAGGTCCCTCAGTTGCTCCTTGTCGTTGAGGATCTTGTCGAGGTCGGCCTTCGGGATCTTCTCGAAGGCGTCGTTCGTGGGCGCGAAGACCGTGATGTTCTCCGCGTTGTTCAGCGTGTCGACGAGTCCGGCCTTCTGGACGGCGCTGACAAGAGTAGACAGTTCAGGGTTGTTGGACGCCGCGGTGGCGACCGGGTCGTCGGCCATGCCCGCGGCGCTTCCCTCGCCACTGCTGGGCAGAGAGGCACAGGCGGGGCCGAACGGTTCCGCCACCGGCTGTGCCTGGGCCACGGGGGCCAGGACTACGAGCGCGAGTGGGAAAAGGAGCGCACCGGCTCCGGTGAGAGCGACACCCCTGAAACGGTTGGTGGTCATGAGCTTCACCTTTGCTGAGAGGAGTGACGGGCTCCTGCCTCTTTGCCCGCCACAACAATCGCTTCGTGAAACCCGCCCCCCTCGGATGCATTCGGCGCAATGATTTTTCGCCGGGTCCCCGGTGCGGGGTGCAGGTCCGGTGCAGGTCCGGTCGCAGACATCCGCGACCGCGCACCACGGCAGATTGATACGGAGGAGCGAGCCTGCTGTACGGGCGTGGTGTCAGATCGCCTGGGCTTCCTCGATGTGGTGGCGCAGCAGGTGCATTCCGCGGCGCGCATGGCTTTTCACCGTGCCCAGCGGGATCCCCGTGCGCTCGGCGATCTGGGCGTGGGTGAGGTCGCCGTAGAAGGCGAGGGCGAGAACCTGGCGCTGAGCCGGCGGAAGCCTGCGCAGCTCGTCAGCGATGAGCACACGGTCCACCACGGCTTCGGGGGCCTGGCCGGGCGGTCCGTACATCGGCATGCCGGCCGCGGCGGCCCCGGCGATTTCTCCCCTTCGGGTGCGGGCCGCCAGGGCATCAACGATCTTGCGCCGGGTAATACCGACCAGCCAGGCCACGAGGGGGCCGCGCTGCGGACGGAACCCGGCGCGGCCACGCCATGCGGCGAGGAATACCTGCTGTGTTACGTCTTCGGCCTCTTTGGCGTCGCCGAGCGAGCGAGTGGCCATCGTGTACACGAGCGCGCCCCACCGCCGGTAGACAGCGGCGAACGCCTGCTCGTCGTCGAGCAACGGTGCGCGGGCGGGAGCGCTCGAGTCACGCGACTCGTCGACGGGCGCGTTCGGGGTGCTGACTGCGGTCATCACCGGCGTTGTACTCATGCTGCGCTCCTATCTGCGCCGGCCGACCTGAACCTGGGGGCGGCCGGTCTCTCGGGCCGGGGCTCGTTGCTGCCCCGGGGTGCGCGTTGGCCCCAGTCTCGGCCGCGAAAAACGACGCAAGCAACATGCATCGGTTGTGCGTCGTATGATGGACGTATGGACGGGACCGACGGGTCGCGCCCGGAGACGGGCGGTCTCACCACAGGGGCGGTGGCGCGACGCTTCGGCGTAGCGCCGACCACCTTGCGCTCCTGGGACCGGCGGTACGGCATCGGGCCCGCCGCGCACGAGGACGGCAAGCACCGGCGCTGGACCGCCGCGGACCTCGCGGTGCTCGAGCGCATGCGCGCCCTCACCAATGAAGGACTTCCGCCCGCCGAAGCGGCCCGCATCGCCCGCGCGAAGCCGCGTCCTGCGCGGGAGCCGATGAACTCGTACTCCGGCCGCACGTCGGGGACAGCGTCGTCCAGCCGGTCGGGGGGTTCGACAACGCGGCCCTCCCCGCGCGGCCATACCGGCGGCGGGCTGCATTTGAGGGACGCCCGAGCGGAGTGCAGGGGCCTCGCCCGCGCGGCGCTGCGCCTCGATTCGCTCGCCGTCGACCGTCTGCTGGAAGCGTTGATCACCGAGCACGGACTCGTGACCGCCTGGGCGGAGATCATCGTGCCGACGCTCAGGGCCGTCGGCCGTAAGTGGCAGACCTCCGGGGAGAAGTACGTCGAGGTCGAGCATCTCCTGTCCTGGCACGTTTCCAGCGCCCTGCACCGCCGTCAGCACGTCCCGGCCGAGGTCTCCGCTGCCGACCTTGCCGTCCTCGCCTGCGTCCCCGGTGAAACGCATACGTTGCCGCTCGAGGCTCTCGCGGCCGCCCTGCACGAGCGGAGCCTGCCGGTGCGCATGTTCGGCGCGGCCTTGCCCGCCGAGGCGCTGATCGAAGCGGTACGCAGGACAGGGCCCGGCGCGGTGGCATTGTGGGCCCAGTCCCGGACGACGGCGAGCAGGCCGCTCGCCCAGCATGTGGCACAGATGACATGGGGCGTCAGGGGCGCGCGCCGAAGGCCCGCGGTGCTCACCCTGGGACCGGGATGGACCGCTCCGGTCGTGCCCGGCACTCTGCGCCCGTTCGGCCTGGAGGAGGCAGTGGACGCGGTGGCTGCGGTCCTCACGGCCAGGCCTGCCGGATCACCCGCGTAACGGCGGGTCAGGGAGCGGAGGGTTCGCCGGTTCGGAGTACGGTTCGCGGGCTCTGGCCGGGCGCGACACCGACTCAGGTGGTTGCCTGGCATCAGGCAACCCGCTGAACGAGGAGCGACCGTGACACCCGAGGCCCCTGGTTACACCGTTCCAAAAATGATGACGGAGGACTCCGGAACGCTCCTCCATCGAGCAGCTCCGCCCGGTGGTTCTCCAGTGGTTCGTGCGTTGCCGCCCGGAGAACTGCAGCGGACGGCTGAGCGCAGCGGGTAGCTCGCGGACCGGACAGCCGAGCAGGCACGCGGCCGGCACCGACACATCGGTGTCCGACGCCTCAGGCGCATCCGGACGCGCCTTCTGAACGGAAGAAGCGGTGTCCGGCGACCCAGTCGGGAACTCGGAAGGGGGCTCATGCTCGGCATTCAGACGACCGGAGACGACCCGCACATGGCTGTCGGCAGTGGGCAGCCCCGTGAGTTCGTCTCCACGGGACAGGTCGACCATGACGTGACCGGCGCGGTGGAAGGCGTACTGCGTACGTATCTGAGCGAACGGCTGGCGGAAGCCGCCCGGACGGATGCGGTGGTCGCCGAGGAGCTGGTCGGGAGACTGCGCGATATCGCCCTGCGCGGCGGCAAACGCCTCAGGGCCCGGTTCCTGTGGTGGGGCTGGCGGGCCTGCGGCGGAGACGCCCGGGGCACGGCGGCGAAGCAGGTGCTGAGCGTCGCGGCGGCGCTCGAACTGATCCAGACCTGCGCCGTGGTCCACGACGACGTCATGGACAACTCGTCGGTACGCCGCGGCGCCGCCGCCGTGCACGAGGACTTCGCCCGGCAGCACTCACGGGCAGGGATGCGCGGCTCGCCGACATCTCACGGCACAGCCGGAGCCATTCTCGTCGGCGACCTGGCTCTTGCGTGGGCCGACGATCTCCTTACCTCCACTGCGTTGTCCTCGACGCTGGGTGCGCCGTTGTACCGGGAGTGGCGGGCCATGCGGTGGGAGATGGTGGCCGGCCAGTACCTCGACGTGCGAGCGGCCGCCACGGGTGCGACGACGCCCGACGAGGCCGTTCGCATCGCCCGCCTCAAGAGCGCGCTGTACACCGTCGAGCGTCCGCTCGCGCTCGGCGCCGCGCTGGCGGGGGCTGCCGACCGCACCATGGGCGTACTGCGGTCGGCGGGCCGGTGCGCCGGTATGGCATTCCAGCTCAGGGACGATCTCCTCGGCGTGTTCGGTGATCCGGGGCGTACGGGCAAGCCGGCCGGCGACGACCTGCGCGACGGAAAGTTGACGTACCTGCGCGCCATCGCCTTGCGGCTGGCCGAAGAGTCGGGCGACGTATCGGCCGGTGAGGCTCTGAGGGTGGCAGACCCACCGCTGACCGATGAGCAGGTGCGGCGGGCCCGGGCCGCTGTGGAAAGTACCGGTGCCCGGCGTGTCGTCGAGGCCGAGATCAGCCGCTTGGTCCACCTCGGTGAACGCCACTTGGCCGCACTGCCCGGCGAGGCGGCAGCGGTCGCAGAGCTCGGCAGTCTGGTCCGTACCGCGGCGGGTCTGCATCCGTCGCGCGAGGAGGCCTCCCGATGAGAACCGTTCCCGGCCGCACGGACCATGTGGTCGTCGTGGGAGCCGGACTGTCCGGCCTCGCCGCCACCCTTCATCTGCTGGGCAGCGGCCGCCGGGTGACCGTGGTGGAGAGAGGGAATCAGCCGGGCGGCCGCGCGGGACGCACCCGTCTGGGCGGCTACCTCCTCGACACCGGTCCGACCGTGCTCACCATGCCCCACCTCGCCGACGAGGCGTTCGCCGCGGTGGGCGAGTCGCTGGCCGGGCGGGTCGACCTCGTCGAGCTGCACCCCGCGTACCGGGCACAGTTCGCCGACGGTTCCGGCCTCGACGTGCACACCGACGGCGAGGCGATGGCCGAGGAGGTCCGCGTCTTCGCCGGTCCGGAGGAGGCCGACGGCTACCGCAGGTTGCGGAAGTGGCTGCGGTCGCTCTACGAAGCCCAGATGCGGCGGTTCATCGACACGAACTTCGACTCGCCCTTCCAGCTGCTGCACCGCGATCTGGCGCGGCTCGCCGCTCTGCGTGGGTTCGGCCGGCTGGATGCGCAGATCGGCCGGCACATCAAGGACGCACGGCTGCGCAGAGTGTTCTCCTTCCAGTCGCTGTACGCGGGTGTGCCGCCCGCCCGGGCGCTCGCCGCCTATGCCGTCATCGCCTACATGGACACCGTGGCCGGCGTGTACTTCCCCAGGGGCGGGATGCACGCGCTGCCCGAGGCGATGGCGGACGCCGCCCGGGACGCCGGGGCGGCGTTCCGATACGGAAGCGAGGTCAGCGAACTTCGGCTCTCGGCAGGCCGCGTCACCGCGGTGCGGCTCGCCGGTTCGGAGGATCTGGCGTGTGACGCGGTGGTCCTCACCCCCGATCTCCCGGTCGTGTACCGCCTGCTGGGCCGCGCCCCGCGCCGTCCGGTCCGCCTGACGCACTCGCCCTCGGCGGTGGTCCTGCACGCGGGCACGCGCCGCACGTGGCCGCAACTCGGCCACCACACGATCTCCTTCGGGCACGCGTGGGAACGCACCTTCGACGAGATCACCCGTACGGGGCAGCTGATGAGCGATCCGTCGCTGCTCGTCACGCGGCCCACGACGCACGACCCGGGGCTGGCACCGGAGGGCAGGCACCTGCACTACGTCCTCGCTCCCTGCCCGAACACGACGGTCGGCCCGTCGGCGGCCGCATGGGGCGATCTCGCCCCCCGCTACCGCGACAGCCTCGTCACCGAGCTGGAGAAGCGCGGGCTGGACGGATTCGGTGACGCGATCGAGGAGGAACAGCTGATCACCCCCGCCGACTGGACGGCACAGGGCCACATGGCCGGCACCCCGTTCTCCGCGGCCCACACCTTCGCGCAGACCGGCCCCTTCCGGCCGCGCAACCTTGTCGCGGGCATCGAGAACGCCGTGCTGGCCGGCTGCGGAACGACTCCGGGCGTGGGCGTGCCCACCGTGCTCATCAGCGGAAAGCTGGCGGCGGCCCGCATCAGCGGACTCTGAGAGGCGTGCGTTCATGACACGACGGGAACTCGACTCGGCCCGCATCTCGGACCCCGGGCTGCGTGCGGCGTATGCGCACTGCCGACGGCTCAACGCCCGGCACGGCAGGACATACTTCCTCGCCACGCGCCTGCTGCCCGCCCACCGGCGACCGGCGGTCCACGCGCTGTACGGTTTCGCGCGCTGGGCCGACGACATCGTGGACAACCTGGCAACGGAACAGACGCCCGAAGTACGCGACAAGCGGCTCACGGAGCTGGAGGGAGAACTCGCCGCCGGGCTGCGTACCGGCCGGAGCGCGGAGCCCGTGGTGCGAGCCTTGGCCGACACGGCACGGACGTACGACATCCCGCACGAGTACTTCGCCGACTTCATGGCCTCCATGCGCGACGACCTCACCATCACGGACTATGCGACGTACGACGCCCTCAGGGCGTACATGCACGGGTCCGCCGCGGTCATCGGCCTGCAGATGCTGCCGGTGCTCGGCACAGTCGTGCCGCGGGACGTGGCGGCGCCGCACGCCGCCGCCCTCGGCGTCGCGTTCCAGCTCACCAACTTCCTGCGCGATGTCGGAGAGGACCTCGACCGGGGGCGGGTCTATCTGCCCGCCGACCTGCTCGCAGCGCACGGAACGCACCGCAACCTGCTGGAATGGAGCCGCGCGACAGGCCGGCCCGACCCACGGATCCGCGCCGCGCTCGAAGCCGCCGCGGCCCTCACCCGGAGCGTCTACCGGGAGGCCGAACCGGGCATCGCCATGCTCGAGCCCCGCGCCCGCCCCTGTATCCGGACGGCGTTCACGCTGTACGGCGGCATCCTCGATGCCATCGCGGCGGACGGTTACGCCGTCGTCCAGCGGCGGTCGGTGGTGCCGCGGCGTCGCCGGGCGACCGTTGCGCTCGCCGGGCTCGCGGGCATTCTCACCGCTCGCCTGCGCCCACTGCCTCCGCACCCGCGAAGCCGCCACGAACGGCCACCGTCGGCAGCTCACCCACCGCAGGCCCTAGGAGGCAGGGACACATGACGGACAGTCCGAGGCCGCGGCGCCGTGCGCTGCCGTTGCGGTCCACGCGCCCGGTCCGCTGGGAACACCAGACGCCCACGTGGCGTGAAGCGAGACCGTCCGTCATCGCAGACGCCCTGAAGCGCTCGGCGGCACGGCCGTCGGGCAATTGGTACGTGCTCGGGGCCTCGCGCGCCATCGGCCGCGGCGGGCGGCCGTTCGGGACGACCGTCGCAGGCGTGGAGGTCATCGCCTGGCGCACTGAGGCGGGCGAGCTGAGGGCGGGGCCGGGCGCCTGCCCACACCTCGGGGCACCGCTGCGTGACGCCCGTGTCGTGTGCGGCACCGTCGTGTGCCACTGGCACGGTCTGTCCCTGGACGGCCGGCCCTTCGCGGGCTGGGACCCGCTGCCGGCCCACGACGACGGTGTACTCGCCTGGGTGCGCCTCGACGAGCTCGGCGGGGAGCCGCCGCTGGAGCGTCCGGTCGTCCCGGAACGTCCGCGTGAGGGGGCCGTGGACGCCGTGTTCGCCACCGTGGGCCGCTGCGAACCGGAGGACGTGGTGGCCAACCGCCTGGACCCGTGGCACGGTTCGTGGTTCCACCCGTACTCCTTCGTCGGTCTGACCGTCGTGAAGGCGCCGGAGGACAACGGCGACGACGACGCGTTCGTCGTCGACGTGTCCTTCAAGGTCGCGGGGCGGCTGGTCGTCCCCGTACGGGCTGTGTTCACCGCGCCTGAGCCCCGCACTGTCGTCATGCGCATCACCGAGGGCGAAGGCATGGCGTCCGTGGTGGAGACCCATGCCACTCCGGTTGGCCCTGGCCCGGACGGCACTCCTCGCACGGCGGTGACCGAAGCGATCCTCGCCGTCTCCGACCGGCGTGGGTTCGACGCGGCGCGGGCGGCGGCTCCGGCCCTTCGACCGCTGATGCGGTGGGCGGCAGGGCGCCTGTGGCGTGACGACCTCGCCTACGCGGAACGACGTTGGCTGCTGCGCAGCACCGGCCGCTTCCCGGGCTGAGGGCATGCTCAGGCGCTGCCGGCCGGGCCAGCGGCGGGAGCGGTCGCGTAGCCGACGAGGGACGTGGCCGCGGCCTGCTTGCCCGAGCACCCCGTGCGGTCACGGGCGAACGGAGCGAATCCGTCACGGTAGCGTCCTCCGCCCGCGGCGCGGCTCAGGCCCGGTTCGGGGCGAGCGCCGCCATGCCGCGAAGCAGCGGTGAGCGCCCCTTGCGGGGCACGGTCCACAGCGGGTGGCCGCGTACTCCCCAGCGCCGCAGCAGAGCGTTGGCGGCGAGGAACCCGGTGGTGGCCGCACGTTCCATGAGCGCCACGGGAAGATCGCTGCGGACCAGGTCGCCGGCCATAATGAGGGTGCGGTGGGGGGTGCGCACCGTGGGGCGGGACGCGTATCCCCCGACGGGGAACAGGGGGCAGTCCACTCGCCACTCGTGGCGGGCGTCGACGATCCTCGCGGCCCTGGTCTCGGGGTAGAGACCGTGAAGCTCCCGCAGCAGTGTCTGTTCGACTTCCTGGTGGGCGGCCTGTTCGTCGACCGCGTATGCGTGCAGCTCGACGACGCTGCCGCCGGATTTCTGTGCCCACCTGGCCGCTTCGCCCTCCCAGCGGTCCAGGACGCTGACGTTGTCGAGCCCGTCGAATCCGCTGGTACCGAGGAATCCGGCCCGGGCCGGGGCGACGGGCCGGTCGAGCCACAGCCGGGAGACGAGGAAGGGCGGCGCGGTGCGTAGCGCGGCGATGTCCGCGCGCCATGCCTGGTCGCCCAACTGCGGCGAGGCGGCGACGAGGCGCCGCAGCCCGGCCACATCGAGAGCGAGGACGACGGCGTCGTAGCCGGTGGACGTGCCGTCGGTCTCGACACTCAGAGTAGTCTCGTCGACAGTGCGTACGGAGGCGACGGGAGTGCGGGTGCGGATGCGCACGCCCAACTGGTCCAGGTAGCGGCCCAGGGGATCCCACAGTGCCTGGGGGAAGGGCTCGTCGGGTACGTCGAACAGCAGCCCCTCCGAGGAGCCGAGGAAGTAGATGTGGAACATCAGCAGGAGCTCGGCCGCCGACAGTTCGCGCGGGTCCGAGAAAAAGCTGCGGGAGAACACTTCGAACGCCAAGTGGTGGGCGGCCTCGGGGAACTGCACCGCGCGGAGAAAGTCCTGGGCACTGACGGAGTCGAAGCGCTCGTACACCTCGGGCACGCGGACGTCGAAGAGCGGGAGGGCCGCCCTCGGATTCATGGCCGCGAGGTCACGCCACCCGAAGGTGGGGCTGAGTGCCGCGAAGCCCATCGCGCTCCAGGGTGGTGTGCGGGGCACGCGGGAGAAGCTGTCGGTGAGGCCGTTGCGGTGGCGCAGGGGGTAGTCGGGCAGCGGCCGCAGAACGGAGAGCGTGGGGTCGGCGCGGCGCAGCAGGCCGCGCAAGTTGTAGTACTGGCGGAAGAAGGCGTGGAAACCCCGGCTCATCGTCACCTGTGTGCCGTCGGCGAGTTGCGTGCACCGGCCGGCAAGGCGGCCGCCGAGACCGGCTTCGCTCTCGTGGAGCGTGACTTGGACACCGCGTTCTGCCAGCGCCGTGGCGGCGGCCAAGCCGGCGATACCGCCGCCGACGACCGCTGCCCTCGGGGCCGGTCCGTGGATACGTTCGCGGCCCTGAGCGGGCATCACGACCTGCGCCTTGCGGTCCCTGCCCCTGCGCGGGGCGTTTCCCCTCGTGCGGGTCACAGGGTGACTTCCCCTTCTCCGTCCTCGGCGCGACGGCCCAGGAAAGTGTGGACGATGCCCGTTTGCCATCCGGGTACGGGCAGGACGCGTCTGCCGGTGAAGCCGGCGTCGGCGAGCCGGGCCGAGAAGCGTGGCGCGGTGTCGAAGTCCAGCACGCTCCGATGGAGGTAGCGGTAGAGGCTGGTGTCACCGGTGACCGTGCCTGCGGGGATGATGACGGCTCTGCATACGGCTGACCACAGTGCCCGGTGCGCCGTGGAACCGCTGAGGGAGTACTCGTGCACAGCGAGTCTGCCGCCGGGGCGCAGCATCGAGTGGACGGCGGCCAGCACGGTGTCGGGGTCGGCCACGTTGCGGAAGAGGTAACCGGCGAAAACGGCGTCGAAGGGCCCCGTGACACCCGCGGCGGACAGGTGCTCCACGGGCGAGTGCACGAACTGGACATTGGATGGCCAGGACTTGGCGGCTGCCCGCGCCAGCATGCCGGCCGAAGCGTCGACGGCCGTGATCCGGGCGAACGGCGCGGCCCGCAGCAGCGCCGCGGTCGAGGCGCCCGTACCGCACCCGATGTCGAGGATGTGCCGGTCCGCGCCGCCGCCGGGCAGCCGCAATCGGCGTGCTGAGCGTCTCAGGTCGGCGTGGTACCCGGCGTTGAGACCGACGAGACGGTCGTACCGGGGGGCCGCGTGGTCAAAGGCGTCTGCCAGGTCCGCGTCTCGCATCAGCGTCATCCGGTGCCCAATCATGGGTGAGGGGGAACGGTTTCCGTGACAGAAAGGGGAGTTCCGCCGCGGTACGGAGCATGGGACGGACAGGTGTGGAGAATCCGATGGAGATGTCCTCCCACACGTGGCTGCGGCCATCGAGGAACCGCAGTACCCGGTCGGCGGGCACGCGCTCGAACAGCCGGGCGAAGAAGTCGGGTCCGTTGATGCGCCCGGTGTCCAGGGCGCGCAGCATGACGGCGTCCATGGCCAGCGCCCGCCTCCCGTGCGGTGGTTCAAGCCTCACCGGCCTGCCCTCGCGCAGCGCTGCGGCAACGGCTTTGGTCTGGCGCTGCACGGCGGAGAACGTGTACCCGGTCGCCGGCCTGGTGGCGCCGCCGACCGCACCGATGCGGTGAACTGCGGCGCCGATCCTGCGGGGGAAGCGCGCATCGGTCATGGGGATGACACCCGCTTCGGTGGCACACACGTCGAGCGGTCCCAGGCCGAGGATGTCACGGGTGTAGTGCCGCAGCGCCGTCTCGTACTCCTGGCGGGCCAGCGGAGTTCGGGAGAACTGTGTGTACTCGATGAGCGCCCCCCTCGGTCCGAGCGGGAGGACGTATCCGAAGGCGAGGCCGTGGGGCGGTTGCGGCACCCGGAAGTCCATCAGCTCAACGACGTCCTCGTCGAAGGCGAGGGCCTCGGTACGGACGAACCAGCCCCGGAAGTGCTGCAGCAATGTGCTGCGGGCCGGTGGCAGTGAGCGTGCGGGACGCGAGTCGAACAGGTGGCGGCCGCGCAGCGTGAGGCGGCCGCCGGTGCGGGTGGTGCAGAGGGCTTCGGCGCCGCCGCCGGTCACGTTGCGTACCGTCTCGGCCGTGGCCTCGACCAGCCGTACCTCGGGCAGTGTCGCCAGACGCGTTCTCACCAGGGCTTCGAACGTGTCCGAGCGGAGCATTTTGTACCGCAGCGTCTTGAGTTCGCGCTCGGCGAGGACGCCGTCACGTCCGCGCACGCGCAGGCGCCGCCAGGACATGGCTACCGCATCGTCGAAAGTGCCCTCGCCCTCTTCCCAGAAACACCAGGTTCGTTGCCCGGGCCGCAGAGAAGGCTGCGGGGTCTCCACCAGCGTCACGGACAAGGGGCTGGCGGCGCCCGGAGCGGTGAGGGCGTGAGCAAGTGAAAGCCCCGCTGCCCCGCCGCCGACGATGACGACGTCGGCGTCGGCGTCGGCGGTCCGCTGCTGGCTCAAAACGCCCTCCTCGTGCAGGACCTGGGTTTCTTCGCCCCTTCAGACGGCCAAGTTCGCATCGCCCGCAGTTCCTTCGCCCACCGCGTGGCCGCGTGCGCCGCTGTGCCGAGTCTGCCCGCTCGCGGCATCAGGGGCGGGTTTCCCCACACTGCCCGCGTGGCGAGTCCCGTCATCGGCGCCGGCGCGTTCACCATGAAGCTTCGCTCCCTCGCCGACGCTGATGTGGTGCCGACTACCCCTACTTCTCAGGTGGTGGCGGTAGCGGATGCAGTCCGGTGCCACGAATGCGCTTCACGCGGCAGTCACGACGCTCACAAGTGGAGATCATCGACCAGGTCATCCGTACCGGCATGGACCGCGCCACCACTGCGGCGGTCTCTCACCCCCGGAACGAACCGATCAGCGCTCGGGGTCGTGGCCCCAGTTCATCAGGGAGTAGCGCCAGCGCGTGTCGGTGACATCGCCGCTCGGACGCTGCTTGAGGTGCCGATGGACGTAACCGACGACTTTGCGCATGTGGGCGAGGTCGTCGTCGGTGAGGTCGGCCTTCTTGGTGCGCAGCAGTTCGACGATGCGCCGGCCGGAGGCGTGGCCGACGCTCTCGGCGCCGTTCTCCCGCTGCCCCACGCTCCTCGACTCATCGCTCCCGAGCCACTTGTCGAGTTCGGCCGGGGGCAGATTGACGGCTTCCTCGAACTGCTTGACGATCTCGTCGCGGTCGGCCGCCGCCTTCGACGCTGTCACGACTTGCCGCCCTTCTTGCGCAGGGCCGAGGGCTTGTGGACCGCCGAACGGCCCGACTTGTCGCTTTCCACCTCGTACTGCGGATCCTGATCCGAAGCGTCGACCGTGCGTCCCGCGTCGCGGGTCCGCTCGGAGATCTTCCGTTTCACCTTGCCGGTCACTGTCTTTCCGTGGCTCTTCCAGGCGACCTTGTCCCCCTTGCCCAGCCTGTCCTTCTTCGCCATACGGTCCCTCTCCTTCACGGGTCGGCTCTCGGCACGCTCCTGTGCGCCGGACAGCGCCGGGCACACCTCCATGCTCGACCCGGCAGCGGTCACCCGCAGGCCGGGCAGCCTCCGCCGGTACGCATGGCGCTGCGCGCGCCGCCTCCTCGCCCCGTGACACCGTCGCGGCACACCTCCGAACGGGTGGAGTACAGGAGCCAAGCGGCACGGAAGGCGGCCTCGGTATGCGGGAAGGCGACCCGGATGGTCGCCTGAACGCACCCCCACGTGCGACAAGGAGCGATCGTGACCTCAGAGCCATCCGGCCCGAGCTACACCGTCCCCGGCATGAAAGCCCAGAACAGCAGCGAGATCATCCGGTTGCTGCAGATGCGGCTGCACGCCCTCAACGACGTGGCTCTGACTCTCAAGCACATCCACTGGAACGTCGTCGGTCCCCATTTCATCGCGGTGCACGAGATGCTGGACCCCCAGGTCGAGCAGGTGCGGTCGATGACCGACGACCTGGCCGAGCGGATCTCCACTCTCGGCGGCGAGCCCAAGGGGACGCCCGGTGCACTGGTCGCCGAGCGCCACTGGAACGACTACTCGCTCGGCCGGGCCGAAGCCCTCGGGCACCTGGGCGCCCTCGACCTCGTCTACACGTCGGTCATCGAGGAACACCGCGCGGCCATGCAGGCCACCGAGCAGTCGGACCCCGTGACGCAGGACATGCTCATCGAACAGCTCCGCGGCCTGGAGCTCTTCCAGTGGTTCGTCCGCGCCCACCTGGAGAACAGCGGTGGGCGCCTGTCCACCGCGGGCGCCTCGACGGAGACCGGCGCCGCCGCGCAGGCCGCCGAACAAGCGCGCAAACAGCCGTGACGCCCCTGGGGGGCCGCACGGCAGTGGTCACCGGCGCCGCCCGTGGTGTCGGAGCCGGTCTGGCGCGCGCACTGGCCGACCGGGGCATGCGTGTCGCACTGCTGGGCCGGGAGGAGGCAGGGCTCGCGCGCATCGCGGAGTCGCTGCCGACGGAGGCGCACTGCTGGGAAGTGGACGTCACGGACGAGCGCGCGATGGCCCGCGTGGCGGAACGGGTCGCGGACCGCTTGGGCAGCGCTTCCGTCGTCGTCGCCAACGCCGGTGTCGCCGAGGGCGGCCCCTTCGGGCTGTCCGACCCGGCGACGTGGCGCCGGGTCGTCGAGGTGAACCTCATCGGCAGCTCCATCACGGCCCGGGCTTTCCTCCCCCAGTTGCTGGCCACCCACGGCTACTACCTGCAGATCGCCTCGCTCGCGTCGATGGGCACCTCACCGCTGATGAGCGCCTACTGCGCCTCCAAGGCGGGTGTGGAGGCCTTCGCCCACGCACTGCGGGCGGAATACGCCCATGAGCGGGTCGGCGTGGGCATCGCCTACCTGAACTGGACCGACACGGACATGACGCACGACGCGGACGAGCACGCGGTACTGCGTGAACTGCGTGCTCACATGCCCGGGCCTGCGCGCAAGGTGTTCTCCGTCGAGACGGTCGCCGCCAGACTCACGCGGGCCGTCGAGCGACGCGCCGCGGCGGTGTACGTACCGTCGTGGCTGCGCTGCCTCCAGGTGGTGCGCGGCGCACTGCCGCCGGTGGTGACGTGGGTGGCGCGCAGGGAGATGCCCCGGCTCTCGGCGCGGGGCGATCTCGAGGCAACGGGCCTGCTCGGGGCCGGCGGCCGCGCCGATCTCCAGGGCGGCCGTGACGGTACGGCCTGACAGAACGTACGCCCGTACGGCCCGGAGAACGTAACGACGCGCTCCCGCCGGGCCGCTCCGGCGGACGCCCGCGCAGCCATACGCCCGCGCAGCCGGAAGCCGGCGCCGAGCCCGCCGTACGGGTCGCTCCCCGTGCCGGTGGGTCTCGGTACAGTGGAAGGAGCCGCGCCGCTTCCTCCGCCGCCGACGTTCGCCCCCTCCCGGCCGGTCCGAGCGGCGAGCGCGGACCGTCGAGCGGCGCGAGGTCGGCGCCGCGGACGCTACCCGGAGTGATCATGCGAGATGCTTTCACCAGCGACGACGACGCGCTGTTCGGCCTCGACGACCTTGTGGCGAGCACGGGAGCCGGTCCCGGTCACCGGCCGCTCTTCCGCGAGTCGGCCGAGGCCCGGCGGCTTCTCGCCGTCCGGGAGATCCACGCGGAGCCGGGAGCTGCGGCCTCGCTGCGAGGGCGGCAGATCATTGCGCTCTTCCCCGGGGCCCGCCTGGTGGAGACGGACTCGCACTGGCGTATCCCCCACTTGCACGGCAATGAGGGCAACGCTGAGCGCTGGGTGCGGGTGAAGAGCGAGACGCTGGTCCTGGGAGAGCGCAAGTCCCTCACCACTCGGCCCAACGGGCGGTCGGCCGACTGGATCGCTCCGGGCGCGTCGAACGGCTGCGCCATGGCCTGCGCCTACTGCTATGTACCGCGTCGCAAGGGGTACGCCAACCCGATCACCGTCTTCACCAACATCGACCGGATCATCGGCCACATCGGCCGCCATGTCGCCCAGCTGGGACCCAAACCGGAACCCAACCAGTGCGACCCGCACGCCTGGGTCTACGACATCGGGGAGAACGGCGACTGTTCGGTCGACGCCCTGATCAGCGACAACACCGCCGATCTGGTGCACGCCTTCCGGAAGTGGCCGACCGCCATGGCGTCCTTCGCCACCAAGTTCGTCAACCCGGATTTGCTGCACCTGGACCCCCGGGGTCGCACCCGCGTCCGCTTCTCCGTGATGCCTACGGACGACTCACGGCTGCTCGACATCCGGACCAGCCCCGTCGACCAGCGCATCGACGCGGCGGCCGACTTCTTCGACGCCGGGTACGAGGTGCACTTCAATCTCTCGCCCGTGGTCATCCGGCCGGGCTGGGAGAGCGCGTGGGCCGAGCTGCTGCGCCGTATGGACGACGTTCTGCCGTCGCGGGTCAAGGAGCAGGCGGCCGCCGAGGTCATCTTGCTGACCCACAACCGGGATCTGCACGACGTCAACCTCGCTTGGCACCCGCGGGCCGAGGACCTGCTGTGGCGCCCGGACCTCCAGCAGCCCAAGCGCTCCGAGAACGGAAGCTGGAACGTGCGCTACCGCAACGGGGAGAAGGCGGCCGCGGTGGAAACCGTGCGCCGCCTCGTCGCGGCGCACGCGCCGTGGCTGCGGATCCGCTACGCCTTCTAGCGAAGGCACGAGGCACACTGACCACATGAGCGGGAGAGGGCTGGAGAAGGACGGGACGATCGCGCGAGAAGGCGCGCTGAACCGTGTGCCGGAAGCCTTCGACCTGCTTCTCGCCCTCCGTCACGAACCCACCGAGGCCGACCGAGTGGAAGCCAAAACGATCGAACCGCGACCCGGGCCCCATGCCCGGCAATGCCGCCGTGCCGGACATGGGAGCCCTCAACACGTCTGGCTCAGGAGGAGCCGGAGGGAAGCGAGGAGCGGACCTCCCTGGCCGCGGCGACCAGGTTCTCGAGGGAGGTACGGACCTCGGGCCAGCCGCGGGTCTTCAAGCCGCAGTCGGGATTGACCCACAGCCGCTCCGGCGGGATGGCCTCCAGCCCCTTGCGGAGCAGGGCGGCCGCCTCGCCGGTACTCGGGACGCGCGGGGAGTGGATGTCGTAGACACCGGGCCCCGCCTCGCGCGGGTAGCCGGCCCTGGCGAGTTCGCCTGCCACCTGCATGTGGGAGCGGGCGGCTTCCAGGCTGATGACGTCGGCGTCGAGGTCCTCGATGGCTTGGAGGATGTCGCCGAACTCGGCGTAGCACATGTGGGTGTGGATCTGGATGTCCGGGCGCACCCCGCTGGTGGTCAGGCGGAACGCCTCAGTTGCCCAGGCCAGGTAGGCGGGGCGGTCGGCGGCGCGGAGCGGCAGGGTCTCGCGCAGGGCGGGTTCGTCCACCTGGATCACCGAAAGGCCGTTGGTTTCCAGGTCGTTCACCTCGTCGCGCAGTGCGAGGGCGACCTGGCGGGCAGTGTCGGCGAGCGGCTGGTCGTCGCGGACGAAGGACCAGGCGAGCATGGTGACCGGGCCGGTGAGCATGCCCTTGACCGGTCGGTCGGTGAGCGACTGGGCGTATCGGCTCCAGCGGACCGTCATCGGCTCGGGGCGGGAGATGTCCCCGGCGAGGACCGGCGGGCGGACGTAGCGGGTGCCGTAGGACTGGACCCAGCCGTACTGGGTGGCGAGGTACCCCGTCAGCTGCTCGGCAAAGTACTGGACCATGTCGTTGCGTTCGGGCTCGCCGTGCACGAGGACGTCGATGCCGGTCTTCTCCTGGAAGGCGACGACCTTCTGGATCTCTGTCTCGACGCGCTGCTCGTATCCGGTGGCGTCGAGGCGGCCGGCGCGCAGGGAGGCGCGGGCGGTGCGCAGTTCGGTGGTCTGCGGGAAGGAGCCGATGGTGGTGGTCGGTAGCAGGGGCAGGCGCAGGTGGGCGTGCTGGGCGGCCGCTCGCTCCGGGTAGGGCTGGGAGCGGCGGGCGTCGGCGTCGGTGACGGCTGCGGCCCGGGCGCGTACGGCGGGGGCATTCGTGAGGGCGGATCCGGCGCGGGAGGCCAGGTCGGCGCGGTTGGCCGCGAGCTGTGCGGCGATGGTGTCGGTGCCCTCGGTGAGGCCGCGGGCGAGCGTGGTGATCTCGGTGGTCTTCTGGCGGGCGAAGGCGAGCCAACGGGCGATCTGCGGGTCCACGTCGCGTTCGGCCGTCGCGTCGAGGGGGACGTGGAGCAGGGAGCAGGAGGCGGCCACGTCCACACGGTCGGCGAGGCCGAGGAGGGTGCCGAGGGTGGACAGCGACTTTTCCAGGTCGTTGATCCAGACGTTGCGGCCGTCGACGACGCCTGCGACGAGGCGTTTGCCGGGCAGGCCGCCGACGGCGGCGAGGTCGTCGAGGTTCGCGGCGGCGGGCCCGGTGAAGTCGAGGGCGAGGCCGTCGACGGGGGCCTTGGCCAGGACGGGGAGTGCTTCGCCGAGCCGGTCGAAGTAGGAGGCGACGAGGAGCTTGGGCCGGTCGGTGAGCGCGCCCAGGTCCCGGTAGGCGCGGGCGGCGGCGTTCAGCTCGGCCGGTGTGCGGTCCTGGACGAGCGCGGGCTCATCCAGCTGGACCCACTCGGCACCGGCGGCCCGCAGGTCGGCCAGTACCTCGGCGTACACCGGCAGCAGCCGGTCGAGAAGGGTCAGTGGCTGGAAGTCCGCCGCGACGCCGGGCGCGGGTTTGGCGAGCAGCAGGTAGGTGACCGGTCCGACGAGGACAGAGCGTGCGGTGTGGCCGAGGCTGAGGGCCTCGGCCAGTTCGGTGACCTGCTGGGTGGAGTCGGCGCAGAAGACGGTGTCGGGGCCGAGTTCGGGGACCAGGTAGTGGTAGTTGGTGTCGAACCACTTGGTCATCTCCAGCGGCGCGACGTCCTGGGTGCCGCGAGCCATGGCGAAGTAGCCGTCGAGCGGGTCTTCATGGGCGTGGGCGCGGTGGCGGGCAGGGATGGCGCCGACCATGACGGTGGTGTCCAGGACGTGGTCGTAGTACGAGAAGTCGCCGGTCGGCACTTCGTCGAGGCCGGCGTCGGCCAGCTGCTGCCAGTTGGTGCGGCGCAGACCGGCAGCGGTCTCCCGTAGGGCGTCGGCGGTGATGCGGCCGTTCCAGTACCCCTCGATGGCCTTCTTCAGTTCCCGGTTGGGTCCTTGGCGGGGGTAGCCGTACACGGTGGCCCTGGCTGCTGCGGCTGCGGGCTTGGCTGTCACGGAACTCTCCTTCGCGAGTGTCTCTCCGAGAGACCCCGGGGACGGTTCGTAGGACGCGAAGGGATGGCAGACCGGGCGGACCGCGTCGCTGTGTCGATGCGTGTGCACGCCTGATATGTACGCCGACCCGCCCACGAGGTCACCGAGATCTCCGCGCGCGTTCGCGCACGGGCAGTGGCAGGTCTTCGGACTCGCGGGCCCATCTGCCAGGGGCAGACACCTACTGGCCGTCGCTTCCCAGACCCGGCCGGGTCCAGTGCGTATGACGGCGGTCGTTCCCGCTCACCGCTGCGGGGCAGTCCCGGATTCCCACCGGGTTCCCTCTTGCGACGCGCCTGCCTGGCGGACAGGGCGAACCAGCTGCACCTGCCAACCTAGGCGCTGGGCTCAACTCCGGTGCTGCACTGTTCACATGTCGGACGGTGAGATGTGACACTCGCCCGGTTCCCGGCGCCCTCGCGAACGGAAAACGCGGCAGGGCGCGGAGCGACCTCAGTCCTCGCTCCGCGCCCGCCTCCACAGCAGCCCGGGCCCCTCGGCCCCGGCGGCAACCAGGGCCCCTCAGCCCCGGTCGTACGGGTGGAATCCCCGCCCGGTCTTCCGTCCGAGCAGTCCTGCCTCGACCATGCGCTGCAGCAGCGGCGGCGGAGCGTACAGCGGTTCCTTGAATTCGTCGTACAGCGACTGGGCGATGGCGGCGACGGTGTCGAGGCCGATGAGGTCGGCGAGCCTGAGCGGGCCCATGGGGTGGGCGCAGCCGAGTTCCATGCCCGCGTCCACGTCTGCTGCGGTGGCGAAGCCGGACTCGGCCATGCGGACCGCCGAGAGGAGGTACGGGATGAGCAGGGCGTTGACGACGAAGCCGGCCCGGTCCTGGGAGCGGATCGGGGTCTTGCCGAGGGTGTCGCGGGCGAACTCCTCGATGGCTGTGACCGTCTCGGGCGCGGTGTGGAGGGAAGCCACTACTTCCACCAGGGGCAGGACAGGCACCGGGTTGAAGAAATGCAGGCCCAGGACGCGGTCCGCACGGTGGGTGGCCATGCCCAGGCGCATGACCGGGATCGACGACGTGTTGGTGGCGAGGATCGCCTCCGGGTCCTCGACGACCTTGTCGAGGGCGGCGAAGATCTCGGTCTTCGCGTCCGTGTTCTCGACGACGGCCTCGACGACGAGCTGTCGGTCGGCCAGGTCGTCGAGGCTGCCCGTGAAGACGATCCGGTCAAGGGCATCCTCGGCGGAGGTACGGTCGAGTTTGCCGCGCTGGACAGCGCGTTCGAGGGAGACCGCCACACGTTCCCGCGCTGCGCGCGCCGCCGTGGCATCCGCCTCGCAGACGACCGTGTCGAGCCCGGCACGGGCGCAGATCTCGGCGATCCCGGCCCCCATCTGTCCACCGCCGACGACGCCCACGCGCTGGATACCGGTGGTGGTCATGCCTGCTCCGTTCCGCGCCGCACGAGGTGGCGGGCGTAGGCGTCGGTGGTGAAGAACTCGGGCAGGTCGGGGCCGAGAGCGGTGCGTACGAAGATCTCGCGGGCCTGGGTGACGAGCGCCGCCGGGTCCTCCTCGGCCAGGGCGGCCGTCTCGTCGTCGAGGATCCTGGTCACCGTGTCGCGGTCCACGGCGCCGTGGCGCAGCCACTGCCAGACCTGGCAGCGGGCGATCTCGGCGGTGGCCGCGTCCTCCATCAGTCCGTACAGGGCGACCGCGCCGTGGCCGCGCAGCCAGGCGTCGAAGTAGCGCAGTGCGACGGCGATGTCGGAGCGCACGCCTTCCTCGGTGGGCGGGGCACTGATGCGGCGTACCGACAGCAGGTCGGAGGCCCGGACGTCGACGTCGTCGCGGGTGCGTTCGATCTGGTGCGGCCGGTCGCCGAGTACGCCGTCGAAGACCTGGCGGCAGACGGGGACGAGGCCGGGATGGGCCACCCACGAGCCGTCGAAGCCGTGCTCGGCCTCGCGTTCCTTGTCGAGCCGGACCTTGGCGAGGGCCGCTTCGTTGGCCTGTGGGTCCTTGCTGGGGACGTGGGCCGCCATGCCGCCGATGGCGTGGGCGCCGCGCTGGTGGCAGGTGCGCACCAGCAGTTCGGTGTAGGCGCGCATGAAGGGGGCGGTCATGGTCACCTTGGCACGGTCGGGCAGCAGAAAGTCGGTGCGGTGGCCGAACGTCTTGATCAGGCTGAAGAGGTAGTCCCAGCGGCCGGCGTTGAGGCCGGAGCTGTGTTCGCGGAGCTCGTAGAGGATCTCCTCCATCTCGAAGGCGGCGGTGATCGTTTCGATGAGGACGGTGGCGCGGATGGTGCCGCGGGGGATGCCGAGCAGTTCCTGTGCGAGGACGAAGATGTCGTTCCACAGGCGGGCTTCGTGGTGGTTCTCGAGCTTGGGGAGGTAGAAGTACGGGCCGTGGCCGGCGTCGATCTGGCGCTGGGCGCAGTGGAAGAAGTACAGGCCGAAGTCGACGAGGGAGGCGGGGACGGGGTGGCCGTCGAGCTCCAGGTGCTCCTCGACGAGGTGCCAGCCGCGTGGACGGACCACGATGGTCGCAAGCCGGTCACCGAGCAGGTATTCCTTGCCCTCGGGGGAGGTGAAGTCGAGGCGGCGCTGACAAGCATCGAGCAGGTTCAGCTGGCCGCCGACGATGTTGTCCCAGGTGGGTGCGGTGGCGTCCTCGAAGTCGGCCATCCACACCGACGCGCCGGAGTTGAGGGCGTTGATGGTCATCCGGCGCTCGGGCGGGCCGGTGATCTCCACTCGGCGGTCGGTCAGCCCGGGGGCGGGCGGCGCGACGCGCCAGTCGGGATCGTCGCGGACGGGTGAGGTGGCGCGGGAGAAGTCCAGTGGCCTGCCTGAGATCAGGTGGGCCGACAGGCGCCGCCGCTCTTTGAAGAGGTCCAGACGCCTGTCCGCGAAAGCCGCGGCCAGACGTCCGATGAAGTCCAGGGCCTCGGGGGTGAGGATCTCCTCGTAGCGGTCAGCCGGCGCCCCGAGGACCTGGACACGGTGGGTCAGTGCGTGGGTGGACAAGCGGGTCTCCTGAGGGGGAGGGGCGAGGGCCGGACGAGACGGTCGTCCGGCCTCACCGGAACTCGGGCCGACGAGCGGGCTGGTCAGGGAGTGCTCAGTGGAACTGCTCTTCCTCGGTGGAGCCGGACAGTGCCGTGGTCGAGGAGGCCGGGTTGACGGCGGTGGAGACCAGGTCGAAGTAGCCTGTGCCTACCTCGCGCTGGTGCTTGACCGCGGTGAAGCCCTGCGCCTGCGCGGCGAACTCGCGCTCCTGGAGGTCGACATAGGCGGTCATGCCGTGCTCGGCATAGCCGCGTGCGAGGTCGAACATGCCGTGGTTGAGAGCGTGGAAACCGGCCAGGGTGATGAACTGGAAGCGGTAGCCCATGGCGCCCAGCTCGCGCTGGAACTTGGCGATCTGGTCGTCGTCCAGCGCGGCCTTCCAGTTGAAGGACGGCGAGCAGTTGTACGCCAGCATCTGGTCCGGGTGCTCGGCGTGGATCGCCTCGGCGAACTCCCGCGCCTGGGCCAGGTCCGGGGTGCCGGTCTCCACCCAGGTCAGATCGGCGTACGGGGCGTAGGCCAGGCCGCGCGCGATGACCGGGGCCATGCCGTTCTGGACGCGGTAGAAGCCCTCCGCGGTGCGTTCGCCCGTGACGAACTGGGCGTCGCGCTCGTCGACGTCGCTGGTCAGCAGGCTCGCGGCGAGCGCGTCCGTACGGGCGACGATCAGGGTCGGCACATCGGCGATGTCGGCGGCGAGCCGGGCGGCGTTGAGGGTGCGGATGTGCTGGGCGGTGGGGACGAGGACCTTACCGCCCAGGTGGCCGCACTTCTTCTCCGAGGCGAGCTGGTCCTCGTAGTGGATGCCGGCGGCGCCCGCGGCGATCATCGCCTTGGTCAGCTCGAAGGCGTTGAGCGGGCCGCCGAATCCGGCCTCGGCGTCGGCGACGATCGGCGCCAGCCAGTCCGTGGTGTCCGTCCCGCCCTCGGCGGTGGCGATCTGGTCGGCGCGCAGCAGCGCGTTGTTGATCCGGCGCACCACCTGTGGCACGGAGTTGACCGGGTAGAGGCTCTGGTCGGGGTAGGTGTGACCGGCCTGGTTGGCATCGGCGGCGACCTGCCAGCCGGAGAGATAGACAGCCTGCAGCCCGGCCTTCACCTGCTGCACGGCCTGGCCGCCGGTCAGCGCGCCCAGCGCGTGGATGTAGTCCCGCTCATGCAGCTGGCGCCACAGCCGCTCGGCGCCGCGCCTGGCGAGCGTGTGCTCTTCGCGGATGCTGCCGGACAGCCGCACAACGTCCTCGGCGCTGTAGGTGCGCTCGATGCCGTTCCAGCGGGGGTCCGTGGCCCACCGTCGGGCCAGCTCCTGTGCCGCCTTCTGTGTTCCTGCCTGCGCCATGGCCGTCTCCTGAGGGGAATCGAATCCGAAGATCGTCTGTGAAGAGTGCGAAGGTGCTTCCGCTTCGCTTGGTGCGCGGCCCGCCGTGCCCTCACTCGGGAGCGAAGGTGAGCAATGTTGACGAGCCGCCGGGACGAAACTGCCGGGATCGCCGACGTCAGGGCATGAAATCGTGCCCGGGGGTTCCGTTCCGGTCGCCGGGTCCGGCGGGCCGCACTACGACTCTGGCAGTGGCACTGAGTGCCATCAACCTTGGAGCTCTGCCAACTTCTGCGAGTCTTCCGTGCCCTCTTTGCCAAGGTTGCGAAGGCCCGTTCCGGCGCCTCCTCCCCTAGGATGTAGGCCGAGACCAAGGGGGCCGGGATGAGCAAGACCTATGCGGGAGCGCGGCTGCGGCGGCTGCGCGAGGACCGGCGCATGAGCCAGGCCGAACTGGCCCGGGTCCTCGCGATCTCGCCGAGCTACCTGAACCAGATGGAGCACGACTCCCGTCCCTTGACCGTGCCTGTCCTGCTGCGGCTGACCGAGGCGTTCGGCGTTGACGCCGCGTTCTTCTCGGAGCGCGACGCCAGCCGGCTCATGGCCGACCTGCGCGAAGCCATGGCCGACGAAGTGGCAGCCGGCCGGGTCTCCCCCGCCGATCTGTCGGAGCTCGCTTCGCGGCTGCCCGCCGTCGGGGAGGTGCTGCTGCGGTTGGGCCGCAGCAACCAGGACCTGGGCGAGCGGCTCGCCGAAGCAGCCGACGGCCGCGCGGCCACCGCCGATTCGGCAGCGCCGCGCACGCCGCACGAGGAGATCCGTGAGTTCTTCTACCGCCGCCAGAACTACCTGCACGACGCCGACACCGCCGCCGAGGAGCTGGCGGCCGCCGTCGGTATCCGGCCCGGCGAGGTCCTGCGGGCCCTGACCGCCCGCCTCGCCGACCGGCACGGAGTACACATCACGGCCGACGGCGACAGCCCGCACCACTACGACCCGCGGGACCGTACGCTGCATCTTTCGCCCCGTCTGCGCCCGGGCCAGCAGGCATTCCGCATGGCCACCCAACTGGCCCTGCTGGAGTACGACGAGGAACTCTCCCGGCACGCCTCCGAGGACTTCGACGAGGGCTCCACCACGTGGAAGCTGGCTCGGATCGGGGTGGCCAACTACTTTGCCGCCGCGCTGATCCTGCCGTACACCGCCTTCCACGGCGCGGCCGAAAAGGTGCGCTACGACATCGAACGTCTCACCGACCGTTTCGGCCTCGGCTACGAGACCGTCTGCCACCGCCTGAGCACCCTCCAGCGCCCCCGCCTGCGCGGTGTGCCGTTCTCCTTCGTTCGCGTGGACCGGGCGGGCAACATGTCCAAACGTCAGTCCGCGACCGGTTTCCACTTCTCCCGCGCCGGCGGAACCTGCCCGCTGTGGAACGTCTACGAGGCGTTCGCCGCACCCGGCCGCATCCATGTCCAGATCGCCGCCATGCCCGACGGACAGCGGTACTTGTGGACCGCCCGCGCGGTCACCCGCAGCCGCGGTGGCTGGGGCGAGCCCGGCAAGACGTTCGCGATCGGGCTCGGCTGCGAGATCCGGCACGCCTCGCGGCTCGTCTACTCCGACGGCCTGGACCTGGACAACGCATCGTCCGCCACGCCGATCGGCATGGGCTGCCGCGTCTGCGAACGCCTCGACTGTCCGCAGCGCGCGGTGCCTCCGCTCGGGCAGCGGCTCACCATCGATGAGAACAGCACGACCTTCGTGCCCTACCCGATCGCGCCCTCCCCCTGAACCGACCAGCACCGGCGGTGCGGGCGGGAGCACTCGCCGATGGAGCCATCCACCCCGCCACCTTCACGACCGCTCTCACCGGGCGAGCCTGGTCATGCGGTTGACAGGTAGAGGGGGTTCAGGTCAGCAGCCGGATGCCGGGAGACTGGAGATCGGCAGCGAGCGGGCCCGCGCAGTGAGCACAGACCTCCCTCACTGGGGGACCACGCTACCGGGAGAGGCGGCGGACCATGCTGCCGATCAGGATCCAGGTGAGCTCCCTCGACTGCCCATCTCCGTGCCGGACTTGGGAACGGCATTGGTTGGGTGCCCTGCGGATGATCTCCAGGACACGGCCGAAGATCGTGGCGCCCCGCTCACGTCCGCCCCGGCACCGAGGCGCAGATCTCAGCCGCGGTCTCAGTGGCTCGGACGCGGGCGTGCAGGTGCATGTCGTGTCGGCCGTCGTCGTGCAAGGCGGCGCTGCGCTTGGTGCCTTCCAGGAGGTAGCCGCATTTTGAGGCGACCCGGCACGAGGCTCTGTTGCCTGTCGAGTGGTCCAGTTCCAGACGGTGGAAGCCGATCTCGTCCGAGGCCCAGGTACTGAGAGCCGTGACGGCACGGAAGGCCACGCCACCGCCCCGGGCGGCCGGGAGCACCCAGTACGCGACGTCGGCGATGCCGTCGTCGAAATCCATCCCGCGCAATGCGATCCGGCCGAGGACCTCGCCGCCGTCGCGGGTGACCGCCCAGTGGCCGCCCCTTTCTCGTTGCCAGTCCTGGCGGTAGACGTCGAACCAGTCCCGGACCTGCCTCTCGGTCGAGGGCCGGCGCGTGTGCCAGCGCCGGATCTCGTCGTCCTGGTAGGCGGAAAGGAACACTGGGGCGTCGGCCCACTCCCAGGGCCGTAGCAGCAAGCCCCGGGTGACGGGGAGCACCGGCTGGGGAGAGCTGCCCAGGGAGCCGGAGGGAATGACGGGCGGCGTCGACAGAGCGCGAGTCATGGGCCATGATCAGCCGACGGTGACCACGCACGTCAAGGTCGCCGACACAGCCCTTCTCGGAACGTCCCGTCCATGAGCCGCACAAGAGTGATCGGCCGGACAGGAGCCAGTCCCACCAACGGAAGGGCCCTTGAACGTGCCGCGCAAGCAGGGCCGCCGCACCCCTTTCGCCGGGGACCGTGAAGGAGGCCGCCCGCACCGGCCTCTGATCAGTGGCATGGCCGCCGGGCCGTTCCGGCGGCGTTCAGGGGCGTTCAGGGGCGTTCAGGGGCGTTCAGGGGCGTTCCGCCGGTACGTAACCGATGGGCTCCTGGCCGCTCGGCCAATGTCGGCGGTGCCCCCGAACCACAAGCAGGGCCACAGCGCGGCCCCGGCTCCTCGGTCTCGGTGGGGCCGGGGCCATGCGTAAGAGGGTGACCGGCCGTACCTCGCGACACGCGGATGCCCGGGGCGTACAAAAGGCGGGCCCGAGTGGCCAGGGGGCACCATGGCCGGAAGAACCCCGGAGAGGGGCCGCCGGACGTAGGTCCGGACCGCGACGACAACGCCCTGCCGGAGGACGATCACGGTGCGTACCCCGCTGCTGCCCGTTCTTCTCGCGCTCTGCGCGGCGCTCAGCAACGCCCTCGCGACGGTGCTCCAGCGCAAAGCCGCACTGAGCGTGCCCCGGTCCGACGGCCTGCGCGCGGGGCTGATGCTCGATCTGCTGCGCAGGCCCGTGTGGCTGGCCGGCATCCTCGCCGTCGTCGTCGCGGCGGTCTGCCAGGCGGTGGCCCTGGCGACCGGGCCGCTGACGGTCGTTCAGCCACTGTTCGTACTGGAGCTGCCGCTGGCCCTGATCATCGCGTCGCTTCTGCTGAAGCGGCACCTGCCGGTCCGCGGATGGGTGGCCGTGTCCAGCGTGGTAGCAGGGCTCGGTATCGCCCTCGCCGCCGCGTCGCCCTCCGGCAACCGCACCCACGTCCCGCTGGACCGCTGGATCCTCGCTCTGGCCATCTGCCTGGCCGCCGTCGTCGCGCTGGTCCTGACGGCACTCCGCCGGCCGGAGGGCGGAACCCGCGCCGCCTGCTTCGGTGCGGCCACCGCCATCGCGTACGCGCTCACCGCGGCGCTCATGAAGGCCTCGATGCACATCCTCGACGCCGGTGGCATCACAGCGTTCCTGACCGCCTGGCAGACCTACGCATTCGCGGTGGTGGGCGCCGGGGCGCTGTTCCTGCTGGAGCACGCCATGCAGGCCGGTCCGCTGGTCGCCTCCCAGCCGGCGCTCACCCTGGGCGACGCCGGCGTGAGCCTGGCTCTCGGCATCACGCTGTACGAGGAGCACGTCCGCTCCGGCTGGTGGTTGCTGCCCGAGATCCTCGGCGTCGCCCTGGTTGCGGCCGGGGTGTTCACGCTGTCCCGCGTGCCGCTCGCCCGGTCGCTCGTCGTCTCCGGCGACAGCTCGGAGACCGGCGCGAACGTTCCCTGAACCGCTCAGGGAGTCGAGGGCCCGCACTACGGTGTCGTACGCCGCTTCCCGACCGATTCGCCACGCCGGCCGACGGCGGGCGGTCCGCCCGGCCGATCGGCGGCAGGCGCCCGGCGCAGTGCCTGGCGGACCGACCACAGCACGGCCACCAGCGGTACGGCGGTCACCGCGCCGATCACACCGGCCGCGACCGCGCCGCCGACCACGGTCAGCGCGATGACGACGGGGTGCAGCCGGACGGCCCAGCTCATCACGATCGGGTGCAGTACATGCCCTTCGATCTGCCCGATGATCACGATGAGCGCGACGACCAGACCGGCGACGAGGGGGCCCTTCGACGCCAGGGCCACGACAGCGGCGACCCCGAGAGCGATGGGTGAGCCGATGAGGGGAATGAAAGCGGCGAGGAACTCCAAGAGGCCCAGAGGCAGTGCCAGGGGCACTCCCAGTGCGAAGAGGGCCACGGTGACCAGGACCGCGTTGGTCACGGCCACCAGCAGGATGCCATGGGTGTAACCGGTGAAGGTCCGCCAGGCCACCCGCCCGCCGAGGGTCACCCGTTCCCGCGCGACCGGCGGAAACTGGTCGCAGAACCAGCCCCACTGCCGGTCGCCGGAGTGAATGAAGAAGACCGAGCAGAAGAGTGCGAGGGCCAACACGGTCAGCACTTCGACCAGTCGGTCGGCGCCGCTGAGCGCCGTACTGACAACCGTGGAGCGGTGGCTCGACAGGAACTGCCCGATGCGGGACTGGACATCGGTCAGCGCCTCGGGGTTCAGCCGGAAAGGCGGCTCTTCGAGCCAGCGCTCGATCCTGTCGACGCCCGCCTGGAATTCGCGTGCCAGTCCGGCGCGCTCCCCCGCCACCGTCTCGCCGACCAGGGCCAGAACACCGAGGACGACGACGATGCTGCCGATCAGGCAGACGGCGACGGCCATCGGGCGCGGCAGGAAGCGGTCCAGCAGATCGGCGGCCGGCCGGAGAACAGCTGTGACCACCATCCCGAGGAAGACCGCCACCGCGATGTTGTGGAACTGCCCCAGCAGGGAGAACACGGCGTAGACGACGATGCCGACCACAACAATGCGCCACGCGTACGCCGCAGCCGCCCGCAAGGGACCGGGCACGCGCGGCTCGTCGCCGAAACACCGGCTGCGGGAGGCGTGGCCGGCGGTCCGCGGAAGCCCGGCCCGGGAGCGGGACCAACCGCTGGGCGCGCGGGACGAGGCCGTACGAAACCGGTTCCGGCGCCCGGCGGCGGACGGTGGACCAGGGCTCCTGTGCTCGGAATCCGAGGGCGTGGGCATCCACCTGCTCGTACCACCAGGCGTACTCTCCCGCACACAACCGGCGCGGGATTCCCCCGAACGCACCCATGCTCGCGACCGCCGCGGCGATCTTGATCTTCTCCGAACCAGTCGGTGTGGACGATGCCTCGGTGGCGAGCAGTCCGGCGACGCGGCGCCGGTTCCGTTCGAGACGCGGAGGTCCACAGGTCTCGCTCGGCAAGACCTGCGATGACGGTACCGTCCACGGCCTTCCAGCCCGGGCCGGCCACCTCAGCGACGACGAAGCCGACGAGTATCATGGCCCGCTCCCGCAGCGCGGTCGGACCGTGGCCCGCGCCGCGCTCCGCACCCCGTCTTCGGAGGAACGGCACACAGGACTCCGAGACGAGCAACCAGCGCTCGTGTCCGTGCCACCGGCGCCGGGAGACCTTCCCCAGGAGGCCTCGGCGAGTCAGCGGCCGATGTAGCAGCGGATTGACGTACCGTCGGGGCCGGTGTGGATGCGTACGAGGTCGGCCAGGTAGTGCACCAGTAGCAGGCCCCGGCCGCCCTGCTGGTCCCGTGAGGGTGGGCGGCGCCCGGCGAGCGGATCGCTCAGGTGCCCGTGGTCGCGGACCTCGCACACCACTTGGCCGTCGTCCGTCCATACCCGTATGGAGCCCGAACCCCCGCCGTGCACGACGCTGTTGGTGGTCAACTCGGCCACGATCAAGGCCACGTCCTCCAGGCGGATCCCGGACAGGCCGAACCGTGCGGCCTGCTCGACCGCGAAGTGCCGGGCGCTCGGCAGTCCGTTGGCGTCAAAGGCGAGCTCCTCGGTCGACGCTGCATGTGCCAAGGGCTCGTTGTAGTGCGCGACCACATGCTCGGGCGCGTAGGCGGTACTGCGCCTCTCCTGGCCGCGGGAGATGACGACGGGGTGGGTCGCGTACGCGTCGGTGAGTACCTGCTCGTCGAGGCGTTCGGCATCGTAGGGGCAGAGAATGGTGACTTCTCGGCCTTGGAATGCCGGGTTGATCAGCGCCTCGTGCTGGACGCACGCCGGATACTCCAGGCTGTTGCGGCCGACCCAGATCGGCTCGCCGATGATCCGCACCCGCGTCTCCCGATGGGCGTCCGCGAAGGCGCGCAGCACTCTGGGGATGATCCGTCCGGGGTTGCGCCCCACCTCGGTCATGTCGAGGAACTGTACGTCGGCGGCATCGTTGCCCAGGGCCGTCTGGAGGACCGCCAGGTTCGGCCCGGGCACGGCAACCGCCACCGGTTCCCCGGACTTCAGACCGTCGCGGATGAAGGGCACCGTGCCGTGCAGGTACTCCTTCTCGCCTCGATAGAACAAGGCGGGATGAACAAACGGTTCGGTGGTCGGGGCAGTCATCACGCCACCACCTCGACGGTGGGCAGGTCCGGCCAGAACATGTCCAGCATGCGCCGCAACGCGGCAGGCGGCCCTTCGAGCACGATGCGTCGCCCCTCCGGAAGGCCCTGGGCGGCCAGCGCCAGAGCAGAGACACCAGCGATGTCGACGAAGGTGATTGTGGAAAGCTCCAAGTGGCAGGCCTCTTCGTCGCTCAGGGCAAGCTGGTGCAGCGCCTGCTCCCAGGCCGGGCGGGTGATCAGACTGATCTCGCCGACCGCTTGCCAGCCTGGCCGGTCCGCCAACGGGTGCACGCGCAAAGCGCCCGTGGACTGGGCCGACGATGCTCGCAGCGCATCCGCCTCCCCTGAACTGCCCACGCCATCGCCCCTCGGTCACCTGCTGCCTGAGTCCCTAGTATCCCCCACCGGCGAAGTGGGGTGGGGGCGGCAGGAGGATGGAGACGAATTTCGCCGTCCACTCCCCCACCGTCGCCCCTGACAGATGGGCAGCGCTGGGAGCGCTGGCGCTTTTGGCAGATGTCAGCACGCCTCGACCGCGGCCACCCGAACGGAGGACAGGGCGGTGAACTTCAAAATCGCCGGCGGGGGAACACGCAGCACATGATCGAGCCCTACGCGTTGTCAGCCGATGCCCGCGACTTTCACCGCCTGCCACCTGCAACCCGCTCCCAACGGTGCGCCTCGTGCGGCGAAATTCGCCTCCTT
Organism: Streptomyces sp. NPDC055287; assembly: GCF_053646035.1. Lineage (NCBI taxonomy): Bacteria > Bacillati > Actinomycetota > Actinomycetes > Kitasatosporales > Streptomycetaceae > Streptomyces > Streptomyces sp. NPDC055287. Next base: position 18,465 of record NZ_JBSHNE010000023.1, on the reverse strand, counting down.
GAACCCGCAGGCGACTCCGACGTCTGGGAGGACCACGCCATGCACTGCCCACAGGCCCCGCCCCTTGCCTTCACGGACAGCGGCAACCCTCGTGAGCCCCACCGGGTGGCCGAGGGGTCAGCGGCGCGTACCGATTCCGTGACAGCACGCCGTGCAGCCATCCCTTTGCACGCGGTACGCCCGTTGTCAGACCGTGAACCACGATGACGGCACCGAACCCATCAAGCCTCTGAACAACTGGCTGAGACACAGCCCCCATCCCGAACCCCCGGCGAACGAAACCGGCAGGCTGAGGGGGGCCCTGAAGCTTTTGCGGCTCCTACTCCTCACCCTCGCCGTCCTCGCCGCCGTCCTCAGCTTCGCCGTAGCGCTCGCCGGCCTTGCCCGGCCCTGACAACAGCGGTGCCGCTACGCCCTCCGGCCCCCGGGGCCCGAGCCGAAGCCCACCGCATCCGACACCCGCCGAGCAGACTCTGTTCCCGTCAGGGGCACCTCTGGACTAGCTGGGAATGCACCGTTCCGACCCACGCGGGTGGGTTGGAACGGTGCACTGCCGTACGTGGCGCGGCTCGGCGCCGCCAGAATGTGTCCGTGCCGCCTTTCCCCTTCGCCTCGACCACTTGCATGGCCCCCGCCCCTCTCGGCTTAACGCCTCTCTGGCCGACGTGAGTGACCCTCGCAGGTCAGGAACGGGTGGCGGTGTCGGTGTCGGGGTAGAGGCGGAAGACCTGGTCGAGACCGACGATCCGCAGGATGCGCAGAGTGTGGGCGGGGACAGCGGCGAGCGCGATGTCGGCTTGAGTGGCTTGGACGTGGTTGCGCGCGGCGATCAGGGCGGTGATGCCGCTGGAGTCGCAGAATTCCATGCCGGCCAGGTCGAGGACGAGGCACTGGCCGGGGTGGAGGGTGAGCGTGGTGAGCAGTTCCCGCAGCCTGGTGGCGTTGGTGTGGTCGAGGTCGCCGATGATCTCCAGAACGGGACCGGTTGCGGTGTCTCGGGTGGTGATGTTCAGCGGTCTCATTGTGGGTTCTTCGTCGTAGGGCCGGCGACGGGGATGCCGAGAGCGAGCAGGGCGGTGTCGTCGTCGAGGCCGTCGCCGAAGTCGTCCAACAGGCCGGTCAGGGCCTGGATGACGGCATGAGGCGGCTTGCCGGCGTGGCTGGCTGCGAAGGCGCGCAGGGCCTCGTCCCCGTACAGGGTGGCGCGGTCTTCGCCCGTGCGCGCTTCGGTGAGGCCGTCGGTGTAGAGCAGGAGGGTGTCGCCGGGGGTGAGGGTGGTGGCGGCGGTGGCGAAGTGCGGTGCGGGCAGGACGCCGACGAGGAGGCCGCCGGGGGTGGGCAAGAAGTCGGCTGTGCCGTCGGCGCGCAGGATGAGGGCCGGGGGGTGGCCGCCCGAAGCGAGGAGGACGGCGACCCGGCCGGTCGCGGGATCGGGTTCGAGGACGCCGAAGATGGCGGTGCAGTAGCGCGGGTCGCCGCCCGTGTAGCGCTCCTGGAGCACCTTGTTGAGGGTGGACAGGGCGGAGACGGGGTCTGGGTCGTGCAGGGCGGCGGCGCGCAGGGTGTAGCGGGTCAGCGAGGTGACCGCGGCGGCTTGGGGACCCTTGCCGCACACGTCGCCGAGGAAGAAGGCGAAGCGCCGGCCGTCCACGGGGAAGACGTCGTAGAAGTCGCCGCCGAGCCGGTCGGGGGAGGCGGTGTGGTAGTACGCGCCGGTCTGCACTCCGGGTACCGGCGGCAGGGCGGCGGGCAGCAGCGACTGCTGAAGGACCGCGAGGGCGTCCTGCAACCGTGCGCGGTCGGCCTCCGCCTGCTTGCGCGCTTCGTCGGCCGCCTTCCGGCTGCGCAAAAGTTCCTCCTCGTAGGCGCGGCGGTCCCGTGCGTCGAAGACGGTGGTGCGGATCAGCAGCGGCTCTCCGGTGCTGCCGTTCTTCACCGCGGAGGACACCAGTACCGGCAGTCGGGCGCCCCCGGCCTGTTTGATTTCCAGGGCTATACCGCTGATCTCGCCCTGCATCCGCAGCAGCGGCGCGAAGTGCGTCTCGTGGTAGAGCTTGCCGCCCACGGTCAGCAGGTCGGTGAACCGCATCCGGCCCACCACCGCCCCCCGCTCCAGACCGAGCCAGCCCAGCAGGGTGGTGTTGATCTTCGCGATGGTGCCGTCCATCAGCGTGGACAAATACCCGCACGGGGCACTCTCGTACAGCTCCTCGGCGCTGTCCTCCAGCAGCGCGGCGAACGCCGCATCGGATGTGTTCTCGTCTGTTTTCTCGTCGTCGGCCTCATGCGGGTCGGATTCCTGCCCCGTGCGGCACATCACCGCAGGCCCGCCAGGAATCCGGTGATCGCCTTGTTGGTGGCCTCGGGCGCGGACAGCTGCGGGCAGTGCCCCGTGGCGTCGAGAGTGACCAGCGTCGAGCCGGTGATCGCCTGGTGGACAAAAGCGCCGACCTCCCGGGGGGCAATGGCGTCCTGGGTGCACTCCAGTACCAGAGTCGGCACCCTCACGCTCTCCAGATCGTCCCTCGAGTCGGACAGGAACGTGGTTCGGGCGAAGACCCGCGCCATATCCGGATCGGTGGCGCAGAAGCTGTTCTTCAGCTCCTCACCGAGCTCGGGCCGCTCCGCGTTCCCCATAATCACCGGTGCCATCGCCGCCGACCAGCCCAGGTAATTGGACTCCAGTGACGCCAGCAGTTCGTCGATGTCCTGCGCGCTGAACCCGCCCCGGTAGCCCTCGTCGTCGATATACCGCGGAGAGGGAGCGACCATCGCCAGCGCCCCGATACGCTCCGGAGCCATGCCGGCGGCCAGCACCCCGACCATGGCGCTGACCGAGTGCCCCACGAACGCCACATCGCGCAGGTCCAGCGCTTCGCACACCTCCACCACGTCCCGGGCATAGCCGTCAAGGGAGGCGTAACGGTCCTCCGAGAACGCGGAAGGGTCCGAGCGGCCCGAGCCCACGTAGTCGAACAGCACCACGCGGTAGTCCTCGACCAACGCGGGCACCGTCAGCCGCCACATATTCTGATCGCAGCCGAACCCGTGAGCGAGCACCACCGCCCGCCCCTGCGGGTTGCCTGCAACGGTGACGTTGTTCCTACGAGCGATGTCCATGCCCGCCATTCTCCCAGCCCCGCTCACCCTCCGGGACGGGAGTTGCCGCAGGACAGTCCGGGGGGCGCCGGGGGCCGGCGCTCGCTGTCGCGCGAGTGGTTGGCGGAGGCGGTGGTGGCGGCTGCCGCAAGCAGGCCGGAGCCACCGGCTCCCGGGCAGATCAACAGCGCGGGGATTGGCCAAGCGTCGGCTTCGGTCCACGTCTGCTCGGTGGACTGCTGGGCGGCCTCGCGTTCGCCGGCGCTGACCATCCCTTTGGTCTTTCGTCGCACAGGTGGGCAATGGTCCCGGCGGCCCCTGCCACGGACTGATGCCGTTGACCGTCCCCCGTCCGGAGGCCGGTGAGGAGTGGGCCGTTGACGATGAGTGGGAGGAAGACCGGCTGCCGGGGCGGCTCAGTGAGCCGTTCCCACTGTCCCAACCTCTGCCCGGCCGGATCGGCCCACTGGCCGATGCGCTGTCCCGGGGCACGCTCATGCTGGCCGAACAGGGCTGCGGCATCTTCGTCCGGCTGGTCCTGAACGGCCCGCGAGTGGGCCAGGTCTGGCGCAGCGATCCGGACCGGGGCGGCTCTGTTCCGATGAGCCGCGATTTCCGTACCTGGTACACCGACTGGCCGGATGGCCCGTGAACGCCACTCCGTAGCAATGGAGTTGACCTGTGAGCGTTCCAGGGGCTTTGGTGAGTGGCGTGGTGGGCCGTAGTGCGGCTCCTGCGGGCAGGCAGTCCGGAGAGGCGTGCCGCCCCGTCCTCCCGCGTGGCGGGACGCATCGGCCGACCGGGGACAACTGCGGCGGCGACCGGCTGGCGGTGTTGTACATGCTCGCCGCATCGATGCGGCCGTCGTTCCAGAGCCCGGGCCAGTTCGCCCCGATCGCTCGCCCTGTCTCCAGCGTCGGTCACGCCCGGGCGCTCGCGCATCCCCAGGGCAACGGCCGACGGTGTTCTCCAGGGCGACCGGATCTCGTCATGGTCACCCTTTGGACCTTCTGGCGCAGCGGCCCGGTACTTGCCGCCTCCGGACGGCTTGGGCGCAGATCCGCACCGGACCTCGCGCCCGATGTGCCGCACCCGAGGGCGGCAGGGAACGCCACCTCGATGGGTTCCGTACCGCCCTCGTCCGGCCGCCGACGGATGGGTCAGGGCGGCGCGGCGGGTGTCAGTCCTGCTGTGCTTGGGTGGCCAGCAGGTAGCCGGCCTGGAAGCGGCTCTGGGCGCTCAGTTCGACCATGATGTCCGCGATGTGGCGGCGGCATGTCCGTACGGACATGCCGAGGCGCAGAGCGATGGAGGCGTCCGTCATGCCCTCCATGAGGAGGCGGACGATGGCCTGACGGACGTCGTCGGCGATTTTCTTGCGGGCGCCTAAAGCCACCGCGAAGGGTTCGGCCGACAGCCACAGCCGCTCGTACGTCTCCTTGATGAAGGCGACCACGTAAGCCTCCCGGACGACGGCCGCAGCGAGGGGGTTGCCGGGGACGGAGATGACGGCGGTCTCCTCGTCGAAGATCAGGAAACGGCTGAACTGGTCGTCCAGCGTGCGCACCTGTGCGCCCAGCCGGGACATCCGGTCGATGTACTCGCCGGTGCCCGGGCTGAACCTGGCCGTGTGCTGATAGAGCACCCGCATCGACACGCCCCGTTCGAGGGCGGCCTGGTCGCGGGGAGCGGCCTCCGCGAGGACGTCCCCCGGGCGCGGACCGCCCGGTTGGGCGGTGAGGATCTCGCCGCGGGCCCGGTCGGTGAGGTCGGCGATGACGACGCGGGCGGCGGTCAGGTCTTCCAGGAGTTCGAAGTGGTTGCGCCCCTGCCGTGCGGACCGGGCCGTTTCGAAGACGGGCAGGAAAGACATGATCGATTCGCGGGCCTCCTCGATGACGGCCCTGCGTACCCGGATTTCCCGTTCGAGGGGGCTCACGACCTGGGCGACGGCTGCCTCCGGTGCCACCGCGCGGAGTTCGCCGTCGCGGCGTCCGCGGAGCAGCCCCATCTCGAGCAGCCTCTCCACGACGGCGACGACGAGCGCGGTGGGAAGACCGGTTTCCGCGGTGACCCCGGACACCGCGAAAGTCTTACCGACACTGTGATCCAGTGCATACTCATACACTCGCCGCAGCGCGCCTTGATCCAAACCTTCGTCCATTTAGTACCACTCCGCTCACCGATGCCCCCTATGCGGCACTGTCATCATGCTGCCACGCAGCATGATGATCCACAAAATCACCACACTTGGCATGCGGACTCTGGCATGGTCATTCATATCGCCCCCATCGATGCAAGGGAGCTTCTGTGGCGGCCAGATGAACAGTGATCCACGCACAGACGAAGGTGGCCCTCATGAAGCTCTTGCGTAAGGCAGTTCTCATCGGATGGGCGCTGGCCCTCGCCGCGGGCGCCGTGACCGGCGCAGGCGATGCCACAACCGCCGCCATGGGCAAGGGTGCCGGCGGCGGCGCGAAGCACGACACCGGCTGGGGCTGAGCGGTACTCCCGCCCGCCCCTGCGCTTTCCCCGGCTCCCCCGGCCTCCTCCTCGCCGGACCTGCGCGACCGCGTGTCCACACCGCCCTCGCCAGAAGCCGGCCTCACGGAGATCTCACACGTCACCCGAACTGCCGGGTGCGCCGCAGCCGCAGCCATCGTGCCGCTTCACACTGCGCCACCCCCGTCGGGATCCAGCGAATAGGCGACTCATGATTCTCACCGGGACCGAAATCGAGCGGGAACGCACGAACGGTCGTATCACCATCGAGCCCTTCACCCCGGAGCAGGTCAACCCGAACAGCTACAACTTCCGCCTCGGCAAGACCCTTCGGGTGTACCAGGACATGCCGCTCGACGCGCGGCGCACGAACAACTTCGAGGAAATAGAGATCCCGGACGACGGATACGTCCTGGAGCCGGGCCGCCTGTACCTGGCGCACACCATCGAGACGCTCGGCAGCGAGCACTACGCCCCCACCTTCGCGGCGCGTTCCTCCGTGGCCCGGCTCGGCCTCTTCATCAACCTGTCCGCCAGCCTCGGTGACATCGGCTACACCGGTCAGTGGACCCTTCAGCTCTACAGCATGAACCGTGTCCGCGTGTACCCGGGCATCAACATCGGCCAGATGATGTGGTGGCGCCCCCAGGGCGAGATCGTCCTCTACGACGGCAAGTACCAAGGCTCCGTCGGCCCCCGCTCCAGCGACATCCACGTCGACTTCGACAAGCAGTTCGCCCGTCAGCGTTTCCCCGGCCTCGGTGCCACGTTCGAACCGGAGGAGGTGGGCCCCAAGTTCGCCCAGCTCAGCCTCTCCAGCCAGGACTTCCGCGTTCCCACTGCCTTCTGCGTCACGGCGGGGGAGTTCACGGACGCCCTCACCGATGAGCAGAACGCGGACTTCGCCGACGCTTTCGCCGACCTCAAGGCCACTGTCGGCGCCTTTTTCAAGGACTCCGTCGCCCGTATCCAGAAGACCGGCGCCGAGATCCGTGTTCCGGAGCAGGCGCGCACCCTTCTCGCCGCCCGACTGAGCGAGCTCTTCGGCGGCTCCGACGTGGAACTCGCGGTGCGTTCCTCCGGTTTGGACGAGGACACCGACGGCTCCAGCCTCGCCGGCGTGCACCAGTCGGTCCTCGGCGTGCGGGGCACCGACGCGGTCATCGAAGCCGTCGAGCAGTGCTGGCGCTCGTACTACGAGGCTCCGGCGGTCGCCGCCCGGATCCGCGCCGGGGACTTCACCGCGACCCCGCGCCTCGCGGTGATCGTCCAGCGCCTGGTCCGGCCGACGCTGGCCGGAGTCGCCTTCACCGGGCTCGACGGCACCGAAGACGACCGGGTGTCCGTCGAGTACGTCGAGGGGCTCGCGGACGAACTGGTCGCCGGTGTCGTCGTACCGCGCCGCACCGACTCGGCCGAGGTGGACGCCGGCCCGGCCGCACAGACCGCGGCGGACCACCCCGTCCTCGTCGAAGTGGTCGACATGGTACGGCGGCTGCGGACGAGCCGCGGCCATGACGTCGACGTCGAGTGGGCGGCCGACGCCGAAGGCGTCCATCTCGTGCAGGTCCGTCCGCTGACCGCCGCCCGCGAGGTCTCCGCCGTCGCGCAGGACCCGGTGGCCGAGGCGCACCGCCTGTACGTCGACGAACTGCCCGTCGGCTTCAACCTCGGTGCGGTGACCGCCGTTTACAGCGGCTACACCGCCAAGCGCGGCCCCGCCCACCGGATGGCCCACGAGCACGGGGTGTCCACCGGGGCCGGATGGGTCATTCGCTTCAACGGCCGCGGCCTGCACGGCGACCCGAGCGCCGAGTCACTGCGCCGGACGCTGGCCGGCGGCACCGACGAGTGCGTGCTGGACTTCGGCGAAACCCTGCGCCAGATCGTCGTGCCCAAGGAGGAGGTGCTCGGACAGCTCGCCGTCACCACCGGCGTGAGCGAGGACGGCACCGCCCTGCACACCGTGGTCGTACGCGACTTCATCCGAGGCGAACTCGGCGTGATCTCCCGTCGGGCGGGCGAGTCGGGCCTGGTCGTCGAGTACACGGACGAGGGCCTGATGGCCCTGAACCGCGGCACCGCCGGTGGCGAGACGATCGTCGTCCAGGACGTGGCCTCGGGCTACGACGACGCGGACAACGCGAGCTTCCCGGCGGCCGGAGCCGTCCTGCGCCCGCACATGGACGAGATCTCCCGCCTCACCGCCGCCATGCACGCCAAGCACGGGCCGGTGACCCTGGAGTGGGTCCTCGACCGGGGCACCCTCTACTTCGTCGACTATTCGGTCCTCGGCGGGGACGACACCGTCACCGTCACCCACGGCGAGGTCTGCATCTCTCCCGGCACGGCCCGCGGGCCGCTGCTGCGGCTGGACGACGACGCGTTGCTGCGCCGGCTCTCCATCGGCCCGGCCGTGAGCATCGACAAGTCCCAGGACGTCAGCGAGCACGAGGGCCTGGCCCGGATCCTCGACCTGGTCTCGTCGTACGACGAGAAGCCCGTCATCAGCGCCTCCCGGCCGTACGCCGTCCTCTCGGTTCTCATCGAGCACGTCGCCGGATTCGTGTTCGACCAGGGATCGGCACTGGGACATCTGGCGATTCTGCTGCGCGAGGCCGGGGTTCCCGCGGTGAACGCGCCCGGAATCAGCGGAGCCGAAGCAGTGATCAGCGATGGCACGGTCGCCACGACCGGCAGCAAGGGAGAATGAACGTGACCGACACCCACGCACCGAAGGCGTCGGACGCGGCCGGACGCCGTGCCTGGCTGGCCCTGGGCGGGATCCACCTGCTCAACGGCACGGCTCCGCTGTCCGGCTCCGACGGCATCGTCCTCGTCGAACTCGACGCACCCGTGGAGCAGCCCTTCCCCAGCAATACGGTCGTGTTGCACTGGGACCGTCTGGGCATGCTGGAACTGTCGGCCCGCACGGTCGACGGCGCCCACCGGCACAGCGCGAAGGTCCGGGGCGGCGATCTCTTCACGGGCATGCTGGCCGGAGCCGAGCTGCGTGCCGCGGTCACCGCGGTCACCGGTGGCGGGACCGGTCCGCTGGTACCGCTGTTCTACGTAACGGCGGCCGGCGACCAGGCCCACGTGCACAGCCAGATCCGCTTCCTCGCCGAGGACGCGTGCTTCATCCGGATCACCCCGGAGGCGGTGGCCACTTCCGAGGTCGAGGACCTGGGCTGGCTGGCCGGGGCAGTGCGTCTGCACGCGGAGCAGTTCCTCTTTCTCAACAACCACCAGCGCTACTACCGCAAGTGCTTCGGCGGCAAGGAGCTGGAGTACAAGTACACGCTCACCCCGCCCGTCGATTCCTGGACACTGACGGTCGAGCTGTACGAGGAGCTGCTGGCCGGCGGGCTGCCCGGCTACATCATGGAGTACCGGGACGAGTACCAGGCCTGGGACTACCTGAACCACCTCTTCGAGATCACCGGTCCCGAGGAGGAGCGCGGCTACGCCTCCTTCATCCCCACCACCGACGGCAAGCACCTGCTGAAACGCAAGTGGTACGCGGAGGACGCCTTCGAGCGCCGCGAGAGCCACACGTACGGTCTCGACCTCGCCGACGACGGCGGGTTCGAGCACTACATCCGCGAGGAGCTGCAAGTGCAGGCCGCCGTGCGCCTGCCCTCCTTCCGGCGGGTGCGCTACGACATCAACTTCGAGTCGGTGCGCACCGGGCACGTCTACGGGATCTTCTTCGACCACTGCAGCCTGGTCGAGGCCCGTGAGGTGACGCTGAATCAATGCGAGCTGGAATACCTGCGCAGCCGCGTCGCCGTCGAGCCGGACGAGGCCGAGGTGCTGGCGGAGATGACCGAGATCGTCGCCTGGCTGGAGGCCTTCCTGCGGGCGCGCGGTCTCAGTGACGAGCGGGGCTTCTACTCCAAGCGGACGTTCCTCAAGGACGCCGTGGCCGCCCGTCCCGAGCTGGCGCGGAAGGTGAGCTGATGGCGGGCGCTGCCGTGCGCGCGGTCCTGCTCGACCTGGAGGGCACCCTGTACGCACGGGGAGCCGTGATCGAGGGCGCGGTGGAGGCGGTGACCGCTCTGCGCGAGCTGGGGGTCGGGCTGCGGTTCCTGACCAACACCGACTCCAAGCCGGCGGACCGGATCCGGGCCGAACTCGTCGAGTACGGGTTGATCCTCACGGCGGACGAGCTGTTCACTCCGGTGGTGGCGGCGGCGCAGCTGCTCAACGCCGCCGGGGCGCGCACGTATCCGCTCGTTTCGCGCGAGTTGCGCACGGCGTTGCCGACCCTGGCCGCCGAGCCTCCGTACAGCCATGTGCTGATCGGTGACTGCCGGGACACGCTGGACTACGCGGCGCTCGACGGCGCCTTCCGGGCGGTGCGGGAAGGGGCGGAGCTGCTCGCGCTCCAGACCGGCCGCTACTTCAAGCGGGCCGACGGGGACCACCTGGACACCGGGGCGGTCGTGGCGGCCGTCGCGTACGCGTCGGGAGCCACCGCCCGGGTGCTGGGGAAGCCGGCCGCCGACTTCTTCGAACTCGCCGCAGGCTCCGTCCACGTGCCGGTCGAAGCGTGCGTGGTGGTCGGCGACGACGCCACCACCGACATCGCCGGCGGGCTGGCCGCGGGCATGCGGACCGTGCAGGTACGGACGGGCAAGTACGCGGACCAGCGGGCCGAGGGGCTCACCGGCCGGGCCAGCCACGAGATCGACTCCGTGTCGGGGCTCCCCGCGCTGATAAGGGAGCTGGTCGGCACATGACGGTGTACTGGGTGGTGTGGGACGCCGGGGCCCACTGGGTCGTGGACCGGCTGGAACGGGAGGGCGCTCTGCCCTCCGTGAGCCGGATGCGCAGGCAGGGGGTCTTCGCGAGCGCCCGCCCGGCGCACCCCAACTGCCAGACCCCGCCGTCGCTGGCGACCCTGTTCACGGGGACCTGGCCCAGCGAGCACAAGGTCACGGGGTACACCGTGCCCGGTGGGGGCGAGGGCATGGCGAGCCATGTCAGCGGGTTCGGCCCCGGGTTCCCGGCGGCCGAGCCGGTGTGGGAGACGGTGTCGGAGCACGATCTGACCAGTGCGCTGGTGCACGCCCCGTGGGTCTTCGACCACGAGGACAAGGTCGGACCGCACATCGACGGGGCGGTGGAGGCGTACAGCCGCCGCTCGGTCCGGCACGCCGTGCGGGTCCTGGAGGCCGGGACCGGGTGCCAGGACTGGCAGATCGGCGCGTTCCGCACTGTCGTGGAGGCCCGCCCCGAGCAGGTCCGGGTACGGATCGACGACGGCGTGGGCCGTGACACCGACGACGTCGTGCTCGTCCCCGGCGGGGGCTGGCAGCCGCTGCGGCTGGACGCGGAGCAGGGCACGTGGATCTGCTGCGTCCCGGTCGACGGCCGGCTGCTGCTGGTGCACACCGGCGTGTGGCGGCCGCGCACCGCCGGGCGCAATGCCAAGACGCTGCACCGGCTCGCCCAGTGCCCGCCGTTCGCCGGCGAGGGCGTGGGTCCGCTCTACCGCGAGGGGATCTTCGGTCCTCGGCTGGCGGAGGGCGGTGACGGCGGCGCCGAGGAGGTGTTCCTCTCCTCGGTGCAGTGCGTGAGCCGTTCGTTCGCCGCCGCGGCCGACGCCGTGCTGGAGACGCACGACGCGGATCTGGTGGTGGTCTACCTGCCGATGACGGACGACGTGGGTCACGAGCTGCTGGGCTGGTGCGACGAGCGGAGCGGGGCCTACCGCGCGGACATCGCCGACAGCGTGTGGTCCTCCGTCCGCCGCTGCTACCAGTGGTCCGACGACGTGCTGGGCCGGGTCCTGGACCGGGCCGGGGACGAGGACACAGTGGTGCTCGGCGCGGACCACGGCATGGTCGGCAGCACCCATCTGGTGCACCTCAACGATGAGTTGGTGCGAACCGGCCTGGCCCGGACCCTCGGGTCCGGCGACCTCGACGCCGAGCGGTCGACGGTCTTCTACCATCCGGCGAACAACGGATCTCTGTGGGCGGGCCCGGATCTGGCCGGCGATCCCGTACGGGCCCGCGCGGCCATGGCGCAGGCATTCGCGGCCCTGAGCGCACTTACCGACCCGGACACGGGCCGGCGGGTCGTGACCGGCTTCCTGGACCGCGACGGTCTGCACCCCGCCGACCTGGATGCCGACCCCGCCGTCTCCTACGTGGTCCTCGCCGACGACTACCAGCCCACCGCCCAGCTGCTGGGCGACGGCGCGGTGGTACGGCGGGTCCCCAAGACCGGGGCTCACGTCGTCTACACCGGCGACAGCCGGCTCCACGCCGTCCATGCGGCCGTCGGCCCGGGCATCGAGGCCGGTCTCGATGCGGGCCTCATCGACAACACCTGGCCGGCGGCACTGGTCCTCGGCCGGCTCGGCGTGGACCGGGTCCTCGGCGTGGACCGGGGCGTGGCGGGCCCGTACGCCGCCGACACATCCGAACCGACCGACGAAAGATGATGGTATGCCGTCCGGCTTCCCACACGTCCTGTCCCCCGACGACCTGACAGCACGCCGCCACGCCCACGTGGTGGAGTTCCTCAACGGCCGCTCCCTGGACCCGCACTGGCTGTCCGGTCTGATGCACGAGCGGGTCGGCGAGGGCCTGCTGATGCTGACCAGTTCCCCCGTGCACGGTCTGGCCAATCCCACCAGCGACCTCGATTTCATCCGCATCCAGGAGGCCGCGATCGACGGCCCCCGGATCTCCACCAAGATCTTCGAGGATGGGCACCACCTGGAGGTCGTCTCCTTCAGCCGCGCCGAACTCGCCTCGAATCTGACGGAGTTGAACCGGCTCGCCGACCTCGTGCCCGAGGAGACGGTGGCCGGATTCCGTGCCTGGGACAAGCAGCGCGAGCCGCGCCGCAAGCAGACCGAGCGCATCGTCAACGGCATCGCCCTGGACGGCACCGCGCCCTTCCTTGAGTGGCTGCCCGCTCTCAGCCGCGTCTGGAGCCGGGCCGCCCTGCAAACGGCCGTGGAGCAGGCTGTGCACTGCGTGCTCGCGGAGGCAGCCGGGGAGACCCGCGGCCGCGTCGGTTACGCGTACAACGTGTTGCTGCACCTGATGGACGCGATGCTCTCGCACCACGGCGACGTCTACACCACCCGCAAGTGGTACGTACTGCGCTGGACCCGCCTGGTGGCCGCGGCCAGCTGGCGCGACGAGACACTCCAGGCGGTCGCCTCCGACGTGGAGCGGCTGCGCAAGGGCGTCAGCGCCGCCCTCGAGCCGGCCGCGGCCGGAGAGCCGCTGGCCGGGACGTTCGCCACGCTCGTCGTGGACGCCGTACGGGCCACGGGCACAGCCGAGTCCGTCACCGTGGGCGCCGAACTGACCGGCTCCGTGCAGCCCTACCTCGAAGGGGCCTCGCTCCTGCTGGGCTCCGGGAACGGCGTGGTGCTCCCCGGCATCGGCGCGGAGACGGACCTGCCACTCACCGGTACCCCGGCCCGCCTGGAGGAGTTGGCCGGGCTCGACCCGAAGGCCGCCGCCTCGCTGCTGCGGGCGCTGCGCGCGGGCGCGGCCCGGCTGCGGATCGGCTACACCGGCTCGGAGGCCGGCCGATGAGCACGTACACGGACAAGGAGACGGACATGAGCGAAGGCCGCAGGCTGCCCACCTCGCGGACGGCCGGGGAGATGACTGCGTTCCCCTCGGTGCGGGCCGGGCACGTCATGGCGGGCCCGCAGGCCGTCGAGGCCTGGGTGCAGACCGGCTGGCTGATGCTGGCAGAGGGGCGCGCCTACATCGAGGACCTCGAAGGGGGCGCGGAGCAGCCCCAGATGCAGCAGGCCGCGAAGCTGCGCTTCCTGGAGCAGCTGCTGGAGATCGACCAGCGGCTGGCCGGCCGCGCCGCCGTCGATGACGCCCACTGCCTGGCGGTCGCCCTGGAGTACGGGATGCGCGAGGTGGTCGACGCCTCGGGTCCCGAGCTGGCCGAAGTGTTCGGCCTGCACGAGGAGTTCGGCGGCGACACCTGCGAGGTCGGGGAGATCTACGTCCTGTGGGAGCGGCTGCTGGATGCCTTCCCCGGGGAACTGCCCGACCGGCTCGTCGCCGAGGGACAGCGGGACATGCTGCGGACCCTGCGGGTCTGGGCCCGCCTGGCCCGCGCGGCCGGGCTCGACATCGGATTCCTGGCCCCCTTCATGAAGGCAGCCTGAAACAGAGAGGTGAAGTGAACATGCCTGAGATTCAGGCGGAGACGCTGGTCGGAGGGCGGACCTCCGACGAAGTGTGGGCGCTCGTCAAGGACAGCGGGAAGGTCGCGTCGCAGGCGGGACACATCGTGGCCGTCAGCCCCCGGTCGGAGCAGGACAAGACGTTCCGGTTCAACGAGTGGAAGGTGCGCCTCAACGGCAGCGAGGTGACCTGGGTGCAGCGGGAGGCCGCCGGACCGGGTCTGCGCCTGCGGTTCGAACAGACCACGGGCGATCTGGAGGAGCTGTCGGGCGAGTGGGCGGTCACCGCCGCGCCCGGCGGCACCCGGGTCACGCTCTCGATCCGCTTCGAGCTGGGCGTCGACGGTCTCGCGCCCCTCCTCGAACCCATCTGGTCCCAGTCCTTCCAAGCCCATGCGGACGCGCTGCTGCGCTCCGTCGCGGCTTGCGCCGTACAACCGAGAGAGACCTGAACATGAGTCTGTACCTGAACTTTCTGCACACGACGGTGCGCTTCGACGTGGCCGCGGACGCCGAAGGCGTGTTCGAGCCCGTCCGCCGCTTCTTCCGGCACCTGATCTCCGCCGAGCCCGCCCGCGAGGCGACGTTCCGCATCGACGTCCACGCCTACGACCCGGAAGCCGACGTCGCACCCGAGGTCTGGGACCTGCCCCAGTTCATCGTCCGCCGCAGCAACGCCGCCGAGTTCAACTTCGACGCGCACATCACGGACGGTGGGGGCCGCCGCCAGTACATCAACCGCGCCACCCTGCTCGACGCTCCCGTGGACACCGCCGAGGACAACACCTTCACGGTCCGCATGACGCAGGGGTCCACCGTCCAGATCCTCGACTTCGTACGCGATCTCGTGATCCGGCACGAGGAGAACCTCGGCACCGTCGTCCTGCACGCCTCCGGCCTGCATCGCGACGGCGAGGCGGTGATCATCGCCGGGCCCAAGGGTGCGGGCAAGACCACCACGCTCCTGTCGGCGCTGCGCCGGCCGGGCTGGCAGTACTTCACCGGCGACAAGCTGTTCTGCACGATCGAGGACGGCGAGATCCTCGCCCACCCGTGGCGCGACTACCCGTACGTGGGCGTCGGGACCATCCGGGCCGACGCGCGGCTGGAGAAAATGGTCCGCGACGGCGTGGACGACCAAGTCGACACGTACGAGCCCGGCCACAAGATCCTGATGGACCCCGACGTCTTCGAGTCCTGGCTCGGCGCGGAGTTCACGGCCGAGCCCAAGCGGCTGGCGGCGCTGCTGCTGCCCGAGGTCAAGCCCGGTGAGCCGCTGGACGTCCGGCGCCTGACGGACCCCAACGAGCGCTGGGCGTACCTGAACAAGATCGTGGACCGCCAGGTCGACACGACCTTCTTCACCTGGCAGTCCTACCTGGTCCCCGACTACACGGCGTTCTACCGGTCACTGGCCGAACTGCGCACCGTCCTGGACTCGGTGGACATGGTGCGGCTGAGCGGGACGCTCGACATCGACCCTGACGCCGTCCTCGGCCGCTCCCCCGCCGCCACCACGACCTCTGAGCAGGAGAACCGACGATGACGAGCGAAGCCCGCCGCCCCTTGCGGATATCGGTGGTCGGTCTGGCCGGCGCCGGCAAGTCCACCTGCGCCACCCTCATCGAGGCGTTCGCCCGGGACAAGGGCCTGACTCACGCCCGGATCAAGCTGGCCAAACCCCTGTACGACCTCCAGGAGCACGTGTACCGCACCGCGGGCGGCTCCCTGCACGACGGCGCCCAGGACCAGATCCTGATGGAAGCCCTCGCCGACGCGATGCGCCGGATCCGGCCCGAGTCGCTCGCCGACGACTTCGTCGCCCGGCTCGACGCGGTCGACGCGGACGTCGTCGTCAACGACGACCTGCGCGACCCGCACGTGGACGCGCCCGCGCTGCGCGGCCGCGGGTTCCGGGTCCTGCGGATCACCTGCGACGAGGAACTGCGCCAGGTGCGGCTCGCCGGCCGCGGCGACCCCTCGCGCGCCGACCGCTCGACCCGGGAGATCGACCGGATCCAGGCGGACGCCGTCATCGACAACGGAGCGGGCCTGGACGAGTACCGCGCCGCCATCCATGAACTGCTGGGGAGCTGGCTGTGATCCTGAGCGGACCCGAGATCCTGTCCGAGGTACGGGCCGGACGCATCCACATCGACGACTTCGACGCGGAGCGCATCGAGCCGAACAGCTACGGCTTCCGGCTCGCCGACGACATCCTCTGGTACGAGCAGGATGTCATCGACTGCTTCGAGCCGCCCAAGGCCGAGCACCTGAAGATGGGCCCAGAGGGCATGGTCCTCGAGCCGGGCCGCTTCTACCTGGGCGGCACCATGGAAGCGATGGGCAGCCCGCACTACGCCGCCACCCTCTACGCGTGCCGGTCCGCCTCGACCCTCGGCATCTGGATCCAGTTCTCCGCACCGCTGGGACACAGCGGAGCGGTCTTCCCCTGGACCCTGGAGATGAAGGTCGCCCATCCGGTACGCGTGTACCCCGGCATGATGATCGGAAAGCTGGCCTTCTGGTCCATGCAGGGCGAGGCCGTCGGTTACGACGGCAAGTACACGGGCTCTTCCTCCGCCGTGGCCTCGCGCTTCAGTCTGGACACCCGTGTCTCAGATTGATCTCTTCCGCGTTCTGGCGGCGCTCGCTCTGCTCGTCACCGCCGCCCACCTGGTGGGCCGGCTCTTCGCCAGGTTCCGGCAGCCGCCAGTGATCGGCGAGATCCTCGGTGGGCTGCTCCTGGGGCCCACCGTGCTGGGGCAGTTGCTCCCGGAGGCGCAGACCTGGCTCTTTCCCGGCACGGGTCCCGCCGCCTCCGGGCTGGCTCTGGTGTACCAGATCGGCATGCTGCTGCTGATGTTCACGGCGGGCATGGAGATGCGTACGGTCTTCTCCCGCAAGGACGGCCGATCCGTCGCCGTGATCGCGGTGGCGGGCATGGTGGTGCCGTTCGCGCTCGGTCTGCTCACGGTCAAGGTCATCGACACCGGGGACGTACTGGGTCCCGCCGCCGACGTGCAGGCGCTGACGCTGGTCATCGCCTGCGCCATCGCGGTCACCAGCATCCCGGTCATCTCGAGGATCATGCTCGACCTCGGCATCATCCGAACCCGGTTCGCACGGATCGTGCTCTCGGTCGCGGTCCTCGAGGACATCGTCCTCAACGTGATCCTGTCCGTGGCGCTGGGCATGGTCGCGGGCAGCCGGAAGGACGGCTTCGGTCTCGCCCACACCTTGGGCATCACCTCGGCCAACGGATCCGCGGCCTACCACTCCGCGGCGTCCGTGGCCTTCTTCGGCCTGATGGTGCTGGCGGCCGCGGCGCTGCGCCGCCGCCCGGGCGCCGCTCCCGGTGCGACGGGCCGACGGCCGGGCGCGATCGCCGTACGGATGGCCGTCATCCTGGCGGCCTCCGCGAGCTGTGTGTTCCTCGGGGTGGCGCCCATGTTCGGAGCATTCGTCGTGGGCCTGCTGTCCCGGATGACCGGACAGAGCCCGCACAGTGAGTCCCTGGCCCAGGTGAGGGGTTTCGCGTCCGGGTTCTTCATTCCGGTGTACTTCGCGATCGTCGGCCTCAAACTCGACCTCGTTCACTCCTTCGACCCCTGGTTCACCGCGGGGTTCATCCTGGTGGCCTGCGCCGCGAAGGCGGCCAGTGTCTACGGCGGGGCCCGGCTCGCCAAGCGGAAGGGATCCGAGCCCCTCGACCTGGCCGTCGCGCTGAACGCACGGGGCGGACCCGGCATCGTGCTCGCCACCGTCTCCTTCGACGCGGGCATCGTCAACGCCTCCCTCTTCACCACCCTGATCCTCACCGCGATCGTCACCTCGCAGATCGCCGGCTGGTGGCTGGAGCGGGCGGTCGCGCGCGGGGCGTTCTCCCACGACTTGGGTGACCACGACGGGGACGACCACGACCACGACACGGGAACGGGCACGGGCACGGGCACGGAGAGATCGCCCGCCCGGGCCGTGAACGTCACGGCGGGCTGAGCACCTCACTCACCGCGCCCCGCATCCCCCGCACTTCCCCCCTTTCACCTTCGCGACCACGGGAGCCCCCTCTTGGCGATGCCGCCCAAATCCATGACGACCAAGCACATCTTCGTCACCGGGGGTGTCGCCTCCTCCCTCGGTAAGGGCCTGACGGCCTCCAGCCTGGGTGCGCTGCTCAAGGCGCGGGGCCTGCGGGTCACGATGCAGAAGCTCGACCCGTACCTGAACGTCGACCCCGGCACGATGAACCCGTTCCAGCACGGTGAGGTGTTCGTCACCAACGACGGCGCCGAGACCGACCTGGACATCGGCCACTACGAGCGTTTCCTCGACGTCGACCTCGACGGCTCGGCCAACGTCACCACCGGCCAGGTCTACTCGCAGGTCATCGCCAAGGAACGGCGCGGCGAGTACCTCGGTGACACCGTGCAGGTCATCCCGCACATCACCAACGAGATCAAGCACCGCATCCGGCGGATGGCGACCGACGACGTCGACGTCGTCATCACCGAGGTCGGCGGCACGGTCGGCGACATCGAGTCGCTGCCGTTCCTGGAGACCGTGCGTCAGGTCCGCCACGAGGTCGGCCGCGACAACGTCTTCGTCGTGCACATCTCGCTGCTCCCCTACATCGGCCCCTCCGGTGAGCTGAAGACCAAGCCGACCCAGCACTCGGT
>NZ_JBSHNE010000022.1:0-104998 GCF_053646035.1 Streptomyces sp. NPDC055287 | reverse complement strand
GTCCTGAGCCTCCGTCTTGAGCCGCTCGGCCTCGTTCGACGCCTCACTGCGCAGCCGTACGGCGACGGGCGCGCCCCCCGGGCGCGGCGGCGGCCCCCCCCGCCCCCCCCCCCGGCTCCCACGGGCGGGGGGCGCCCCCTTCAGTCTGTCGCGCGTGTACGGGCGTCAGTGACCCGCGCCGCCGTGCTCCCCGCCTTCGTCGGAGGATGCCGAGGTGCCCCCCGACGGGGTCGTCGACGCGGTGGAACCCGCCTCGCCGGTGGCCGACTCCGTCGGGCTGCCCGACGGAGTGGCGGTCGCCGAGCCGGACGGCGACTGGGCCGGCGGCTTCGGGAGCTCGCTCGGGCCGATGTCCTTGAAGTACTGCGTGGCCGGGACCACGAACGCCCGCAGCTCGACCGTGCCGGTATCGCTGAGCTCGAAGACGACGGGCTGCGCGTCGCCGTCCTTCGCCGCCTCGCGGCCGCTCTCGATCACGGCGGAGGCGTTGCCTTCGCCGCCGAGGAGGAGCGAACCGCCGGCAGGCACGGTCAGCGGGCCGGAGCCCTTGGCCGGCTTGAGCTTCACCTTGGCGCTCGTGCCGGGCAGCGTGACCGCTTCGAGCGTCTGCGCCTCGGCCCCGTTGTTGAAGACCGTTCCGGTGACGACCGCGGGTCCCTCGGCGTCGAGCTCCGGCTGGGTGACGATCGTCGCGTTCTGGATCTTGATGTTGTCGACGGTGGTTGCGGCATTGTCCGGCCTGACCCCCAGCGTCTGCGCGTCGTTGCCCGCACCACAGGCGGCAAGCGAAGCGATCGAGAACACGATGGCGGTGGCGGCGAGGGCACCGCGTCGAAGGCTGCGGCTCACGGCGGAGGCATCTCCTGTTAGACGGGTTCGAGCGGCGTGAAGCCGCCCCGAGGGTGTGATCGGCGCGCTTAGGTTACCGAGCCGTCGGGCGGCCCTCGCACCCGACCCGCCCCACCCCGCCCGCCCATACCGGCCGCCGGAGACCTTGCGGCTTGTTTCGTACGTCGTTCACATATCAGGGGGAGGTCATGCGTGCGTCCCGCGTGCGGATTATCCGTATGGAATGTATGGGGGCTCCGGAGAATTGATCACTGCCGCACGTGATCAATTCCCGATTGTGGCCGAACGGGTAGCCGATCGGCGAACGGAGTACACCAAGTTCACCGCTTGGAACCCGGCAAAACGGGACGTTCAGCCTCTTCGGAGGCCTCTGCGATGGGTGTAACGTACGCGTTTCTCTGCGCCCGTACAGCCGCTCCGACCTGCGAATACCCGCTTCCGGAACCCCTGCGCAGCACGTTCGTGTTGCTGTTGTCAAGCCCCGAGATATGCCCTGACCTGCGGAAACGCCATTCAGAAGAAGCCGTATCCGTGTTACTCTGGATAGCCACGGAAGGGGTACCTGTCACATGACGTTCAAGGTTGGCGACACCGTGGTCTATCCCCATCACGGGGCCGCACTGATCGAGGCTATCGAAACTCGCCAGATCAAAGGTGTGGACAAGACCTACTTGGTGCTCAAGGTTGCCCAGGGTGACTTGACTGTTCGTGTGCCTGCGGACAATGCGGAGTTCGTCGGTGTACGCGATGTAGTCGGTCAGGAAGGGCTCGACCGGGTCTTCGAGGTGCTGCGTGCACCGTATGCCGAAGAGCCGACGAACTGGTCCCGGCGCTACAAGGCAAATCTCGAGAAGCTCGCCTCCGGTGATGTCATCAAGGTCGCCGAGGTAGTCCGCGACCTGTGGCGCCGTGAGCGTGAGCGCGGTCTCTCCGCAGGTGAGAAGCGCATGCTCGCCAAGGCGCGCCAGATCCTGGTGAGCGAGCTCGCACTCGCGGAGAACACCAATGAAGACAAGGCCGAGGCTCTGCTCGACGAGGTCCTCGCGTCCTGACTCCGGGTCGCAGGGACTCCTTCCCTGATACCCAGTAATGATGCCGCGGTGCCCGCCGACAAGGTTCTCCAGCCCTTGTTGCGGGCGCTGCGGCATGTTGCGTTTCCTCCGCGCGCCTGATCCCCGTCCCCGCGTGCCCTGATGCGGTGCCTCTGTGCGTTGATGCCTGGTGCTCTGGTGCTCTGGTGTGCCGGGCCCGGGCAGCTGGCTCGACCAGTCCTCACGGAAGGGGCCGGTCAAGGCGTCGCGCCCGGCACGCTGTGGCCATACCCACCAGGGCCGCGGACACAAACCTGGCGGACCCAAACCCGTTCCCGAAGCATGTCGGCCCCGGAGCTACCGATGACAGACGAATCGCGCCCCACGCCCACTCCGCGCACCGCCGCCGTGATCCCCGCGGCCGGCCGCGGCGTACGGCTGGGCCCCGGCGCGCCCAAGGCGCTCCGCGCGCTGAGCGGCACCCCCATGCTGATCCACGCGGTACGGGCCATGGCCAACTCCAGGGCCGTCTCGCTCGTCGTCGTGGTGGCCCCGAAGGACGGCGCCGCCGAGGTCAAGAACCTCCTCGGCGAACACGCCCTGCCCGAGCGGACGGACTTCCTCGTCGTACCGGGCGGTGAGACCCGCCAGGAGTCGGTGCGGCTCGGACTCGAAGCGCTGCCCGCCGACATCACCGCGGTCCTCGTGCACGACGCGGCACGCCCGCTCGTACCCGTCGACACCGTCGACGCGGTCATCGAGGCCGTACGGGACGGAGCGCCGGCCGTGGTGCCCGCGATGCCGCTGGCCGACACCGTCAAGGAGGTCGAGCCCGGTGAGAAGGGCGAGCCCGAGCCGGTCGTCGCCACGCCCGCGCGGGCCCGCCTGCGCGCCGTACAGACTCCGCAGGGCTTCGACCGGGCCACGCTCGTGCGTGCGCACGCGACGATCGCGGCGAGCGGGGAAGGCGCGACGGACTGCGCCGGGATGGTCGAGCAGCTCGGCGTGCAGGTCGTGGTCGTGCCCGGCCACGAAGAGGCATTCAAGGTGACCCGGCCGCTGGACCTCGTCCTGGCCGAGGCGGTACTCGCCCGCAGGAGGGCCAACGATGGCTTCTGACATTCCCTCGCTTCCCCCGCTGCCGCTCGTCGGCATCGGCACCGACATCCACGCCTTCGAGGAGGGCCGCGAGCTGTGGTGCGGAGGCCTGCTCTGGGAGGGCGAGGGCCCCGGCCTGGCCGGCCACTCGGACGCCGACGTCGTCGCGCACGCCGCCTGCAACGCGCTCTTCTCCGCGGCCGGCCTGGGTGACCTCGGTGCGCACTTCGGCACCGGGCGTCCTGAGTGGTCCGGTGCGTCCGGCATCACACTGCTGACCGAGGCCGCGCGGATCGTACGGTCCGAGGGCTTCGGGATCGGGAACGTCGCCGTGCAGGTCGTCGGCGTACGGCCGAAGATCGGCAAGCGCCGGGAGGAAGCACAGAAGGTGCTGTCGGCGGCGGTCGGGGCGCCGGTCTCGCTCTCTGCCGCGACGTCCGACGGCCTCGGCTTCACCGGCCGGGGCGAGGGCCTGGCGGCGATCGCCACGGCGTTGGTGGTCCGCACCGGCTGAAGTCCGCCGCTGGGCGGGCAGTCCGGCCCGTCCGGCGTTCGAGGGAACGCCCGCAGGACGTCCGTGGCCCGGGCTCCGCAGGAGACGCTCAGCCCGTACGGGTGAAGCGGAACGGATGCGACCGCTGCGCCGCGACCCCTTGCACCGGAAAGGGTCGCTGGGCACTGCCGTCCGCCCACTACCCTGGTGTGGTGACTATTCGGCTGTACGACACCAGCGCCCGGCAGACTCGCGACTTCGCCCCGCTCACGCCGGGCTGCGTCTCGATCTACCTCTGTGGCGCTACCGTGCAGGCCGCCCCGCACATCGGCCACATCAGGTCGGGCCTCAACTTCGACATCATGCGCCGCTGGTTCACGTACCGGGGCTACGACGTGACGTTCATCCGCAATGTCACGGACATCGACGACAAGATCATCGGGAAGTCGGCCGAGCAGGGCCGCCCCTGGTGGTCCATCGGGTACGAGAACGAGCGCGCCTTCAACGACGGCTACGACGCCCTCGGCTGCCTCCCGCCCACGTACGAGCCACGCGCCACCGGCCACGTCACCGAGATGGTCGAGATGATGCGCGGCCTCATCGAGCGCGGTCACGCCTACGAGGCCGACGGGAACGTCTACTTCGACGTCCGCTCGCACCCCGGCTACCTGGAGCTCTCCAACCAGGAGCTCGACAACCTCCTCCAGCCGTCCGGCGAGGGCGAGACCGGCAAGCGCGACCAGCGCGACTTCGCCATGTGGAAGGCCGCGAAGCCGGGCGAGCCGAGCTGGGAGACCCCGTGGGGACGCGGGCGTCCCGGCTGGCACCTGGAGTGCTCCGCGATGGCCCACAAGTACCTGGGCTCCGCCTTCGACATCCACGGCGGCGGGATCGACCTGATCTTCCCGCACCACGAGAACGAGATCGCCCAGGCCAAGGCCTTCGGCGACGACTTCGCCAAGTACTGGGTGCACAACCACTGGGTCACCATGGCCGGCGAGAAGATGTCGAAGTCGCTCGGCAACTCGGTGCTCGTCAGCGAGATGGTCAAGGCATGGCGCCCGATCGTGCTGCGCTACTACCTCGGTACGCCGCACTACCGCTCCACCATCGAGTACAGCGAGGACGCCCTGCGCGAGGCCGAGTCCGCCTTCGCGCGCATCGAGGGCTTCGTCCAGCGCGTGATCGAGAAGGCGGGGGGCGTCGTCGAGCCCGCGGCCGAGGTCCCGCCCGCCTTCGCCGAGGCGATGGACGACGACCTGGGCGTCCCGCAGGCGCTCGCGATCGTCCACACCACCGTGCGCCAGGGCAACTCCGCGCTGGCCGCCGACGACAAGGACGAGGCCGTCGCACGGCTCGCGGAGGTACGGGCGATGCTTGCCGTCCTCGGCCTCGACCCGCTGTCCGAGCAGTGGACGGGCGGCGGCACGGAGCGCGGCGAGGACCTCCACGGGGTCGTCGACACGCTCGTACGCCTCGTACTCGACCAGCGGCAGTCGGCCCGTGACCGCAAGGACTGGGCCGCGGCGGACGCGATCCGCGACCAGCTCCAGCAGTCCGGCCTCGTCATCGAGGACAGTCCGTCGGGCCCGCGATGGACCCTCGGATCACGCTGACGGGCGCGCCGGGCACCGTGCGCGGCACGCGCGATGTGCCGCCCGGCGTCCCGGGCGGCACACTTTCACTTATACGTACGTACGTCTGAAGCAACGGAACAGGTAACAGGTCATGGCCGGGAACAGCCAGCGCAGGAACCGCCGCACGTCCAACAAGAAGGGCGCTACGGTCGGCAGCGGTGGCCAGCGACGCCGCGGCCTGGAAGGCAAGGGCCCGACGCCGCCGGCCGAGGCCCGTAAGAAGCACAAGAAGAACCGCATCGCGACCGCCAAGGCCAAGCAGGCCGCGGTCCGCCGCCCGGCCCCGCGCCGCGGCGGCGCCAAGGGCACGTCCGAGATGGTCGTGGGCCGCAACCCGGTCTTCGAGGCGCTGCGCGACGGCGTCCCGGCGACCACGCTGTACGTCCAGCAGTACATCGACAACGACGAGCGGGTGCGCGAGGCGCTCCAGCTCGCGGGCGAGCGCGGCAACATCAACCTGATGGAGGCCCCGCGTCCGGAGCTCGACCGGATGACGAACGGCCTGAACCACCAGGGCCTCGTCCTCCAGGTCCCGCCGTACGAGTACGCGCACCCGGACGACCTCACGGCGGCGGCGTACGACAAGCACGAGGACCCGCTGATCGTCGCCCTCGACGGTGTGACCGACCCGCGCAACCTCGGCGCGATCGTCCGCTCCGTCTCCGCGTTCGGCGGCCACGGCGTGGTCGTGCCGGAGCGCCGCGCGGCGGGCATGACGGCCGGCGCGTGGAAGTCCTCCGCCGGTACGGCGGCCCGTACGCCGGTCTCCCGCGTCACCAACCTGACGCGCGCCCTGGAGAGCTACCAGAAGGCCGGGATCACGGTCGTCGGCCTCGCGGCGGACGGCGAGCACACGGTCCAGGACCTGGAGCAGCTCGGCGGCCCGGTCGTCATCGTCATCGGCAGTGAGGGCAAGGGCCTCGGCCGCCTCGTCGGCGAGACGTGCGACTACCTCGTCCGCATCCCGATGCCGGGCGGCGCCGAGTCGCTGAACGCCGGTGTGGCGGCGGGCATCGTGCTCTGGGAAGCGGCGCAGCGCAGGCGCTGATCCGGAGGCGTGGGCGGAGTCGGATATGTCCCGGTAAGGGTGTCTTGACGGGTCTCGGACAGATCGGGGGCGTCAAGGCAGTGTCCTAACGACACATCACTCGGTTAGATGAGCGTGGACACCAGAACACCCGGGTTCGACGATCAGCCCGCCCTGAGCATGGTCAAGGTGCCCTGCGACCCAGCGCAGGTCATCGTCAACCACGCCAGCTTCCGCGTGCAGCTCGCCCCGGCCCAGAGCCAACGGCCCGTCCCGCCGTACGCGGGCGCGGGCGGTGTGGGCAGTGGGCTGGGGGGCACGGCTCGCATTCCGGCGATGGCCGGTGCGACCGCAGGCCGACGGCGGGCGCCCGTCGTCTGGAGCGGGAAGTCCGAGCCGGGAGACCCCGGCGCCACCGGGCTGCTCCAGGCCGTACGCAACTCCTCCCCCGGCGAGCGCCTCGACAGCGGCGCCACGCAGGTCATCCCCCGGCTCGCCGTGGGCGAGACCGCAGAGGACACAGCGGCGATCCCCACCGTCATCAGGCCGCGCTCCGAGCCGCCCATGACGCAGATGCTGCCCAGAATGAAGCAGACGGTCGGCGCGTACGACGTACCCGACCGGACAGGCGAAGACGCCTACGCCGCCAGGGAGTTCGACGACGACTACGACGACGACGAGTACGAGCAGGACGGTGAGCGCGGCCGCCGCGGCGGCGCCGACGCCGTCCGGCACGCGTACTACCCCGGGCGGCGGATGAACCTCGGCGTGGTGCTGCTGCCGCTCCGCGTGTTCCTCGGCTTCATCTCCATCTACGCCGGCATGGGCAAACTCTGCGACCCCGTGTACTTCGACGGCGGCGAACGCGGCTCCATGGTCAAGTGGCTCACTTCGCTGCACCCCTGGACCGTCGCCGAGCCGCTGCGCGACTTCGCGCTGAGCCACCCGGTGGGCGCCGGCCTGACCGTCGCGTTCCTCCAGGTCGTCGTCGGCGTGCTGACGGTGCTGGGGCTGTGGCAGCGCGTCGCCGCCTGCTTCGGCACGCTGCTCTCCGCCGCGCTGATCATGACGGTGAGCTGGAAGACCGTACCGGCGTACGACGCGCCCGACATCATCTACCTCGCCGCCTGGTCCCCGCTGATCATCGCGGGCGCGCCCGTCTACTCCATTGACGGCCGCCTCGCCGGCGAGGCCTGGCGCAAGCTCGGGCCGCGCTCGGAACTGTGGGAGCTGCGGTGCCGCGTACTGCGGCGCGGCACCGTCGTCGCCTCCCTCGTGGTGGGAGTCACGCTGCTCATCGGCTCGATGCTGGGCGGGGCCGTACGTTCCTCGGACATCGTCACCGTGCCCGGTCCGAACGACGACCCGACCAACTACCTCCCCGGGGCCCCGCTCCCCCAGGAGACGGGAGGCAGCACCGGCCGCGCCTCGCAGGGCCCGACCGGCCGCAGCCCCGCCCCCTCGGCGAGCAGCTCCGCCGGCCCCTCGGCCAGGGCCACGACGCCCGGCACGGTCCGTGAGACGGGCACGGTCGGCACGGACGTCCAGCGGCCGAGCCAGACGCAGGGCAGCACGGCCGGCCAGGCCCCGCCCCAGCGGCAGCCCGCGCCCCCGCAGGCGCCCACCACCAGCGCGGGACCGACGACCAGCGGCGGGGCGGGCAGCGGCGGGACCACGGGCGGCAGCAGCACCACCGGTGGGACCACCGGCGGCGGTACGACGAGCGGCACCACGGGCGGCAGCGGCACCGGCGGCAGCGGTGGCGGCAGCGGCAGCGGTGGCAGCGGCGGCCGGGTGATCGGCGGCCTGCTCGGCTGACGCGGCCGCGACGTATCGCCGCGACGTCACAAGGAAGGGCCCGGCGCACGGGATGTGCGCCGGGCCCTTCTCCGCGTATCGGCCGGCCGGCAGGGGAACCGGCCCGGCACGGGGGCCAGCGGCGTACCGGAATCAACGGGTAAAGAAATCAGCGTGGCGTACTCAACCGCGCGCGGCGGCGAGCTCCTTGGCGGCCTCGCTCAAGTCCTTGGCGGTGTCGATGGCCCGCCAGTACGCCCCGTGCGGCAGCGGGAAGCCCGCCAGAAGGCGCTCTCGCGCCAGCCGGGGGAACGTGGTGCGTTCGTGGTCGCCCAGGTCCGGGAGAAGCGCTGTGAAGGCCGCTGAGAAGACGTACACGCCCGCGTTGATGAGGTAGGGCGAGGGCGGCGACTCGATGAAGTCCGTGATGTGGCCGAAGGCGTCCGTCTCGACGGCGCCCCACGGGATCCGGGGGCGGGCCAGGGCGAGGGTCGCGGTCGCGTCGCGCTCGGCGTGGAAGGCGGCCATGTCCTGGAGGGAGAAGCGCGTCCAGATGTCGCCGTTGGTCGCGTACCAGGGCTGTTCGGGGTCCGGAAGGTGCGCGGCGGCGTACTTGAGGCCGCCGCCGCGGCCCAACGGCTCGCTCTCCACCACGGTGGTGACACGCAGCGGAAGGTCGGTCGTGTCCAGCCACTGCTGGAGCACGCCGGCGAGATGGCCGCAGGAGATGACCGCGTCGGTCACGCCTTCCGCGGCGAGCCAGGAAAGCTGATGGCCGATGATCGGGGTCCCGGTGCCAGGGATCTCGACCATCGGCTTGGGGCGGTCGTCGGTGTACGGGCGCAGTCGCGAGCCCTGGCCGCCGGCCAGGACCACGGCCTGCGTCGGATACGTCGTCGTACGGGTCATACGGGGCACGATATGCGGCAGGACGCCGTCGGCCGCCGCTCAGCCCGTCTGCCGGGCGACGCCGGAGGCGAAGGAGGTGTCGCAGACGGGGCGCGAGAACGACTGCGCGCGCGTCGGACCGTACTGCTTCACGGCGGCGCGGCCGAGCGAGCGGGCGATCGACATGCAGTGCTGGGCGAGCGAAGGGCGCCGCTCGACCTCGCGCTGGAGGTGCGTGAGCGCGACACCGGGGTCCTTCTCCTGGAGCTCCAGAAGGAGCTTGTCGCGCAGAATGTCCTGCGGAGCGCGGGGCTTGGCGCGTACGTTTGCCTTCTCGGACGACGCGGTCAGAACCTGCGTCTCGGGTCCGCTCGTGGACCACGGGACGTTGGCGACCGCGAGGGTCCCGGAGAGCACCAGGACGACGGGCAGGACGAGAGCGAGACTTCGGCCGATTCGGCGGGCTGTGTGGGTCACGCGAGTGAGCGTAGCGGGCAGTAATGATTTGGAGACATTTAGTCACTCTCCCGGGGGATGGTTCGATGGCATTTTTCGAATTGGGTGTTGACGTACGGAATTCGAAATGCCCGATCTGCCGGGGTATTTGTCGACACCCCGCACCTCGGCGCAAACACGAAGTGGGCCCCGCACCGAAGTGCGGGGCCCACCTTCGTACCGGGATCCGATGCCGGATGCCAGGTGTCGGATGTCAGTCGCTGAGGCGCTCGCCCGTCGAGGAGGAGAAGACGTGCGTCTCGCCCGCGCGCGGCACGACGTGCAGCTCGGTGCCCTTGCCCGGGACGGCGCGGCCGTTGACGCGGACGACCAGGTCCTGATGGCCGCCGCCGACCTGCGCGCTGCCGTAGACGTAACCGTCGGCGCCGAGTTCCTCGACGACGTTGACGGTGACGGCCAGGCCGGCCGGGGCGTCGTCGGTGGTCTTGGTGAGGGACGCGGCGGCGGCGCCGTTCTGCTCGACGATGTCGAAGTGCTCGGGACGGACGCCGACGGTGACGGTCGTGTCGCCCCGGTCGGCGGCGGCGGAGAGCGCCTCGCGCGAGACGGGAACGACGCTGTTGCCGAACTTCACGCCGCCGTCGGTGATCGGGACCTCGACGAGGTTCATGGCGGGCGAGCCGATGAAGCCGGCGACGAAGAGGTTCGCGGGACGGTCGTACATGTTGCGCGGGGAGTCGACCTGCTGGAGCAGACCGTCCTTCAGTACCGCGACCCGGTCGCCCATCGTCATGGCCTCGACCTGGTCGTGCGTGACGTACACGGTGGTGATGCCCAGGCGGCGCTGGAGCGAGGCGATCTGCGTACGCGTGGAGACGCGGAGCTTGGCGTCGAGGTTCGACAGCGGCTCGTCCATGAGGAAGACCTGGGGCTCACGCACGATGGCGCGACCCATCGCGACACGCTGGCGCTGACCGCCGGAGAGGGCCTTGGGCTTGCGATCCAGGTACTCGGTGAGGTCGAGGATCTTCGCGGCCTCTTCGACCTTCTTGCGGATCTCGCTCTTGTTCACGCCGGCGATCTTGAGCGCGAAGCCCATGTTGTCGGCGACGGACATGTGCGGGTACAGCGCGTAGTTCTGGAACACCATGGCGATGTCCCGGTCCTTCGGCGGCAGGTGCGTGACGTCGCGGTCACCGATGCGGATGGCGCCGCCGTTGACGTCCTCGAGACCCGCGAGCATGCGCAGGGAGGTCGACTTGCCGCAGCCGGAGGGGCCGACGAGAACGAGGAACTCGCCGTCCTCGATCTCGATGTCGAGCTGGTCGACGGCGGGCTTGGTGGAGCCCGGGTAAATCCGGGTGGCCTTGTCGAACGTGACAGTTGCCATGGTGATGTTCTCCTTCACCGGCAGGAACGTGCCGGACGATCCGAGTAAGGGAGTGGTGTAGTCCACCAGTGTGAACCTGCCGTGACGCTACCTGGCGAGGCCGGTTCTGTCAGTAGCGGGAAGGGAACGGTTTTCGAGAGGCGTGACCGCAGGGGCCGGGTGCGCAACGTGATGGATTGGGGATCAGGGGCCTGTGTAGAGTGGAGCAGCCTTCGCGCGCGGCTCTGACGTGGTGCGACGCCTCCTTAGCTCAGTCCGGCCAGAGCAACGCACTTGTAATGCGTAGGTCGTCGGTTCGAATCCGACAGGGGGCTCCAGCAGGCAAAACGCCCCGGACTCGACGAGTCCGGGGCGTTTGCTTTTGTGATTGTGGGGCTCAGCTGCGGCCCGCGATGCGGTCGGCGGTCCTGGCGATCGGGTCCGTTTCGGTGGTGCGGCCGTGGGCCTCGCGGCGGTCCGCCGTGCGGTAGGCGGCGTACATGGCCTGGACTCCGAGCCAGCGGAAGGGTTCCGGCTCCCACTTGCGGACCTTGTGGTTGACCCAGGGGAGGGTGGTCAGGTCGGTCGGGCCGCCCTGGCCCGAGTCCTGCTGGATCAGGTCGCGCAGGGTGCGGGCGGCGAGATTGGTCGTCGCCACGCCGCTGCCGACGTAGCCGCCCGCCCAGCCGATGCCGGTCGAGCGGTCGAGGGCGACGGTGGAGCACCAGTCGCGGGGGACGCCGAGCACGCCCGACCAGGCGTGGGCGATGGGGATGCCGGCCGTGGTGGGGAAGAAGCGGACGAGGATCTCGCGCAGGGCGTCGATGGTGGCGGGCTGGGTGCGGCCGTCGTTGTCGGTACGGGAGCCGTAGCGGTACGGGACGCCGCGGCCGCCGAGGGCGATGCGGTCGTCGGCGGTGCGCTGCGCGTACATGTAGGCGTGGGCCATGTCGCCGAGGGTCTCGCGGCCGTCCCAGCCGATCGTTTCCCAGACGGAGGCGGGGACCGGTTCGGTGACGATCATCGAGGAGTTCATGGGGAGCCAGGCGCGGCGCTGCCCCTTGAGGCCGGCGGTGAAGCCCTCGGTGCAGCGCAGGATGTACGGGGCGCGGACCGTGCCGTAGGGGGTGACGGCGTGCTTGGGCTTGATCTCCGTGACCGGGGTGGATTCGTGGATCGTCACGCCCAGGGCTTCGACCGCCGCGGCCAGGCCCTTGAGGAGCTTGACGGGGTGCAGGCGGGCGCCGTGCGGGGTCCACGTGGAGCCGACGGCGCCGGTCACGCGGATGCGTTCGGCGGTCTCGCGGGCGCCGTGGAGGGTGCGTTCCTTCTCGCCGAAGGCGATCTCGGCGGCGTGGAAGTGCTTGAGGCGGGCGAGCTGGGCGGGCGTGTAGGCGACTTCGAGTACGCCGCCCTGGTGGATGTCGGCGTCGATGTTCTCGGCGGCGGCGGTGTTGATGACCTCGGTGACCGTGTCGTTCATGGCCTGCTGGAGGCGGACGGCGGCGTCGTGGCCGTGCAGCTTGGCGTAGCGGTCGCGGCCGGCGATGCCGTTGTAGAGCCAGCCGCCATTGCGGCCGGAGGCGCCGTAGCCGCAGAACTTGGCTTCCAGGACGGTGATGTTGAGGAAGGGGACGGCCTTCTTGAGGTAGTACGCCGTCCACAGGCCGGTGTAGCCGGCGCCGACGATGCAGACGTCGGCCGTCGCGTCGCCGGGCAGGGGCTCGCGGGGGTCGGGCATGCCTTCGTTCGCGTACCAGTAGGAGATGCCGCCGTTGACGGTGCTCATGATGCCCCTGCGTTCGTTTCCGCTGCTGATCAGTGGTGGTGGCCGGGACGCTAGCGGGCGGGGGTGGGGTGCGGCAATGGAGGGGGGCCTTTGCGCGGTCGTAGGATCCGGCCGCGATCGAGATTCCGGAAGCTCTGGCCGTGACGCAGGTGGAGTTCGACGGGTGACGCGGGGCGGGAGTGGATCGCCGCGCTGCCCGGGGCGGGGCGCGGTGAGCCCTGGGTGGTGATCGATCCGAAGCCGCCGGCGGGGGATACGGGGTTCGAGCTGTTGCCGGCGCTGGTGAACCGGTTCGACGGGGCAGGTCGGGGCGCGGTTCGACCTGATGACGGAGGTGCTGGGGCTCGACCGGGGGCGGGCGCGGGCGTGGACGCTCGGGCGGGTGCTGCAGAACTTTCTGTGGGACTGGGAGGACGAGGAGGCCGGGGAGGGGGAGCTGCCGGGGGAGCAGGTGGAGGTCGCGCGGGCATTGCTTACGCTGCGGGGATGATTCGAAACGCCACACCTGCCGATGTCCCTGTCATTCACGAGATGGTCCGCGAACTCGCCGAGTACGAGAAGGCGTTGCACGAGGCGCGGGCGAGCGAGGAGCAGTTGCGTGAGGCGCTCTTCGGGGAGCGCCCGGCGGCGTACGCGCACATCGCGGAGACGGAGGAGGGGGAGATCGCGGGCTTCGCGCTGTGGTTCCTGAACTTCTCCACGTGGCGCGGGGTGCACGGGATCTATCTGGAGGACTTGTACGTGCGGCCTTCGCGGCGCGGGGGCGGGCACGGGAAGGCGCTGCTGGCGTCGTTGGCCCGGATCTGTGTGGAGCGGGGGTACGAGCGGCTGGAGTGGTCCGTCCTGGACTGGAACGAGCCGTCGATCAACTTCTACCGGTCGCTGGGTGCGCTGCCGCAGGACGAGTGGACGGTGTACCGGCTGACGGACGGGGCGCTGGCGGAACTGGGCGGGAGCTAGCCGCGGGGGACGTCGCCCCCGCGACCGGAGCGTGGCGGCTTCTTACTGGAGCATGCCTTCGATGACGCCCCCGTCGGCCGGGGAGACGCCCGTCGTGGTGATGCCGGACGCCGTGCCGGGGAGGCGCAGCGAGTCGGCGGCTATGCCGGTGGCGTACAGGTCGGCGTAGCCGTCGCGGTCGGTGTCACGGAGGCGGACCGTGGAGCCGAAGCAGTCGTTCCATGCCACGGAGCCCGGTACGCCGGTGGTGTCGCGGGAGAACCACTGGGAGCCGGTGCCGGTGAGGCCGCTTGCGCTGCCCTTCAGGACGTGGACTCCACCGGCATCCGCGTGGTCGCCGATCTTCTCTCCGTCCACGCCGACCGCCAGGTCCTTGTAGCCGTCGCCGTTGACGTCGGCGGCCGAGACGGAACCGCCGAAGCGGTCATCGGTCTCGGGTGTGCCGGCGACGCCGCTGGTGGCCTGGGTGATGCGGGCGCTGGTGCCGGGACCGGTCGAGGAGCCGTACCAGACCGACACCCGGCCCTTGTAGTTGTCGTGCATCAGCGTGCCGAACGCGATGTCGCCGTATCCGTCCTTGTTGAAGTCGGCGATCACGCCCGGCCGCGGGTCGGCGTAGTCCGTGGCGAGGCGTAGGGTCTTGCCGCCGGTCGGCGTCGAGCCGCCCTTGATGAACCAGGCGTCCGTGGCGAAGACGTTCGGGACGTCGACCACCCCGACGATCACCAGATCGGTGCTGGAGTCACCGTTCAGCTTGCCGGCGGTCAGGGACTGGGCGGCGAAGCCCGTCTTGGCCAGGGTGGACACGGAACCGGCCACGCCGGTGCGGGTGATGGACCCTCGGTAGACGTAGGTCTTGCCTGCGCTGGTGGCGGCGAGGTCCTTCTTTCCGTCTCCGTTGAAGTCTGCGGCGGCGAGGCCGCGGCCGAAGCGGCCGTTGGAGACCTTCGCGCCCATGTTGGGGACCGAGGTGCCGCCGTTGAGGCCGCTCGCGCTGCCCCACAGGATGGTGACGGAGCCCTGGTCGACGCGCCCGTCGACGTCCTCGCCGTACGCCGTCACCGCCAGGTCGGCGTAGCCGTCGGCGTTGAAGTCGGCGGGGGTCCTGATATCGCCGAACATGTCGTCCGCCTCGTCGCTGCCGGGGACGCCGGTGCTCGACTGGGTGATGAGCTGGGTCCGGGTGCCGGGGCCGTCGGCGGTGCCGAACGTGACGCGGACGCCGCCGCCGTTGTTCGCGGTGAACTCGTAGGCGGCGTAGTCGCGGTAGCCGTCACCGTTGAAGTCGTCGGCGTACTTGGCGGCGGCCGCTGCCGCGCCGGGCGCAGTGACGACCGGAACGATGGACGCCACGAGAAGTGCCGCGCCGGCGGCATGGCGTATGCGCATGAATGTCTCCTGATGTGTTCGCTACCGCCCGTTGCCCCCGGGGAGTGGTCCGGCAAGAGCGGTTGACGTACAGGAGACGATCAAAGGGCGTGCGAGGTTGTAGGGGTCTCAGGACTGGATGCCGGCCGTGCCGAAAGGGGCCCCGGCGGCCGCGCCGGGCGGCCGGGACGTGCGCCGACCGCTACGGGACGAGGACGACCTTGCCCATCGTGCCGCGCGTTTCCAGGGCGTGATGGGCCGCCGCCGCCTCCGCGAGGGGGAAGCGCTGGACTGCCGGGACCAGACGGCCGGCCGCCGCTTCCGCGAGGGCGCGGTTCTCCAGGGTGCGCAGGGGGTTGTCGCCGCCGGCTCTGCCGAGCATCGCGGGGCCGAGTACGCCCTCGGAGGTGATGCCGCGCGCGGCCAGTTCCTCGTCGGTGAAGGTCAGCGGGGAGCCGTCGTGCAGGCCGTCCGAGGACCAGCCGAAGACGACGTGCTGTCCGCCTCTGCCGAGGAGGTCCACGGCCGCGCGGCCGGTGTCCCCGCCGACCGAGTCGAAGACGACGGTGGCGCCGCCGTCGCCGAGGAACTCGCGTACGCGCTCCGGCCAGTCGGGCAGCGTGTAGTCGACGGCCAGGTCGGCGCCGTTCTCCTGTACGCGGGCGACCTTGGCGGGGCCGCCGGCCAGGCCGATGACGGTGCCCCCGGCGTTCTTCACGTACTGGACGAGGAGCGTGCCGATGCCGCCGGCGGCCGCCGGGACGACGGCGACGGTGTCGGCTGTCACCTCGGTGAACTGGAGGATTCCCATGGTGGTGCGGCCGGTGCCGATCATGGCGACGGCCTGGGCCTCGTCGAGGTTCTCCGGGATTTCCTGGAGGCGCTCGGCGTCGGTGACGGCCAGTTCGGCGTAGCCGCCGGAGGAGGTCCGGGGGTTTCCACCGGAAGGCTGGGGCATGCCGAGGTGGACGACGACGCGCTTGCCGAGCCACGACGGGTCGGTGCCCTCGCCGAGCGACTCCACCGTGCCGGCGACCTCGCGGCCGGGGACGGAGGGCAGTTCGGCGGGGGCGGGGAAGGGGCCCGGCATGCCCTGGCGCAGGGCGGTGTCGAGCAGGTGCACGCCGGCCGCCGCGACGGCGATGCGGACCTGGCCGGGGCCCGGGACGGGGTCGTCGGTCTTCTCGTACGTGAGATTCTCGGCGGGGCCGAAGGCGTGAAGGCGGACTGCGTGCATGACGGGCTCCTCGGAACTTCAGGGCTTCCGGATCTTTGACACGGCTCAGACTCATGCCTCAAGCGCGGTTGAGGTCAAGCCCTTGCCGGCCGCCGGTCCTTCGGGCTCCCGCAGCGCCAGTGTCGCCGCCTCCAGGCCGCTGTTGAACGCCACTTCGGCCAGCAGGCCCGGGGCCGCCACCTGGTCGCCCGCGAGGAACACGCCGTCACCGCGGTTGACGGAGGGGCGGTCCCGCCACGTGGTGCCGGGCCGGTCGAGTGCGCCCGTACGGCCCGCGGCGAGGGCCTCGCGCCGCCAGGTGGTGCGCTCGCGCCAGCCGGGGAAGCCGAGGTCGAGGAGGCGTTCGCCGCGCGCGATGCCGTCGGCCCTGGTCTCGTCGGGGGCGATCGGGAACTGGCTCTGGAGAAGCTGTTCGCCGGCCGGGGCGAGGGAGGGGTCCTGGGCGGTGAACCGTTCGATCCAGCCCGGCGCCTGGAGGTCGGAGATGATGAACGGGTCGCCCCTGCGCGTCCTGACGGCCAGATCGAGCAGTACCGTACGCCCGCTGTCCCAGGTCAGGGAGGCGTCGCCGAGCAGCCGGCGGGCCGCGTCCAGGGAGGTCGCGACGATCACGGGGCCGCGGTTGTCGGGGAGGGCGGTGACGCGCTCCGTCGTCTCGATCCGTACGCCGAGATTCCAGGCCCGCGCGGCCATCCGGTCGACGACCGAGGCCCAGCCGCCGCGCGGATAGTGCGCCTCGGGCGGCAGCTTGACGACGCGCCGCAGCCGCTCCTGCACGAAGCGGGCGGAGAGGGAGCCCGGGTCGTGGTGGAAGAGGGCAACCGCGACGAAGTGCGCTGTCGTGCGCGCCCCTGCCTCGCCCACCTCGCCGGTGGCCCAGGTCAGGAAGTCGGCGTCCACGGGGGCTTTCGCGGCGGAGCGCAGGGCGAGTTTCACCATCGCGAGCGGTGGGGTACGCCGCAGGGCGCCGCCCCGGTGGAAGCGCAGGCGGGCGGCTTCGAGCGGGGGCACGGCCACGACCGGGCCGAGCAGGTCACGCTGCTTGAGCCAGCCCCAGAGCGGGCCGCCGTTGTAGAGGGCGTGCGGGCCTTCGTTCGTCCGGTACGGTCCCTCGGCGGTGCGGGCCCGTCCGCCGAGGGTGTGGTGGGCCTCGTACAGCGTCACCTTGGCGCCCGATTCGGCCGCGGTGACGGCTGCGGTGAGGCCGGCGACGCCGCCGCCGATGACAGTGATGTGGTGCCGCATCTTCCGCTCTCCTTGCCGTGGTGGTCGCTCTCACGGGTGTGACGGACGGCGGGTTCGCGGATGTGACATCGGGGCCGGCGGAATTGTCAGTGGGGTGGTCCAGCATGGGGGGATGGCACGGAACGCGAGCACTCAGCCGAAGAAGTCCCCGCCCGTACGTCCCGTACGGCGCCCGGAGGTGCGGCTGCCGCCGCTGGAGCCGTTCGGCCCCGGTGAACTGGAGTCGGAGGGGGACTACGACGGCGTGGAGTTCCGCGAGCTGGACCTGACGGCGCAGGAGGGGCGCGGGGCCCGTTTCATGGACTGCGGCCTGTACGGCGTGGCGCTCGACGAGACGAGACTGGGCCGGGCGCGCTTCATCGACTCGGTGCTGGACGGGGTCCGGGGCGTGGGCACCGACCTGGCCGAGGCGTCCCTGCGCGACGTGGAGGTGATCGACGCCCGGCTCGGCGGGGTCCAGCTGCACGCGTCGTCGCTGGAGCGGGTGCTGGTGCGGGGCGGGAAGATCGATTACCTGAACCTGCGCACGGCGCGCCTCAAGGACGTCGTCTTCGAGGGCTGTGTGCTCGTCGAGCCGGACTTCGGCGGGGCGCGCCTGGAGCGGGTGGAGTTCCGCGACTGCGTACTGCGGCGGGCGGACTTCAGCGCGGCGACGATGGCCGACGTGGACCTGCGTACGGTCGCGGAGCTGGACATCGCACGGGGTGTCGACCGGCTGGCGGGCTCGGTGATCAGCCCGTCCCAACTCCTTGAACTGGCGCCGGCGTTCGCGACGCAGATCGGGGTGCGGGTGGAGAGCCCGGGGGGCTAGGGGTCAGGAGGGCAGGCGGGGGAAGCGGGCCTGGAGGTCCCAGATCGCCGGGTTGTCGGCGAGGCCGTCGTGCATGTCGGTGAGGTCCGCGATCAGGTCGTGCAGGAAGTCGCGGGCCTCGCGGCGGAGCAGCCGGTGGCCGAAGGTGATCGGGGGCTCCTCGACCGGCATCCAGTCGGCCGCGATGTCGACCCAGCCGAAGCGGCGCTCGAAGAGCATCCGGTCCGTCGACTCGGTGAAGTCCAGCTCGGCGAACTGCGGCTTGGCGGAGCGGCTGCCGCGCGGGTCCTGGTCGAGCAGCTCGACGATGTCGCACAGGGCCCACGCGAAGTCGAGCACGGGAACCCATCCCCAGGCTGTGGACACTTCCCGGTCCGCCTTGGTGTCGGCGAGATACACGTCCCCGCAGAAGAGGTCGTGCCGCAGGTCGTGGACGCCGGCGCGCCGGTAGTCGGTCTGCGGGGGGTCGGGGAAGCGGCGGGAGAGGGAGTAGCCGATGTCGAGCACGTAGTCGATGGTGTCACGCCCGGCGAGGCTCTCCGTACGGCCGGGAAACGGAGCGCTCCTGGCCCCGAGCTCTTCCCCTGCTGCCCCGCGCTCGGCCCACCTGCGTGAGGGCCAGGGGCCCCGTGCCCCCGCCCCGGCACAACGCTGTCCCCGCACACGCGCGACCCGCACACCTCACGGCAGCAGGCGTTGTTCCTTGGCCACCGCCACGGCGCCCGACCGCGTGTCCACTCCGAGCTTGGCGTAGATGCGGCCCAGGTGCGTCTTCACCGTCGCCTCGCTGATGAACAGCGCGCGGGCGATCTCCCGGTTGCCCAGGCCGTGCGCCAGCTGCCCCAGGATGTCCGTCTCCCGCTCCGTCAGCGTCGGGCGGCCCGCCCCGCGCATGCGGTCCATGACGCGGCTGGCGACCGGTGGGGAGAGCGTCGTGCGGCCCTGGGCGGCCGAGCGGATCGCGGTGAAGAGTTCCTCGGGGCGCTCCGCCTTGAGCAGGTAGCCCGTCGCGCCCGCCTCGATCGCCCGCGTGATGTCCGCGTCCGTGTCGTACGTCGTCAGGACCAGCACATGCACTCCGGTCGGAGCGATGCGACGGGTCGCCTCGACCCCGTCGATGCCGGCTCCCAGCTGGAGATCCATCAGGACCACGTCCGGGCTCAGCTTGGCGGCCAGTGCCACCGCCTCCTCGCCGCTGCCCGCCTCGCCGACGACCTCGATGTCCGGTTCGCTGCCCAGCAGGGCGAGCAGTCCGGCGCGTACGACCACGTGGTCGTCGCAGAGCAGAATGCGTACCGGGTTCACGGGCTGCGCGGGATTCATGGCCGAGGCTCCAGGGGGATCGCGGCGGAGAGCACGGTGCCCTCCCCGGGGGCGGACTCGATCGTCAGGGTGCCGCCGAGCTGCCGCACGCGGGCACGCATCGCGGGCAGTCCGTGGCCGCGTACGCCGCCGCGTACGGACGGGGCTTCTGCGAAGCCCGTGCCGTCGTCGGCGATGTCCAGGACCACTTGGTCGCCGAGGTACGTCAGGGTGAGCGCCGCCGCCCGCGCGTTCGCGTGTTCGCGTACGTTCGCCAGCGCGCCCTGCGCGATCCGCAGGAGCGCCGACTGCACCCGGTCCGGCAGAGCGGCGACCGGCGCCCCGTCCACCCGGAAGGCTGCCGACTCCCGCGTGGCGAGCATCCGCAGTGCCTCCTCCAGGCTGCCGCCCTCGGCCAGGTCGGCGGGGGCCAGGTCGTGCACGAAGCGGCGCGCCTCGGCGAGGTTGCGTTCCGCGATGGACTCGGCCGTACGGACATGACCGCGCGCCGTCTCCGGGTCCGCTTCCCACTGCCGGTCCGCCGCCTGGAGGAGCATCTGCTGGCTGGACAGGCCCTGGGCCAGCGTGTCGTGGATCTCCATGGAGAGGCGCTGACGCTCGGCCAGCGTTCCCTCGCGCCGCTCGGTCGCGGCCAGTTCGCGGCGCGTACGGATGAGGTCGTCGATCAGCGCCCGCTGCCGCGCGGCCTGCCGCTGCATGTAGAGGAAGACGGCGGTCGCGACCGCCGCCACCGCCGGGGGCGCCAGCACCAGGTTCGGGTCGAAGCCGCCGCGGGCGAGCTGGAGCTGCGCGGCGACGACGAACGCGGTGAGCACGCAGACCAGGACGAGCGCGGCGCGGGAGGGCAGGGTACGCAGCCCGGTGTAGAAGAGCGGCACCGCGCACCAGGCGAAGCTCGGCGCCAGGACCACGAGCACCATCCACACGGCGACGACCCCGCCGAGCCAGACCAGCCTGCGGGGCGCGGGGCGGGCCGCCCCGGGGGCGGTGGGGCCCAGGACCGGGCCGAGGACGTACAGCAGGGCCAGCGTGATGCTCAGCGCGATGATCCACGGAGTGCGGGCCTCGCCGGGGTGCCGCAGCAGGAACCGGGTGAGCGAGGCGCCCAGGAGCAGGAAGAACGCCACGTGCATCACGGGGGCGAGCCAGCGGGCGTCGGGGTCCGGCTGCTGCGGACGCTCCTCCGGCCTGTGCTCCTGCGGCTCGTGCTCCTGCGCCTGCTGCACCGTTCGCTCCTCGCCGACCTGCGCCTGTGTCCCCATGGTGACCCGGTAGGACCAGAGCCGCATCAACCGATCGGCTGACGGGAAGGTCGGCCGTCCCGCGCACCGTATGCAGCCGGTACGCCGACGGTACGGGCCCGGCAGCGGCCGGAGGATCGATACCGGAGCCGGGTGAGGCGGAAGAACGCCCCACCGCGGTCCACCCGAGACCCCACCCGAGACCTTTCCCAGGAGTCCCGCCATGAAGAAGCTTTCGCTGCGCACCCGTGTCCTGACCGGCGCCGTCGCCGCTGCCGCCCTGAGCGCCGGCACCCTCGGTGCGATGTCCGCCAACGCCACCGAGCCCGCCGCCGCCCCGGCGGCCGCCGTCACGGCCGACGCGGCGAACAAGAACCTCCAGCAGTCCACCCACCTGACGATCGCCGCCGCGACCGAGGCCGCGCAGGCGGCCCTGGACGCCGCCGAGAACGAGAACCAGCGCATCACCGTCGCCGTGGTCGACCGCAACGGCAACACCGTCGTCACGCTGCGCGGCGACGGCGCCGGCCCGCAGTCGTACGAGTCCGCCGAGCGCAAGGCCTTCACCGCCGTCTCCTGGAACGCGCCCACTTCCGAGCTGGCCAAGCGCCTCGCCCAGGCCCCGAACCTGAAGGACATCCCGGGCACCCTCTTCCTGGCGGGCGGCGCCCCGGTCCAGGCCAAGGGCGCCCCGGTCGCGGGCATCGGTGTGGCCGGCGCGCCGAGCGGCGACCTGGACGAGAAGTTCGCGCGGGCGGGCGTCGCGGCGCTGGCCAAGTGAGCAAGCAGATACGAGTCGAGCAGTACGAGTGAGGAGGGCCTCCACATGAACCCGACCCCTGCCGAGCGACGGCTCCTCGACGCGGCCGCGCGCGGCGACGCGTCCGGTGTCCGGGCCGCCGTCGACGAAGGCGCCCGCGTCGAGAGTCGTGACGAGGAGCTGCGCACGCCGCTGCTGCTCGCCTCGCTCGGCAGTCGTGTGGAGGCCGCCGCGGTGCTGGTCGCGGCCGGGGCCGACCCGGACGCGCAGGACCGGCGCGAGGACAGCGCGTGGCTGGTCACGGGCGTGACCGGCAGCGTGCCGATGATGCGGGTGCTGCTGCCCGCCGGGCCCGACCTGAAGCTGCGCAACCGCTTCGGCGGGATCTCCCTGATCCCGGCGTGCGAGCGTGGCCATGTCGATTACGTACGGGCGGTGCTGCGCGAGACGGACATCGACGTCGACCACGTCAACCGGCTCGGCTGGACCGCCCTGCTGGAGGCCGTGATCCTGGGTGACGGCGGCCGCGCCCATCAGGAGATCGTCGAACTGCTCATCACGGCGGGCGCGACCCCGGACCTGCCGGACGGCGACGGGGTGACCCCGCTGGCCCACGCGGAGCGCCGGGGCTTCGACGCGATGGCGGGGCTGCTGCGGGCGGTCGGTCGCGAGGACCGCCGCGCGGGCACCGCAGGCTGACACCCGCTGCACCCGCTGCACCCGCTGCACCCGCTGCACCCGCTGCACCCGCTGCACCCGCTGACATCCGCTGGACCCCTGGCATCCCTGATACGCGCAGGCTGCCCGGGTGGGTGGCACATTTCGCGCATAGGATCATCTGTGTGGACCAATGGACTCGCGTACGCCGCACAGTTCCCGCCGTCGCCGTGGCCACCCTGCTCGCGCTCACGTCGTGCACGAGCCTCGGCGGCCTCGGCGGAGTCGAGGGCACACCGGGAGCGTCGGGCGTACGCGACCCGTACTTCCCGAGGCTCGGCAACGGCGGCTACGACGTCCAGCACTACGCCCTGACCCTCGACTACACCCCGGCACCCGGCAGCGGTGACAGCGCACCCGGCGACACACGTGGCAGCGCACCCGGCGACAGCACGCGCGGCGCCGGCCGCAGCGGCCGCGCGGACCACGGCGGCCCCGCGGGCCGGCTCACCGGTACCGCCGAGATCACCGCGCGCGCCACCCAGGACCTGAGTGCCTTCAACCTCGACCTCCACGGTCTGGACGTCTCGTCCGCGACCGTGGACGGCGCCGACGCCGCCGTCAGCCGCGCGGGCGACGAGCTGACGCTGCGCCCCGACGCCGAACTGTCCGACGGCGAGACCTTCACCGCCGTCGTCCGCTACGCCGGCAACCCGGCCACGATCGTCGATGCCGACGACTCGGAGGAGGGCTGGCTGACGACCGTGGACGGCGCGGTCGCGCTCGGCCAGCCGACCGGGTCGATGGCGTGGTTCCCGGGCAACAACCACCCCAGCGACAAGGCGTCGTACGACATCACGGTCACCGTGCCCAAGGGCCTGAAGGCCATCTCCAACGGCGAGTTGAAGAGCGAGCGGACCCGGGGCGGCCGCACCACCTTCGCCTGGCGCAACGGCGAGCCGATGGCCAGCTACCTCGCCACCGTCGCCATCGGCACGTACGAGACCAAGACCTCACGGACGCCGTCGGGCGTGCCCGTCCACACCGCCGTGGACCCGGCGGTCGCGAAGAGCAGCGCCGAGGTCCTGGCCACCGTCCCCGAGGTGATGGAGTGGGGCGTCAAGAACTTCGGCCCCTACCCCTTCTCCTCCACCGGCGCGATCGTCGAGCGCGGCAACGACTCCGAGTACGCCCTGGAGACCCAGACCAAGCCGGTCTTCCCCGGCGCGCCCGACCAGGGGCTGCTCGTCCACGAGCTCGCGCACCAGTGGTTCGGCGACTCGGTCACGCCCAAGTCCTGGCGGGACATGTGGCTCAACGAGGGGTTCGCGACGTACGCGGAATGGCTGTGGGCGGACGACTTCGAGCACATCCCCGTGGGCGCCAGCTTCCGCCGGGCGTTCGGTGAGAAGGCGAACTGGGCCTTCCCGCCGGCCAGTCCGCCGACCGCGGCCGACATCTCGGACGAACCGGTCTACGGGCGCGGGGCGATGGTGATCCACAAGGTCCGTGAAGCGGTGGGCGACGACGCCTTCTTCGACATCGTGCGGGGCTGGACCGCCGCCCACCGCCACGGCAACGCGTCGACGGACGACTTCACGGCGTACGTCGAGAAGGAGTCCGGCAAGGACCTGACGGCCCTCTGGGACACCTGGCTCTACGGGAAGAGCAAGCCGCGGGCCGCTACTTGACGTTGATGGCGGTCCAGGTGGCGGCGACCGCCTGGTACTCGGCGCTGCTCGCGCCGTACAGGTCGCCCGCCGCCTTGAGGGTCGCGGTGCGCGCGCTGGCGCAGTCGGTGGACGAGGTCATGCAGGCGGAGAGTGCCTTGTACCAGATATTGGCACGGTCTCGACAATCCTTGACCGGTTCTTGTCCGAAAGGTGCGTACCACTGTCCGTTAATCGGGCGTTGGGGCAATCCTTGCCTTGTTCATCGGGGCCGCCGCCGATGTATATGACGATCCGTCACATCGCCGGGGCCGTACGACGCAGCAGGGCCCCGGCCGAAGCCGGGGCCCTGCTCGATGCCGGTGGTGGGCGTCAGACGTTGACGCCGAAGTCCGTCGCGATGCCCGTCAGGCCGGACGCGTAGCCCTGGCCGACCGCGCGGAACTTCCACTCCGCGCCGTTGCGGTAGAGCTCGCCGAAGACCATCGCGGTCTCGGTGGCGGCGTCCTCGCTCAGGTCGTAGCGGGCGATCTCCGCGCCACCGGCCTGGTTGACGATGCGGATGTACGCGTTGCGCACCTGGCCGAAGTTCTGGCTGCGGGTCACCGCGTCGTAGATCGAGACCGGGAAGACGATCTTGTCCACGTCGGCCGGCAGGCCGGCCAGGTTGACGTTGATCGCCTCGTCGTCGCCCGCGCCCTCGCCACTGCGGTTGTCACCGGTGTGGACGATGGTCTGGTCCGGCGTCGCCTTGTTGTTGAAGAAGACGAAGTGCCCGTCGGAGTAGACCTTGCCGGTCGGGTTGACCGCGATCGCGGACGCGTCGAGGTCGAAGTCGGTACCGGTGGTCGTACGGACGTCCCAGCCGAGGCCCACCGTGACGGCGGTCAGGCCCGGGGCCTCCTTGGTGAGCGAGACGTTGCCGCCCTTGGACAGACTTACAGCCATCGGGGAGTCCTCTTCCTTGAAGTCGTGCGGGCCGGTCGGACCGTGGGTCCGAAGCTACCGTCACCCGCTCTAACGCCGACAGGCCGCCGCAAGGTTCCAGGTCTCCACGGAAAAGTGGGTGACGGGACGGCCACGGACACGGGATCATTGGACGCATGTCCGGGCCTCATGTCATTCGCGGTGCTGTCTCCCTGCCGGAGGCAGAGCTCATGTGGCGTTTCTCCAGGTCCTCCGGGCCCGGCGGCCAGCACGTCAACACCACGGACTCCCAGGCGGAACTCCGCTTCGACCTGGCGAAGACCGAAGCGCTGCCTCCCGTCTGGAAGGAGCGCGCCCTGGAGCGGCTCGCCTCCCGGCTCGTCGGCGGCGTCGTCTCCGTACGGTCGTCCGAGCACCGTTCCCAGTGGCGCAACCGCGAAACCGCGCTCGTACGCATGGCGGCCCTGCTCGCCGAGGCGACCGCCCCGCCGCCCAGGCCGCGCCGGGCCAAGAAGATCCCCCGGGGAATCAACGAGCGCCGCCTGCGCAACAAGAAGGCCCGCGGCGAAACGAAGCGCGGCCGTTCGGGCGGATGGGACTAGCGACTGGGCGGAAGCAGCGCCGTACGCGCACAGCCCTCAGGCCAGATGCCGGTA
The DNA here is from genome assembly GCF_053646035.1 of Streptomyces sp. NPDC055287. NCBI lineage: Bacteria > Bacillati > Actinomycetota > Actinomycetes > Kitasatosporales > Streptomycetaceae > Streptomyces > Streptomyces sp. NPDC055287. The sequence goes on along the minus strand of NZ_JBSHNE010000022.1, from coordinate 79,709 downwards.
CCGGCCCATGAAGTAGGTGAGCGGGCCGCCGTCCGCGCCCGGCAGTCCGACGTCGAGCACCCGGCCGATCACCAGCGTGTGGTCCCCCGCCTCCACCCGCTGCTCCGTCCTGCACTCCACCACCGCGAGCGCGCCGCCGATCAGCGGGGCCCCGGACACCGTGCCGCGCGTATGGGGGATGTCCTCGAACAGCAGTCTGTCGCTCAGGCGGCCCTTCATCGCGAACCGCCCCGCGATGTGTCGCTGGTTCTCCGACAGCAGCGAGACCGCCCACAGCGGCTGCTCGGCCAGCAGATCGTCCATGCGTGAGCCGTTGCGCACGCTCACCAGCACCAGCGGCGGGTCGAGCGACACCGACATGAACGCCGTCGCCGTCATGCCGACGTCCTCGCCGCGCGCGCCACTGTCCCGATCGTGCGCGGTCACGAGGGTCACGCCCGCCGTGAAGCGGGCCATCGCGGCCCGGAACTCTTCGCTGCTCACCCCCACAGGATGGGGGATCGGGGCGGGGGGCTGGGGGGAAGTCGTCTGGAACACACAGGGAACGCTAAGCCCGGGCTCCCCGCCGCCGCCATCGGGCATGGGGACCAGTACGCTGCCTCTCCGGTCCTAGGACCGGGGCGGTGTTTGCGTTCAAAAAACCTATGGAGCGCTCCCACGCGCCTCTCGTGGCCGTTCATCCCCTAACGTGACTTGAGTCACAGAGCCGAGTATTTGCTGACCCTGTGTACCGGGTGAGCAGCTCGCTGTGATTCAGTGGCCGTGATACTGCAACAAGTGCGGCGATGAGAATCCTGGAGTTGCTGTCGAGGTCTCGGGGAGAGCGAACAATGGAGGCCGAGTCCGAGCCGTACGTCCGCCTGGCGACGCTGCGGCAGCTGCACCAGGTGGTCGCCGATCTCAATCGGGCCACCAGCCTGGCCGACACCCTGCAGGCCGTCGCCGACGGCATCGTCGCGGGCCTCGGGTACGAGCTGGCCTGCGTCAACCTCGTCCAGCCCGACGGTGACCTGGTCATAGCCGCTTTCGCGGGCAACCCGGCGGCCGAAGCCCTGATCACCGGACGCGTCGGCTCCCGCGCCTCCTGGGAGCGCCGCCTGTCCATGGGCGAGGCATGGGGTGACCTGCACTTCATCCCGCACACCGAGGGCTGGGTCCTCCTCGACGACGACGTACCCCAGTGGCACACCGAGGGCCCCGAGCCGCGCTTCGCCGACGAGTGGCACCCGCACGACCGCCTCTACGCCCCCATGTACGCGTCGGGCGGCGGCCAGGAGCTCCTCGGCGTCATTTCCGTCGACCGGCCGCGCAACGGGAGACACCCCGGCGCCTGGGGCCAGGAGGCGCTCCAGATGTACGCGTCCCAGGCGGCCATTGCGATCAGCAACGCCCGGCTTCGCGCAAACATGCAGCGCGCGCTCGTCCGGCTGGAGCGCGAGCAGCAGGCCCTGCGCGCCAGTGAGGAATCCTTCCGCCAGGCCTTCGAGTACGCCCCGAGCGGCATGGCCATCGCCGAGATGGGCGGCGACCAGCACGGCCGCCTGCTGCGCACCAACGACGCCCTGTGCCGCCTCCTGGGCCGCCCTGCCTCCGCGATGCGCCGCTACTCCTTCGCCGACCTCGTCCACCCCGAGGACATCGGGACGCTGCTGCGTACGTCGGCCGAGGGCGGCCGCGCCGAGCTGCGGCTCGGGCGGCGCGACGGGACGTACGTCTGGGTGTCGCTGCGCAACTCCGTCGTCGCCGACACCACCGACGGGCCGCGTTTCCTCCTCACCCACGTCGAGGACATCGAGGAGCGCAAGCGCCACGAGCTGCACCTGGCCCACCGCGCCTCGCACGACTCGCTCACCGGCCTGCCCAACAGCGCCGAGCTGCGCTCCCGACTCGCCGCCCGGCTGTGCCGTCGGCCGCACTCCGTGCGCGCCACGGCCGTCGAGGCGCTGGACGCGGCGTACGGCGAGCCGTCCGCACCCGGGACGGCCGTGCCCGAGCACGACTTCGACTACAACCCGCACACCGACGCGGGCTCCTTCGACCACCACGTCCACATGGTGGCGCCCACCTCCGAGGGTGCGGGCGGAGGAGGCGGCGCCGACGACGGCACGAAGGGGCTCGCCGTCCTCTTCTGCGACCTGGACGGCTTCAAGTCGATCAACGACCGGTTCGGGCACCACACCGGCGACGCCGTCCTGATCGAGGTCGCCCGCCGGCTGACGACGTGCGTACGCGACGGAGACACGGTCGCCCGGCTCGGGGGTGACGAATTCGTCGTTCTCGCCGACGGTCTCGGCAGCGCGGACGCCGCCGACCTCGCCGTACGCTTGCGAAACGCCATCATTCCGCCGATTCGGGTCGACGGCAGGGCGGTCCGCGTCGGAGCGAGCTTCGGCATCGGCTGGGCCAGCTGCGGAATGTCCGCGGACGAGGTCTTGCAGTCCGCTGACCAGCGGATGTACGTGGAGAAGCGCTCCCGTGCCAAGGTTCACAGGCGAGCGGGCTGACCGGCCCCCACTACCGCACTGTGGTCAACGCCAAACCTTCGGGTTGCCCGTTCGGGGTAGGCTCGCCGGGTCGGCGACGGCTGGCGAACATGGTGAGGAGTGACCAGGGATGACTGCCGCGAACAACGGCACGAGCACGCCTGAGGACGACGATCCGTTCGGCTACCTCTACGAGGACGGCCAGGCGGCGGGCGCCGTCTCGCCCCGCTCGGGCGGCTACGGCTACCCGGGCCCCGCCTCGCAGCCCGGGGTGCCCAGAACCTCGTACCACCAGGTGGGAACGGTCGGCCAGCGGCAGTACGGGCAGCAGCAGAGCCAGCAGCAGTACGGCCAGCAGGTGCCCCCGCAGCAGGCACACGGCCAGCAGAACTACAGCCAGCCCAACGCCCACTACGCGGCTCCCGAGACGCAGCCCGGCGGCGCTCCCACGCGCCCGGTGCCGCACGCGGGCGGCGGTGGCGGCCGCAGCGGCGGCCCCAACACCAAGGGCCTGCTGATCGGCGCGGTCGCGGTCGTGGCGGTCGTCGTCATAGGCATCGGTGTCGCCCTGCTGACCAGCGGCGACAAGGACAAGGACACGCAGGCCGGTGACACCGGCGGCGGCGGCTCCAGCGCCGGCCAGACGGTCAAGCCGAGCGAGGACCCGAAGGACGAGCCCGAGAAGCCGACGGTCGAGCTGCCCAAGAAGGACGCGGCGCTGCTCCAGCTGTCCCCGGGTCTCTCCACGGACACGACCATCCCCGGCGCGAGGTCGTCGAGCGGGGCGTACGTCCCGCTGAATACGCCGGGCGCCTCGGCGACCTGGACGGTAAAGGTGCCCAAGGACGGCGCGTACACACTGTCGATCGACTACGGCGTGCCCGGCAAGGACGCGAAGACCTCGCTGACCGTCAACGGGAAGCCGCACGGCAGCGGCCTGAACATGAAGAACTTCGCGCACGCCGAGGAAGGCGCCTGGGACAAGGGCTGGACCAACACGTTCGCCTACGTCAATCTCACCGAGGGCGAGAACACCTTCGTGATCTCCTGCGGCGCAGGCGACCAGTGCGAGGCCAACCTCGACCGGCTGGAACTCAAGGCCGGCCACACCAAGTGACTTCCTTGCGCTAGCGGCCCATCAGCCCCAGGAAGTGCGCCACCGTCCCGGTCATCGCCTCGCGAGCCGGGACGATGTACTTCCTGGGGTCGACCGTCGCCGGGTTCGCGGCCAGGTACTCGCGTACCGCGCCCGTGAACGCCGTGTTCAGGGCCGTGCCCACGTTGATCTTGACCATGCCGGCCGCGACCGCCCGCCGGATCTCCTCGTCCGGTACGCCCGACGAGCCGTGCAGCACCAGCGGCACCGGTACGGCGTCGCGCAGGGCGGCGATCAGGCCGTGGTCGAGGGCGGCCGTGCGGTCGGTCATCGCGTGGGACGAGCCGACGGCGACGGCCAGGGCGTCCACGCCCGTGTCCGCCACGTAGGCCTGCGCCTCCGCCGGGTCCGTGCGGACGCCCGGCGCGTGGGCGTCGAGAGGGGCCTCGCCCTCCTTGCCGCCGACCTTCCCCAGCTCCGCCTCGATCCAGATGCCGCGTTCGTGACCCCAGCGGACCGCCTCCGCCGTGGCCTTCACGTTGTCGCCGTACGTCAGCTTCGAGGCGTCGAACATCGCCGAGCTGAAGCCCGCCGGGTGCGCCGCGCGCAGCAGCTCGACCGACTCGACGTGGTCGAGGTGGAGGGACAGCAGGGCCGAGGACGCCCGCGCCACGGCCGTCGCCGCCGCCGCGACGGCGGTCAGGTCGCCGCCGTGGAACTTGACCGCGTTCTCGGAGATCTGGAGGACGGCCGACGCGCCCGCCCGCTCCGCTCCGGCCGCGATCGCCTCCGCGTGCTCCAGCGTGATGACGTTGAACGCGGCCAGGCCGTGGCCCGACTCCCGGGCTGCGGTGACGAGTTCGCCGGTGCTGACGAGTGGCATGCGGTCCCCTGGTGCTGGTGGTGGGAGTGCTCGGTTACGCCGCCGCGGCGTGCGTGGTGACTTCGACCCGCGGCAGCAGGTCCTCGTACGTCGTCGCGTCGAACTCGCCCGCCGCCGGGGCCAGTACGGTCGCCGCCGACAGCGCCACCGCCCGCGCGAGACGTTCCGGCCAGGACAGTCCCTCCACCAGCCCGGAGAGCAGCCCGGCCACCGCCGAGTCGCCCGCTCCCGTCGGGTTGCCCTTCGCCCGGACCGGCGGGGCCGCCTGCCACAGGCCCTCGGGGGTGGCGGCGAGCATGCCGGCCGCGCCGAGCGAGGCGATCACGGTGTGCGCTCCCCGGCGGCGGGCGTCGCGGGCGGCGCGCAGCGGGTCGCGGGAGCCGGTGAGCTGCGCGAGTTCGTCGGCGTTGGGCTTGACGAGGTCGGGGCGGGCGGCGATGCCCCGGCGCAGCGGTTCGCCGCTGGTGTCCAGGAGCACGGGGACGCCGGCGGCGCGGGCGCGGCGTATCAGGTCGGCGTACGCGCCCACGTGGATGCCGGGGGGCAGGCTGCCGCAGAGGGCCACCGCTTCGGCGCTGCCGAGGAGGTCGGCGTACGAGGCGAGGAAGGCGGCCCACTCCTCGGGGGTGATGGCCGGTCCCGGTTCGTTGAGCTGGGTGGTGTCGCCGGTGGTGGCGTCGACGACGGCGACGGTGCGGCGCGTGCGGCCGGCGACGGGGACGAGCGCGTCGACGGGGGCGAGGTGGGCGAGGAGGTCGCGCAGCACGGCGCCGGAGGGGCCGCCCGCGAAACCGGTCACGACCGTGTCGTGGCCCAGGGCTGCCAGTGCGCGGGCGACGTTGAGGCCTTTGCCGCCCGGCCGTTCGGTGACGTCGGTGACCCGGTGGGTGGCGTGCGGGGTGAGGGCCGGTACGCGGTAGGTGATGTCGAGTGCGGTGTTCAGCGTGACCGTCAGGATCACCTGCGTCACCCCCAGTAGAAAGCGCTTACCCTTTGTCTCTGTCGGGGTGATCATGCCAAAGAAACGGCGGTTGGCCCAGGGTTCGAAGCCAACCGCCGTGTGATGCTTTTGTATGGACTGGCGGTGAAATCAGCCCACTTGGGGCTCAATCACCCAAGCCCCCTTGCGCATCACGCCCTTGAGCGTGAAGTCCGCGTCCAGGACCACCAGGTCCGCGTCCTTGCCCGGCTCCAGCGAGCCCACCTTGTCGTCGACGCCCAGCAGACGGGCGGGGATGGCGGAGATGGAGCGTACGACGTCGTCGACCGGGATGCGGTCGACGGTCACCGCACGCTTGAAGGCCGTGTCGAGGGTGAGCGTGGAGCCCGCGATCGAGCCGCCCTCCGCGAGCCGCGCGACGCCGTCCCTGACCTCGACCGCCAGCGGCCCGAGCGCGTACGTGCCGTCGCCGAAGCCCGCCGCGTCCATCGCGTCCGTGATGAACGCGACGCGGGCCGCGCCCGCCCGGTGGTACGCCAGCTCCAGCGCGGCCGGGTGCAGGTGCGTACCGTCGTTGATCAGCTCGACCGTGATCCGCTCGTCCTCCAGGAGCGCGGCGATCGGGCCCGGCGTGCGGTGGCCGAGGGCGGGCATCGCGTTGTAGAGGTGCGTGGCGACGGTCGCGCCCGCGTCGATGGCCTCGACGGTCTGCTCGTACGTCGCGTCCGTGTGGCCGATCGCGGCGATCACTCCGTGCTCGGCGAGCAGCCGCACGGAGTCGATGCCGCCGGGCAGTTCCGTCGCCAGCGTGACCATCTTCGCCGTGCCGTGCGCGGCGTCGATCAGCTTGCGCACCTCCGCCGGGTCGGGGTCGCGCAGCAGATCCTCGCTGTGCGCGCCCTTGCGGCACGGCGAGATGAACGGGCCCTCGAAGTGGATGCCGGCCAGGTCGCCCTGCTGGACCAGTTCGGAGAGCAGTGCGGCCTGCCGGGCGAGTACGTCCATCTCGCCGGTCACGGTGGAAGCGGCGATGGTCGTCGTGCCGTGCTCGCGGTGCGTCCGTACGCCCGTGAGTACGTCCTCGGCGGTGCCGGAGGTGAAGGAGGCGCCGCCGCCGCCGTGCACGTGCATGTCGACGAAGCCGGGCACGATCCAGTGGCCGGACAGGTCCAGGGACGGAGCGTCCGCCGGGGCGGCGCCGGCGATGCGGCCGCCCTCGATGATGACCCGGCCGTTCTCCACGGTCCCGGTCGGCAGCGCCACCCGGGCACCGGAGAGAACCTTGCTTGCAGCGCGTCCGGCCATCAGGCGGATACCTCCGTGGCTTCTTCTGTGGCGTGCGTGGAATCCGCAGCTTCCGTGGCGAGAAGATCCCAGGCGAGGAGCCCCGCGCCCAGGCAACCGGCGGTGTCCCCGAGGGCCGCCGGAACGATGAGGGGCAGCTTCTGGAACGTGACGCGCTCCGCGACGGCCGCCCGCAGGGGTGTGAACAAGGTTTCCCCCGCCTCGGCCAGTCCGCCACCGATGATCAGCGTGCGCGGGTCCAGGAGGGTGAGCGCGGTGACGAGCCCGTCGGCGAGCGCGCCGATGGCTGCCCGCCACACCTCGCGTGCCCTCGGGTCGCCCGACTCGACCGCCTTCGCGCAGTCCGCGGCGTCGGCGCCGGGGTCGCCGGAGGCGGCGGCCCAGGCGGCGGACACGGCTGAGGCGGAGGCGAAGCGCTCCAGGCAGCCGCGCTGGCCGCAGCCGCACAGGGTGCCGCCGGGGCGCACCACGATGTGGCCGATCTCGCCGGCGTAGCCGTGCGCTCCGGACTCGATCACGCCGTTGATGCCGATGGCACCGGCGATCCCGGTGCCAAGCGGTACGAACAGGAACCGGTCCGCGCCCTTGCCCGCGCCGATCCGGCCCTCGGCGAGGCCGCCGGTGCGTACGTCGTGGCCGAGCGCCACCGGTACGCCGTGCAGTCTCCGGCTGAGCAGATCGCGCATGGGTACGTCGCGCCAGCCCAGGTTGGCGGCGTACACCGCGATCCCGTTCGCGGCGTCGACGATGCCGGGCACGGCCACGCCCGCGGCCGAGGCGCTCTCGCCGTAGCGCTCCTCGCCGTACGCCCGCAGCTCGGCGGCGAATCCGGTGATCGTCTCGACGACGGCCTCGGGCCCCCGCTCCCTGCCGGTGGCCCGGCGGGCCTCGTGCAGCAGTGCGCCGTCCGCGCCGACCAGCGCGGCCTTCATCCCGGTGCCGCCCACATCGAGGGCGATGACGTGTTTCACGGGAACAGTCTCGCGCGTAGACCATGGAAAGGTCTAGTCCACTCGCTGCCGTTCCTGCACCCCGTACGAGTGGAGGCGTTGCACAAGTGAGACCACACTGGTGTAGACCTCACCTCGCGGACTGGGAGAAAATCGCAGCTCATACGCATGTCGGACAATGAATCAGGGTGGGACAGAGCTGTGCACCGGCGCTTCTTGGGTTTGACCGCGACCGTGGTCGCACTGGGCATGACAGTGGCCCTCGCGGGATGCGGAAGCTCCGGCGACGGGGAGATCACGCTCAAGCTGGTCGCGGCGGACTACGACCCCGAGGGCGGCGACAGCACCAAGCAGTACTGGAACGGCGTCGTCAGCGCCTTCGAAGCCAAGAACCAGGGCGTCAAGGTCGATGTCTCCGTCTACGACTGGAAGGACGTCGACCGCAAGGTCGCCGAGATGGTCGAGGCGGGCGACGCCCCCGACATCGCGCAGATCGGCGCCTACGCCGACTATGCGGCCGAGGACGCGCTGTACCCCGTCGACGACCTGCTCTCCATCCCCACGCAGGCCAACCTGCTCGCCCCGCTGGCCGAGGCGGGCGAGGTCGGACGGGTGGCGTACGGCATCCCGTTCGTCGCCAGCACCCGGCTGCTCTTCTACAACGAGACGCTCTTCACCCAGGCCGGCCTCGAGGCCCCCAAGACGTGGGACGGGATCGAGAGCGCGGCCAAGGCCCTCAAGCAGCGCGGCGTGAAGTACCCGTTCGCGCTGCCGCTGGGCAACGAGGAGGCGCAGGCCGAGACCATGATGTGGATGCTCAGCAACGGCGGCGGGTACACCGACTCGGTCGGTACGTACACGATCGACTCCGCGCAGAACATCGAGGCGTTCAGCTGGCTGAAGAACACCCTCGTCGCCGAGCAGCTGACCGGTCCCGTCGCCCCCGCCGAGCTCGACCGGAAGCCCGCCTTCACCGCGTTCGCGAACGGTGAGGTCGGCATGCTCAACGGCCACCCCTCGCTCCTCCAGCAGGCCGCAGGCAAGGGCGTCGAGGTCGGCATGGTGCCGCTGCCGGGCCCCGAGGGCAAGGCGAGGTCGAGCATGGGCGTCGCCGACTGGATGATGGGGTTCAAGCAGAACGGTCACGCCAGGGAGATCGGCAAGTTCCTCGACTTCGCGTACAGCGACGAGAACGTGCTGGACTTCGCCGAGGAGTACGACCTGCTGCCGGTCACCGTCTCCGCCTCCGACACGATGGCCGAGGACCCGGAGCACAAGGAGCTCTGGCCGTTCCTCGAGGCGCTGCCCGGGTCGACGCTCTACCCGGTCGGCAAGACGTCGTGGGCGAAGGTCAGCGAGAGCATCAAGAAGCAGATCGGGTCGGTGGTCGGCCCCAACGGCGATCCGACCGGGACCCTGGGCGCGATCAGCCGGGACGCGGCGGCGACGGAGAACGCCGAGTAGCGCGTTTTCGCGCGGCCCTAGACTGCTCATATGCCTGACGACCCGGAGGAGCCCGACGCGGCCGACGCGCCTGTCGAGCCTGCCGGGTCGGTTGAGCCCGCGCCTCTCGTCGAGCCGGTCGGGTCCGTCCTGGCGGAGCCCGACGCGAGCGGTCCCGAACCCTCGGGACAGACCGGGGGGCTCTCCGGGCGGGACCGCGCCGTACTCGCCGTCGAGCGGCGGTCGTGGCCGGGGCCGGGTGCCAAGGAGCGTGCGATGCGGGAGCAGCTCGGCATCTCGCCGACCCGCTACTACCAGCTCCTCAACGCCCTGCTCGACGACCCGCACGCCCTCGCCCACGACCCCGTCACGGTCAACCGGCTCCGCCGGGTCCGCGACGCACGGCGCGGCCGCCGCTGAGCGGGTGGCCCGGCCGGGGGCCCGCCGCGCCCGGCCCGGTGCCGAGCCGGGCGCGCGCCGGTAGGGTCAGGGGGCATGGGCAGCCAATCGCAACCGCACCCCCTGCCGACCGAGTTCACGCCCGCGACCCCTGCCGGCCGCGACGGCCTCGCCGCGCTGCTGGCCGCGCCGGACCGGGCGGTGATCGCCCTCGACTTCGACGGCACGCTCGCCGACATCGTCCCCGACCCCGAGCAGGCCCGCGCCCACGTCGGCGCGGTCGAGGCGCTCGCCGCGCTCGCGCCGAACGTCCGCTCCGTCGCCGTGATCACCGGCCGCCCGGCCGGTGTCGCGGTCCGGTACGGCGGCTTCGCCGGAGTCCCCGGCCTCGAACACCTCGTCGTACTCGGCCATTACGGCGCCGAGCGCTGGGACGCGGTCACCGGTACCGTCCGCGCCCCCGCCGCACACCCGGGCGTACAGGCCGCCCGAGCCGAACTCCCCGGCTTCCTCGACGGCATCGGCGCGTGGCGCGGCTCGTGGATCGAGGACAAGGGGCAGGCCGTCGCCGTCCACACGCGCCGTGCGGAAGACCCCGTGAAGGCGTTCGAGTCCCTGCGCGTTCCGCTCGCGGAGCTGGCCGCCCGCCACGGGCTGATTGTCGAACCCGGCCGCCTGGTACTGGAGTTGCGCCCGCCGGGTATCGACAAGGGCGTGGCGCTCGCGGAGTACGCACGTGAGGCCGGCGCGGGCTGTGTGCTGTATGCGGGGGACGATCTGGGGGACGTAGCCGCGTACTCCACGGTGGAGAAGCTGCGTACGGAGGGCGTTCCCGGGCTGCTGGTGTGCAGCGGCAGCGAGGTTCCCGCGCTTGCCGACCGCGCCGACCTGGTGGTGGACGGCCCCGCGGGAGTGGTCGCCCTGCTGAAGTCCCTGGCCGCGGCCGCCGCTTGACCTCGCGCGGGGGGTGCGGTGCGGGTTGCCTGCGGCGCTCTCCCCGACCCGCCCCTCCCCGAACCGGGGCTCCACCTCGGACCCCGGTCCACAAAGGCCGTTGGGCTGGACTCCGCCCCCGCTCCTACGCTCGCGTCAGCGCGTTCAGCTGCGCCAGGAACCACGCCGCCGGTGACAGCGCCGTCGACGCCGCGGCCAGCCGCTTCGTGCGCTCCGACCGCTCGCCCGGCTCCATCACCAGCGCCGCGTGCAGCGCCTCCGCCGTCGCCATGACGTCGTACGGGTTGACGACGATCGCGTCGTCGCCGAGCTCCTCGTACGCCCCCGCCTCCCGCGACAGCACCAGCGCACACCCCGCGTCGGAGACGACCGGCACCTCCTTCGCCACGAGGTTCATACCGTCCCTGATCGGGTTGACCAGCGCCACGTCAGCCATGCGGTACGCCGCCAGCGACCGCGCGAAGTCGTCGTCCAGCTCCATCAGCACCGGCTGCCAGTCGGCCGTCCCGTACTCCGTGTTGATCTCGTCGGCGAGCCGCCGCACCGCCGCCGTGTAGTCGCGGTACACCGCGAGGTCCTGCCGCGACGGGTAGGCGAAGGCCACGTGGACCACCCGGCCGCGCCACTCCGGCCGGTCCACGAGCAGCTGCCGGTACGCGAGCAGTCCGCGCACGATGTTCTTGGAAAGTTCCGTACGGTCCACCCGGACCACGGTCCTGCGCCCGGTCCCGACCCGCTCCCGCAGCCGGACCAGCCACTCGTTCACGTCCTCCTGGTGCGCCCGCTCCCGCAGGAAATCCGCGTCCGCGCCCAGCCCGTGCACCCCGACCGCCGTGCCGTCCAGCGCCCCGGCGCCCAGGACGTCCACCGCGCACGCCGCGAACGCGTCCGCCCAGCGCCGGGTCAGGAACGCCACCCGGTCCGCGCCCAGCAGGCCCCGCAGCAGCTGCCGCGCGATGTCGTCGGGGAGGAGGCGGAAGTAGTCGACCGGCGCCCACGGCGTGTGCGTGAAGTGGCCGATCCGCAGGTCGGGGCGCAGCTCGCGCAGCATGCCCGGCACCAGGCACAGGTGGTAGTCCTGCACCAGCACCGCCGCGCCCGGCGCCGCTTCCGCCGCCAGCGCGTCGGCGAAGGCGCGGTTGTACGTTTCGTACGCCGCCCACTGCCGCCGGAACTCCGCGTCGAAGGCCGGCTCCAGCGGCGTCTGGTAGAGCATGTGATGGACGAACCAGAGCACCGAGTTCGCGATGCCGTTGTACGCGTCGGCGTGCACGTCGGCGTCGATGTCGAGCATCCGTACGCCCGCCGTGCCCGTCCCCCGCCGCACCGCCTCCCGGTCGCCGTCCCCCAGCGCCGCGCACACCCACAGCGAATCGGCGTCCTTCCCGATCGCCGACAGGCCCGAGACGAGACCGCCGCCGCCGCGCTTCGCGGCCAGCGTGCCGTCATCACGGAGCGTGTACGAAACCGGGCCGCGATTGGAAGCGACGAGAACCTGGGCAGCGTGCTCGGAGACCATGTGCCGAAACCTAGCCCGTCCGGGAAGCCCTCAAACGTGCGTACGGCCGGGCTGTGCCACGCCCGGGATTACGCCGCGTGGATTACGCCGCGCGCCGCGCCGCGTACTCGTCGATCTCGCACATCGGCGGCCGCTCCTCCGTGTCGACCGCATGCGTGTGCGGTACGAACCCGAAGCCGTCCACTCCCCGCTCGAACTGCGTCAGCGTCGGCCGCACCAGCGGGCCGCGCGAAAGCCGCAGGTGAGCCGTCCGGTAGATGGTGGCGGCCATTCGCCCGAGAGCCTGCCCGTCCTGGTGGCGGTGCTTGCGTACGCCGACATCCACCTGGGCCAGCGCGTCGAGGCCCACGGTGTGCAGCGAGTCGACCAGCAGGCCCAGCTCCACTCCGTAACCGACGGGGAAGGGCAGCCGCTCCAGGAGTGAGCGGCGTACGGCGTACTCGCCGCCCAGTGGCTGGACGAACCCGGCCAGCCGCGGCCAGTGCAGATTGAGCAGGGGGCGCGCCACCAGCTCCGTCACCCTGCCGCCCTGACCAGTGGCTTCGCCGAGCGGACGGTCGTACATCGCCTTCACGAAATGTACGTCGGGCTCGGTCAGCAGCGGCCCGACGATGCCGGAGACGAACGAGGCGGAGAAGTCCCTCAGGTCCGAGTCGATGAAGCAGATGATGTCACCGCTCGTTACCAGGAGTGACCGCCACAGGACTTCGCCCTTGCCGGGCAGGGCCGGTATGCGCGGCAGCACGGCGTCACGGTGCACGACCCGCGCCCCCGCCGCCGTCGCCACCTGCGCCGTACGGTCCTTCGAGGCGGAGTCGACGACGACGAGCTCGTCGACGAGGGGCACGGCCTCCATCAGCTCGTGGCGTATCGCCGCGACGATGTCGCCGACCGTCTCCTCCTCGTCGAGGGCGGGCAGCACCACGCTGACGGTGAGGCCACGCCCGGCCTTGGCCGCGACCAGCCGGTCCAGCGGCCGGTCGGCCGTGGACCAGGACCGCAGGTCCAGCCAGCGCTCCACCTCTTCCAGCACGGGCCTTCTCCCTCGTCCGGCGAGCCGTCGTACGACTCGTCCTGTGATCCATCTCGCGGTGCGGACGACTGTCTCAACCGTCCGGGGGTTCGGTTACAGTCTTGAACAACGCGGACGCCCCTCGCATCTCGGGGGCGTCGCGGAACAAATGCGCCGGGCCCAGACCCGGCGCCATAGCGCTCATCCAGAGGGACAGAGGGAACGGCCCGTTGAAGTCCCGGCAACCATTCCGCCGACCGCGAGGTATCGGTGGGGACGGTGCCAATTCCGTCTCACGGCGAAACGCGCCGTGGGGAAGATGAGGAGAAAGGGCCTCGCCACCATGGCTGTGCAGTCTGTTGAAGCTGATGCAAGCACCACGAATTCCCTGCCCGTAGACCTGGGCCCCGCCACCGCGCTTTCCTGCCGCGAGTGCGGAGAGCGATTCGAACTCGGCCCGATCTTCGCCTGTTCTTCCTGTTTCGGTCCTCTTGAGGTCGCCTACGACCTCCCGCTCGGTGACGCCGACGCGCTGCGCAAGCAGATCGAGGCCGGACCGGACAACATCTGGCGGTACGCGCCGCTGCTGCCCGTCCCCGCCGACGTGGCCTCGAAGCCGAGCCTGAACCCGGGCTTCACCAAGCTCGTCAAGGCCGACAACCTGGCCCGCGAGCTGGGTGTGACCGGCAACCTGTACGTCAAGGACGACTCCGGCAACCCGACGCACTCCTTCAAGGACCGTGTCGTCGCCATCGCCGTCGAGGCCGCCCGCGCGTTCGGCTTCACCACGCTCTCCTGCTCCTCCACCGGCAACCTCGCCGGCGCGGTCGGCGCCGCCGCCGCGCGGGCCGGTTTCCGCTCGTGCGTGTTCATCCCGCACGACCTGGAGCAGGGCAAGGTCGTCATGGCCTCCGTCTACGGCGGCGACCTGGTCGGCATCGAGGGCAACTACGACGACGTCAACCGCTTCTGCTCGGAACTGATCGGCGACCCGCTGGGCGAGGGCTGGGGCTTCGTCAACGTCAACCTGCGCCCGTACTACGGCGAGGGCTCCAAGACGCTGGCGTACGAGATCTGCGAGCAGCTGGGCTGGGAGATCCCGGACCAGCTCGTCATCCCGATCGCCTCGGGCTCGCAGCTCACGAAGATCGACAAGGGTCTGAAGGAGCTCATCGCCCTGGGCCTGGTCGAGGACAAGCCGTACAAGATCTTCGGCGCTCAGGCCGAGGGCTGCTCCCCGGTGTCGACGGCCTTCAAGGCCGGGCACGACGTCGTACGGCCGCAGAAGCCGAACACGATCGCCAAGTCGCTCGCGATCGGCAACCCGGCCGACGGCCCGTACGTCCTGGACATCGCCCGCCGCACCGGCGGCGCGGTCGAGGACGTCAACGACGAGCAGGTCGTGGAGTCGATCAAGCTGCTGGCCGAGACGGAGGGCATCTTCGCGGAGACCGCGGGCGGAGTGACCGTCGGCGTGACGAAGAAGCTCATCGAGGCCGGGCTGCTGGACCCCACCCTCACCACCGTCGTGCTCAACACGGGCGACGGTCTGAAGACCCTTGAGGCGGTGGCCCCGACCACGGGCCAGTCCGCCGTCATCCGCCCCAGCCTGGACTCTTTCCGAGAGGCCGGCCTCGCGTGAGCGAGCGCAGCGAGCGAACCCAAAAGGAGGCGCGTCACGCCGTGCGTCTCCGAGCGTCAGCGAGGAGAAAAGCATGAGCGTCAACGTCCGCATTCCGACGATTCTCCGTACGTACACGGACGGCAAGGCCGAGGTCGCTGCCGAGGGCGCGACCCTCGCCGAGGTCATCGCCGACCTGGAGAAGAACCACACGGGCATCGCGGCCCGCGTCCTGGACGACCAGGGCAAGCTGCGGCGCTTCGTCAACGTGTACGTGAATGACGACGACGTGCGCTTCGAGCAGGGCCTGGAGACCGCCACGCCGGACGGCGCCGGCGTTTCCATCATCCCGGCCGTCGCCGGAGGCTGACCGTCCGGCACTGTGCCGGAGGCTGACCCCCTCTCAGGACACCCCGCGTTACGCCGATTGCCCTCTCCGCCATGAAAGCGGAGGGGGCAATTCTGCATGGTTGAGCGCGGTACAGTTGGGGAAGCCCCCTTCGCTGCTTGTGCCCGGCGCATATGAGAATGCGTCCCCGCACGACAAGAAGCAGCCAAAGTGCCGGACCCAATTGCCCGCTCATGTGCGCCTTGTCCGGCCCGAGTTGCCCCGGAAGTCGGGGAATTCATCGCATTCGCCTGTTCCCTCATGCCCAGATTTCTCGTCGGATTGACCTGTTGCAGAGGGCAGTTGGGCGGATACATTCAGCCGCGGTCGACGCGTTCCGGCGCACGCCCTCTCCTGTCGGAGGGTGGAGGAGTCTGACCCAGGGCCCGCGAAGTGCGGTCCTGTGCAAGGGCCAGAAATAGGGGAGTTAGGCATGGCTCAGGGCACCGTCAAGTGGTTCAACGCGGAGAAGGGGTACGGCTTCATCGCGGTCGACGGTGGTGCGGATGTTTTCGTCCACTACAGCGCGATCCAGATGGACGGGTACCGCACCCTTGAAGAAGGTCAGCGAGTCGAATTCGAGATCTCGCAGGGCCAGAAGGGTCCGCAGGCGGACATGGTCAAGCTCGCCGTCTGATCTCGGCGCGATCGGCCACCGACGCACTCACACAGGAAGGGCCTGTACCCCACACCGGGTGCAGGCCCTTCCTGCGTGCCGCCGTCCCTCAGTACGCCTGTCCACATCCGAGGGGGACGCTTGCACTCGAAGGGGTCGAGTGCTAATCATTGGCGTTAGCACTGTTAGCACTCTCCCAGTGAGAGTGACAGAAGGACCGGGCCGGTGAGGCCCGCAGGCCGGGTGGGACAAGGAAAACCACCAGGCAGGCAGGCCGTCCGTCGCGGGCGCCACTCGGTCCGGAGAATCCACCCCAGTCCGGGAGGACCACTTCACATGGCCAAGATCATCGCGTTCGACGAGGAGGCACGGCGCGGTCTCGAGCGCGGGATGAACCAGCTCGCCGACGCCGTCAAGGTCACCCTCGGCCCCAAGGGCCGTAACGTCGTCCTCGAGAAGAAGTGGGGCGCCCCCACGATCACCAACGATGGTGTTTCCATCGCCAAGGAGATCGAGCTCGAGGACCCGTACGAGAAGATCGGCGCCGAGCTGGTCAAGGAAGTCGCGAAGAAGACCGACGACGTAGCCGGTGACGGCACGACGACCGCGACTGTCCTCGCCCAGGCTCTGGTCCGCGAGGGCCTGCGCAACGTCGCCGCCGGCGCCAACCCCATGGCCCTCAAGCGTGGCATCGAGAAGGCCGTCGAGGCCGTCTCCGCCGCTCTCCTTGAGCAGGCCAAGGACGTGGAGACCAAGGAGCAGATCGCTTCTACGGCCTCCATCTCCGCCGCCGACACCCAGATCGGCGAGCTCATCGCCGAGGCGATGGACAAGGTCGGCAAGGAAGGCGTCATCACCGTCGAGGAGTCGCAGACCTTCGGTCTGGAGCTTGAGCTCACCGAGGGCATGCGCTTCGACAAGGGCTACATCTCGGCGTACTTCGCCACCGACATGGAGCGCATGGAGTCGTCGCTCGACGACCCGTACATCCTGATCGTCAACTCCAAGATCTCCAACGTGAAGGACCTCCTTCCGCTGCTGGAGAAGGTCATGCAGTCGGGCAAGCCGCTGCTGATCATCGCGGAGGACGTCGAGGGCGAGGCACTGTCCACGCTCGTCGTCAACAAGATCCGTGGCACCTTCAAGTCCGTCGCCGTCAAGGCTCCGGGCTTCGGTGACCGCCGCAAGGCCATGCTCGGCGACATCGCCATCCTCACCGGTGGCACCGTCATCTCCGAGGAGGTCGGCCTCAAGCTGGAGAACGCCGGTCTCGACCTGCTCGGCCGTGCCCGCAAGGTCGTCATCACCAAGGACGAGACCACGATCGTCGACGGCTCCGGTGAGAGCGACCAGGTCCAGGGTCGCGTCAACCAGATCCGTGCCGAGATCGAGAACTCCGACTCGGACTACGACCGCGAGAAGCTCCAGGAGCGCCTGGCGAAGCTGGCCGGCGGCGTGGCCGTCATCAAGGCCGGTGCCGCCACCGAGGTCGAGCTCAAGGAGCGCAAGCACCGCATCGAGGACGCGGTGCGCAACGCCAAGGCCGCCGTCGAGGAGGGCATCGTCGCCGGTGGTGGCGTGGCTCTGCTCCAGGCCACGGCCGTCTTCGAGAAGCTCGAGCTCTCGGGCGACGAGGCGACCGGCGCCAACGCCGTGAAGCTCGCGCTGGAGGCCCCGCTCAAGCAGATCGCCGTCAACGGTGGTCTCGAGGGTGGCGTCGTCGTCGAGAAGGTGCGCAACCTGGCCGTCGGCCACGGTCTGAACGCCGCGACCGGCGAGTACGTCGACATGATCGCCGAAGGCATCATCGACCCGGCGAAGGTCACGCGCTCTGCACTGCAGAACGCCGCGTCCATCGCCGCGCTGTTCCTCACCACGGAGGCGGTCATCGCCGACAAGCCCGAGAAGGCCGGTGCCCCCGCGGGCGGCGGCATGCCGGGCGGTGACATGGACTTCTGATCCGTCAAGGATCGGTAGCTCCATCGTCGTACTGCTGTACGCGACCGAGGGCGGCATTCCCCGTGAGGGGGGTGCCGCCTTCGGGCGTTTCTGCCCGCGCCCCGGCGTGTCGCTACGTAAAGTATTCAAACCACCGCACAGAGTGATTGCGCGTGATCGTTTCTGCATGGTGACATCGTGACCATGCCACACCTCATGAGGATCGCCCTCGCGGCCGCCGTCACGGCTGTCCTGGCGACCGCAGGTCCGTTGTCCGCCTCCGCGCAGCCCGCCGAGTCGGCACCCGCCCCGCTCCGTCTGGCCGACCAGCCCGTCCCGGACCAGTACCTCGTCGCCATGAAGCCCGCGTCGGACGTCGCCCAAGCCGCTCAGGAGGTTGGCGTCACCCCCCTCTTCAGCTTCGAGAAGGTGATGCACGGCTTCGCGGCCAAGCTCACGGACGACCAGCTCGCCAGCGTGCGGGCCGACCCGAACGTGGCGGCCGTGGAGCAGGACGCCGAAGTCACCGCGTCCGGGCCCGCCGCGTCCTGGGGCCTGGACCGGATCGACCAGCGCGCCCTGCCGCTCGACAGCCAGTTCAGCACCGCCGCGACCGGCGCCGGAGGCAACGCGTACATCCTCGACACCGGTATCGACTACAACCACAGCGAGTTCGAACAGCGCGCCAGGTTCGGCTTCGACGCCTTCCCGGCCCAGGGTCAGTTCGGTAGGGACTGCGCCGGCCACGGTACGCACGTCGCGGGCACGGTGGGCGGCAGGACGTACGGGGTGGCACCCCAGGCGAATCTCATCAGCGTCCGGGTCCTCGACTGCCAGGGAAGGGGCAGCAGCGTCACGATGATCGCCGGGCTCGAATGGACGGCGTCGCACGCCGCGCAGAACCCCGGCAGGCCGGCCGTACTGAACGGATCGCTCGGCGGCGGGTATTCGCGCCTGGTGAACGAGGCCGCCACCGCACTCTCGGACAGCGGTGTCCTGCCGGTCCTCGCGGCGGGCAACGACGCGAAGGACGCCTGCGGCGTCTCCCCGGCATCCGCCGACCGGGTGGTCACGGTCGCCGCGTCCGACAGCTCCGACGCGCAGACCTCCTTCTCCAACCGGGGCCCGTGCGTGGAGCTCTACGCACCGGGCGCCGCCATCGTCTCGGCCAGGCTCGGAGGCGGAAGCGTCGCCCTGAACGGCACGTCCATGGCCTCTCCCCATGTTGCCGGGACCGCCCTGCTCTACAACACGGTCAACCCGGCGGCCACGCCGACACTGATCGCGACCTGGCTCGACGCGAACTCCACGAAGGACGCACTGTCCGGCGTCACCCCGGGCACGCCGAACAAGCTCCTGTTCACCGGCGGCCTCTGACCCCCCGCGGCGCCCTGCCCTCCACTCCTCGGCTCCGGGGGTGGGGGGCAGGCGTCGTTGCCGTTCTAGCGCCGCTTGAGATCCGCGACGAAGGCGGACCAGGCGGCGGTACGGAACACGAGCGCCGGACCGTTGGGATTCTTGGAGTCGCGGACGGGGACGATGTGGGGGTGGCTGTCGGAGACCTCCAGGCAGTTGCCGCCCTCGCCGCCGCTGTAGCTGGACTTGTGCCAATTTGCTGTCGTCAGGTCGTAGTCAGGGCTGATCTTCATGCGCGCAATCCTCCGCCACTGATGTGATCAGAGCCAGGGATTCCTTGGGTGACAATGCCATGGCCCTCACCAAATCGTATGACAGTTCGTAGCGGGCGACGGTTGCCGGATCGTCCTCCAACTGCCCTGTTCCCAGCACTTCGAGGTAGGCGAGCGGGGGCGCATCTTCGAAGGCCATCAGCTTGAGGGCGCCGTTCATGGCCGCGTGCGCCCCCGCCTCGAACGGCAGCACCTGCACGATGACCCGGCGGCGCCGGGCTATCGCCGTCAGGTGGCGCAGCGCCCCCGCCATCTCAGCGGGCTCGCCCACCCGCCGACGCAGTACCGCCTCGTCCAGCACCGTCCACAACAGCGGCTTTGTTGGATCGTCGAGGAGGCGCGCTCGCTCCAGCCTCGCCGCTACCAATTCGTCGATGACATCCTCGGTCGCTGTCGGCTGGTACGCGCGGAAGATCGCCCTTGCGTACGGCTCCGTCTGCAACAACCCCGGGATCAGCAGCGGCGCGTACTCCTTGATCGCCACCGCGATCGCCTCCGCTTCGGCCGCCTCCGCGAAGTGGTCCGGGTACTTCGACTTCGTGGACGCCTTGCAGTTCCGTTCGAAGAATCCGCCCGTCCCCAGGATCTCGTCTATCTTCACGGCGTACTCCGGCATCATCCGGCGGGTCCCCGCCTCCAGTTGGCCGATGAACGAGCCGCTCACGAAGAGCGGCTGACCGAGTTCCTCCTGGGTGAGGCCCTCCTTCTCGCGCGCGTGGCGCAGTTCCGCGCCGAGCAGCGCCCTTGGGGAGGAAGACGGATCGAGGCCCTTGGGTCCGGGCATGGCAACTCCCTGTACGACAGCTGGGGTTGTTGGACTGCCACCCCTGGTCAGGCTAGGCGACTTTCCGCCACTCTGAGTGAGGAAAGCGAACACTCGGTGTGGGAGGTGCCTGGTCAATGGTGGTGCGATCGTCGGAGCGGCTGCGGGCTGCGGAAGAGGTGGTGGCCCAGTTGCGGGAGGGGCTCGGGGTGGTGGCGGTGACCCTGCCGTCGCTGCGGGTGGACGTGGTGTCGCTGGCGAGCGAGGCTCCGTACCCGCTGGTGGACCTGGGGCGCTGCAACCTCGACACCGCGCTGCGGCTCGCGGCCGTGCTCCAGGGGCTCAAGCCATGACGGAGGGTGAGCCGCCGCAGGCGGGGGCGTACGCCGTCGATGTCCGGGACGGGCGCGTGGGCCGGGTCATGGGACGGGTGGGCACCTACGTACAGCTACGGCCGCCCGGCGGGGGCAAGGAGTGGGACTGCCCACCGGAGGACGTGCGTCCGGCGGCGCTCGGAGAGGTGCTGAGGGCGCGGGTACGGGAGATCAACGCGGAAGGGCGGCTTCCGTGAGCGGTGCGGGCCGGTGCGCCGCTCACGGCCGGAGCCCCCGCAGGACCGGGGGAGCCGCCCCACCGTGCGTACGGTCAGACCCGTGAGGTTTCTTCCCGCGGGGTCACCGGCGCCGGGGAGCCCGGCAGCGGGGCCGCCTCGGTCCCGGGTTCCTCGTCCGTGTTCAGGTCGGTCAGCATCTGCTTGCTGAAGCCGAAGAAGTAGGTGGCGAGGAATCCGGTGACGTAACCGACGACCAGGCCGACGGCGTAGATGGCGACCATCGCGCCGACGCTCCTGTTGCCGTCCAGGAGGGGGAACAGGGCCCAGCCCGACGGGCCGATGGCCGTGGAGCCGACCGTGTCGCCGAGCTGGCTGAACAGGCCGACGAATCCACCGCCGAAGGCGCCGCCGACGCAGGCGGTGATGAACGGGCGGCCGAGCGGCAGCGAGACGCCGTAGATCAGGGGCTCGCCCACGCCCAGGAAACCGGCCGGCAGCGCGGACTTGACGGTGCGGCGGACGGAGCCGTTGCGGGGCAGGCGGACGTAGACCGCGACGGCCGCGCCGACCTGGCCCGCGCCCGCCATGGCGAGGATCGGGAGGAGGACAGTGAAGCCCTGCTGCTCGATGAGGGTGGTGTGGATCGGGATGAGGGCCTGGTGCAGGCCGAGCATGACGAGGGGCAGGAACAGGCCGCCGAGGACGAATCCGGCCGCCGCGCCGCCGGTCGCCAGCAGCCAGTCCGCGAAGTCGCCGATGGCGGTGGAGATCTCACCGGCGACGAACATCAGGCCGAAGACGGTGACGAGACCGGAGATGAGGACGGTGAGGGTCGGGGTGACCAGTACGTCGAGAGCTTCCGGGACCCGGCGTCGGCACCACTTCTCGACGTACACCGCGAGCACCGCCGCGCCGAGCGCGCCCAGTACACCGCCCTGGCCGGGGGACAGGGTCTGACCGAAGGCGTCGATCTTGGCGACGCCCGGGAAGACGATGATCGAGGCGACCGCGCCGCCCAGGATCGGCGTACCGCCGAACTCCTTGGCGGTGTTGAGGCCGACGAAGACGGCGATCAGGGCCATGAAGCCGGTGGCGATCGAGGCGAGGGCAGGGGTGAGGGCGGGGAGCAGGCCGAGGTTGACCAGCAGGCCGTTGAAGCCGGCGATGATGCCGCAGCCGATGAGCGCGGGGATCAGCGGGACGAAGATGTTCGCGATCCTGCGCAGGAAGAGCTTGAAGGGGGTGGCGTTCTTCGCCTTCCGCTCGGCCTTGATCGCGGCGCCCTGGGCGGCGAGTGCGTCGGCGGTCATGGCGGAGGCGGTGACGGGTGTGGCAGGCGTGGCGGGTGTGGGGGTGGCCGCCCGTTCCTCCTCGACCAGGGCCTCGAACTCGGGGGCGACCCGGGCGACCGTGCCGGGGCCGAGGACGATCTGGTACGTCGTGTCCTCGACCACGCCCATGACGGCGGGGAGGGCCTTCAGCCGCTCGTCCTGGACGAGGGTGCGATCGCGCAGACCCAGCCGGAGCCGGGTCATGCAGTGGGCGATGGAGGTGACGTTCCCCGCGCCTCCGACGAGCGGAAGGATCGCGGCGGCGGTGGCGCGGTTCTTGTTCTCTGTCATCGTGCGTGGTGCCTTGCTGTGGGGGGAGTTGGATCAGGCGGTACGGGCAGCCTGGAGCGCGTCGCGCAAATGGCCCCGAGCTTCGTCGAGCAGGGCCGCGGCTGTGGGCCCGTCGACGGATCCCAGGAGCACCAGGATGGCGTTCTTCACCTCTCCGTCGGTGGCGGCGAGCGCTGCTTCGATCTCCGTGTCGCGCGCGCCGGTCGCCAGGGCGACGATGCGGCGCGAGCGGGCGCGCAGCTTCTCGTTGGAGGCGCGTACGTCGAC
Source organism: Streptomyces sp. NPDC055287 (assembly GCF_053646035.1). Lineage (NCBI taxonomy): Bacteria > Bacillati > Actinomycetota > Actinomycetes > Kitasatosporales > Streptomycetaceae > Streptomyces > Streptomyces sp. NPDC055287. The sequence goes on along the minus strand of NZ_JBSHNE010000022.1, from coordinate 57,269 downwards.
CATCAGGTTTCCGTACGTCTTGCCGAGCCGGATCATCGTGATGGTCGAGATCATGTTGAGGACGAGCTTCTGGGCCGTGCCCGCCTTCAACCGGGTCGACCCGGTGAGGAGTTCGGGCCCGACGACGATCTCCAGGCCGTGCTCGGCGGCGGCTCCCAGCGCGCTGTCCGCGTTGCAGGACAGGCCGAGGGTGAGGGCTCCGCGCGTACGGGCGTGCTCGACGGCGCCGATGGCGTACGGGGTGCGACCGGAGGCGGAGATGCCGACGACGGTGTCGTCGGCGGCCAGGCCGAGTGCGTCCAGGTCCTCGGCCGCGAGCTCCTTGGAGTCCTCGGCGCCTTCGACCGCTTTGATCATCGCGGACGGTCCGCCCGCGATGAGGCCGACGACCTCGGCCGGGTCGGTGTTGAAGGTGGGCGGGCACTCGCTCGCGTCCAGTACGCCGAGCCGTCCCGCCGTACCGGCGCCCGCGTAGATCAGACGGCCGCCGCGGGCCATCCGCTCGGCTGTGGCGTCAATGGCGGCGGCGATCTGGGGGAGGCGGGCGGCGACGGCCTCGGGGACGGTGCGGTCCTCGCCGTTCATGATGCGGGCGATCTCGGCCGTCGGGAGCTGGTCGATGTCGGCGAGCTCGGGGCGGAAGGCCTCGGTGGTGAGGGTGGCGAGCTGGGCGCGCAGTTCGCCGTACGTGTTGCTGGTGGAGGTCATGGGGAGTGCGGCTCTTTCTCGTCGTACCGACTGCGTGTCTGCCTGGCTGCGTTCCCGCGTGACCGCGGGGCCGGGCTAACGGCTGCTGTTGCGAGGGGTGTGGCGGTGCGCGAGCGCCTCGTAGGAGGCGGCGAGGGCAGGGGCGGCCGTCTCGTACGTACGCTGGGCGACGCCTATGAACAGGCAGTCCACGACGAGAAGTTGGCTCGTGCGGCTGGACATGGCGGCCGGGCGCAGTTCGCTCTCGCGGGCGGTCGACGTGGTCAGGATGTGGTCGGCGTACTGCGAGACGGGTCCGTCCGGGCGGCCGGTGATCGCGACCGTCGTGGCCCCCCGGTCGAAGGCGACGCGGAGCGGTTCTATGGCGTCGCCGGTCGATCCCGAGTGCGTGATGGCTATCGCCACGTCGCCGGCGCGCAGCTGCACGGCGTTGGTGACGGCGAGGTGCGGGTCGGTGTGCGCGTGCGCGATGAGGCCGATGCGCAGCAGCTTCTGGGCGAGGTCCATGCCGACGAGGCTGGAGGCGCCGACGCCGTAGATGTCGATGCGGCGGGCGGCGGCGAGGGCGGTGACGGCGGCGCCGAGCTGGACGGTGTCCAGGCCGGCGGCGGTGTCGGCGAGGGTCTGCTGCTCGTCGTACGCCAGCTTGGTGACGACGTCGGCGATCGGGTCGTCGACCGCGATGTCGGCGGTCACGGCGGGCGCCCGGCCGGACTGCTGCTGGGCGGCGAGCCCGGCGAGCGCGAGGCGCAGGTCGCGGTAGCCGGGGTAGCCGAGGAGGCGCGCGGTGCGGACGACGGTGGCCTCGCTGGTGCCGGTGAGCTCGGCGAGGCCGGTGACCGTGAGGGCGGCGCAGCCGGCCGGGTCGGCGGCGACGGCTTCCGCGACGCGCTGCATGGAGCGGGTCATGGACGGGGCGAGCGTCCGCACCTTGGCGGCGAGGGCGGCGGGCGCGGGCGGGGCGGTTCTGCCGGCGCCGGTGAAAATTTCCTTCACTTCATTGGTCACACCTGAAAGATATTTTCGTGCTCCGGGGGCGTCAACCCCCTCCGTTCCCGCGCGCGACAATGGCTGCATGGACCCCACGACTCCTCCCCTGGAACAGGCCTTGCACGTGGCCCGTGCCCTGGTCATGGCCGACCTCGCGGCGCGCGACGTGGCCCAGGCGGACGTCGTGTCGCTGGTCGAGGACGCGGTGGCGCACCGCCGCTGGTGGGTGGAGCAGTGGCCGGAGGGTGCGGGGTACGTCGTGGGTCTGATAGCCCAGGACGTGCAGGACGCGCTGCTGGAGCGCTACGGGCGCTGGCCGCTGTGCCCGGTGTGCGGCGGCGGTGAGCCGCACGCCCTGGAAGTCGAACCGGAGTTGGGGGCCGACCCCCACTGGGTCTGCTCGAAGGCGGCGGTGATCGTCGCGCCGGTCGGCAGCCTGCGGTGACGGTCTACATCGACCCGCCGACCTGGCCGGGCCACGGCCGCATGTGGTCGCACCTGGTGAGCGACGTCTCGTACGAGGAACTGCACGCCTTCGCCGCCTCCATCGGCTGCCCGTCGCGCGCCTTCGACCGCGATCACTACGACGTACCGGAAGCGCGGTACGCGGACGCGGTGCGGCTGGGGGCGGTCGAGGTCGGCTCGAAGGAACTGGTCCGCCGCCTCACGGGGGCGGGTCTGCGCCGCCCGAAGGGCCGCCCGGCGTAGAGGTGCCCGGTCCTGGGGCCTGGCCGGTCCTGGACCCGCTCAGCCCGAGAAGGCGCTGGTGTCCAGGACCCCGCCGAAGGGTTCGGGGAGGCGCACGTGCTCACCGAACGCGGCACGCTCGCTGAGCTTGTACGCGCCGTTCCGGGGGCCGGTGAAGAGCGTGGTCGTCGGCCCGTGGCGCGGTCAGAGCTGCTTGGTGCGGACGGCCTTCGGTGTTGACGCCGAGGACGCCACCAGGCGGGAACGCGACCGCTGGAGGCGCAGGGAGGCGGCGACGGCCGCCAGGGCCACGACGGTCATCGCCGCGCCCGCCCACGCCGTCGACGAGAAGCCGAAGCCCGCGTCGATCACCGTGCCGCCGAGCCAGGGGCCGCCCGTGTTGCCCAGGTTGAACGCCGCTGTCGTGGTCGCGCCCGCCAGGGTCGGCGCGGCGCCGGCGACGTTGAACATCCGGGCGTTGAGCGCGGGCGCCGTGTAGAACGCCGAGAAGCCGAGGAGGAACGACACGGCCACGGCCACCACCGCGCTGGACGCGAAGAGCGCCAGTACCGCCAGGAAGACCGTCGACGCCGCGATGCCGCTGATCAGTACGCCGAAGAGGTGCGCGTCCGCGACGCGGCCGCCCACCGTCGTACCCACCAGAGCACCGATCCCGAACAGCGCCAGCACCGTGGGAACCCAGCCCGCGTCGAGGCCCGCCACATCCGTCAGCAGCGGCGCGAGGTAGCTGAACGCGCAGAAGACGCCGCCCGCCGCGAGTGCCGTGACGGTGATCGCGAGCCAGACCTGACGGTCACGGTAGATCGCCAGCTCCCGCATCAGCCGCGGCTCCTCCGCCGGGAGCGGAATGCGCGGGATCAGCGTCACGACGCCCACCAGCGCGAGCGCCGACGCCGCGCCCACCGCCCAGAACGCCGCCCGCCAGCCCAGGTGCTCGCCGAGGAACGCCCCGGCCGGTACGCCCAGTACGTTCGCGATGCTCAGGCCGCCGATCATGACCGCCATCGCCCGCGCCCGTGAGTGCACCGGCACCATCGCGATCGCGACCGCCGCCCCCACCGCCCAGAACCCGGCGCACGCGAACGCGCTCACGACGCGCGAGGCGAAGAGCAGCTCGTACGACGGTGCCAGCGCGCCGGCGACCTGGCCGAGGCCGAAGACCGTGATCAGGGCGACCAGGGTCGTACGGCGGGGAAGGCGCAGCGTGGCGACGGCCAGCAGGGGCGCGCCGATCACCATGCCGATGGCGAAGGCCGAGATCAGGAGCCCGGCCTGCGGGATCGAGACGTCCATGTCGGCGGCGATCGGCGGCAGCAGCCCGGACAGCATGAATTCGCTGGTACCGAGGGCGAAGACCGCCAGGCCGAGTATGTAGACGGCAAGGGGCATACGGGTGCGGCGGTCGGCAGAGTCGGGCATGACAGGGGAGAACACCACGGGTGCCGCCGGCATTCCCGACCGGTCGCGTCGGGCCGGCCCGGTCGCGTCGGGCCGGGCGGTCCGCTCAGACCGTGAGCAGGTCCAGCTCCGTCATGAGGTTCTGCCGCGCCCGCGCCTCCCACTCCGCCCTCCCGTGCGGCGTACGGAACAGCTGCGGCAGCTCCAGGAGCTGCCGCAGCACGGCCGCCCGGCCCTCGCGGAACGCGGCGTCCGGGACGAAGCCGTACTCCTCGCGGACCGCTGCCGCGTAGGCGGCGTACGGGGCCGGGGGCGCGGCCAGGATCGCCAGGTCCGCGTCGCAGAGGGCCTCGCCGTTGGTGTCGCCCGGGTCGGGGTCGTGGCCGGCGGTGAGGCGGACCAGGCGGGCGACCTCGGCGGTGAGGGCGTCGTCGAGCCCCAGCTCGGCCAGGGCGCGCTCGGCGAGGAGCGCGCTGCGCTCCTCGTTCTCGGAGCGGTCGGGACGGTAGACCGCGTCGTGGAACCAGGCGGCGAGGCGGACGGCGGCCGGGTCGTCGGCGTGGCCGGCCAGCGTGTCGAGACGGCCGAGGACCGCGACGAGGTGGTCGGTGGAGTGGTAGCGCCGCTGGGGCTCGGCCCAGCGGGCGAGGAGGTTCTCGGCGTACGGGCGAGGGTCGGCGGAGAGCTCGCTTCCGGCCGGGACGGTGTCCAGCCAGCGGCGGACCAGGTCGTCGTGCGCGGGATGCCGCGGAGCGGCGGCCGTGGCGTTCATGCCCTCATCTTGCCGCCCGGGACGCGCGTACGGGGAAGCCGCCCCCACGCGAGGGCCCGCGCTCCGGCCTGCGTGCGGGGGCGGCCGACGGGGCCGGCGTCCTCAGTGGGTGGCGGCCTTGAAGCCGCGCAGACGCAGGGAGTTGCCGACGACGAAGACGGAGGAGAAGGCCATGGCGGCTCCGGCGATCATCGGGTTGAGGAGGCCGGAGGCGGCCAGCGGGAGGGCGGCGATGTTGTAGGCGAAGGCCCAGAAGAGGTTGGACTTGATGGTGCCCAGGGTCTTGCGGGAGAGACGGATGGCGTCCGCCGCGGCGAGCAGGTCGCCCCGTACGAGCGTCAGGTCGCCGGCTTCGATGGCCGCGTCGGTTCCGGTCCCCATGGCCAGACCGAGGTCGGCCTGGGCGAGGGCGGCGGCGTCGTTGACTCCGTCACCGACCATGGCCACGCTGCGGCCCCGGGCCTGGAGCTTCTTGACGACGTCGGCCTTGTCCTCGGGCATGACGTCGGCGAACACCTCGTCGATGCCCACTTCGCGGGCGACCGACTCGGCGACGGCCCGGTTGTCGCCGGTCAGCAGGATCGGGGTCAGGCCCAGGGCGCGCAGCCTGCGGACGGCTTCGGCGCTGGTGGCCTTGACGGCGTCGGCGACTTCGAGGACCGCGCGGGCCTCGCCGTCCCAGGCCACCGCGATCGCGGTGCGTCCGGCCGCTTCGGCGGCGGCCCTGGCGCGCTCCAGTCCGACGGGCAGGGCCATCGCCCACTCGGCGAGCAGCCTGGGGCGGCCGACGAGGACGACGTGGCCCTCGACGATGCCCTGGACGCCGAGGCCGGGGACGTTCGCGAAGTCCTCGGGGGTGGGGAGCGCACCGACCTGGGCCGCGGCGCCGGTGGCGACGGCCCGGGCGACCGGGTGCTCGGAGGAGTGCTCCAACGCGCCTGCCAGCCGCAAAACTTCGTCCTCGTCGGTGGAGTCGGCGGTGTGCACCTCGAGCAGGGTCATCCGGCCGGTGGTGACGGTGCCGGTCTTGTCGAGGACGACCGTGTCGACGTTGCGGGTGGTCTCCAGTACTTCGGGGCCCTTGATCAGGATGCCGAGCTGGGCGCCGCGGCCGGTGCCGACCATGAGGGCGGTCGGGGTGGCCAGGCCCAGGGCGCAGGGGCAGGCGATGATCAGTACGGCCACTGCGGCGGTGAACGCGGCTGTCAGGCCCGCGCCGTTGCCGAGCCAGAAGCCGAGCGTGGCGACCGCCAGCGCGATGACGACCGGGACGAAGACGGCGGAGATCCTGTCGGCCAGGCGCTGGGCCGCCGCCTTGCCGTTCTGGGCGTCCTCGACCAGCTTGGCCATGCGGGCGAGCTGGGTGTCGGCGCCGACGCGGGTGGCCTCGACGACCAGGCGGCCGCCGGCGTTGAGGGTGGCGCCGGTGACGGTGTCGCCGGGGGCGACCTCGACCGGGACGGACTCGCCGGTGAGCAGTGCGGCGTCGACGGCGGAGGTGCCTTCGACGACGGTGCCGTCGGTGGCGATCTTCTCGCCCGGGCGGACCAGGAAGCGGTCGCCGACCCGCAGGTCGGCCGTGGCTGTCAGGTGCTCGCCGCCGTCGCGCAGGACGGTGACTTCCTTGGCGCCGAGTTCCAGCAGCGCCTTGAGCGCGGCGCCGGCCTTGCGCTTGGAGCGGGCCTCGAAGTACCGGCCGGCCAGGATGAACGCGGTGACGCCGGCCGCCGCCTCCAGGTAGATGTTCCCGGCGCCGTCGCTGCGCGAGACGGTCAGTTCGAAGGGGTGTGTCATGCCGGGCGTACCGGCGGTGCCGAAGAACAGCGCCCACAGCGACCACAGGAACGCCGCCGAGGTGCCGACCGAGATCAGCGTGTCCATCGTCGCCGCGCCGTGCCTGGCGTTGGTCCACGCGGCGCGGTGGAAGGGCCAGGCGGCGTACGTGACGACCGGGGCGGCCAGGGTCAGGGACAGCCACTGCCAGTACTCGATCTGCAGGGCGGGGACCATCGCCATCGCGACGACCGGCACGGCGAGCAGGGTCGCGGTGACGAGGCGCCGGCGGAGCGGCAGCAGTTCGTCGTCCCCGGCGCGTTCCGCGTCCGCGCCGGCTGTCGCCGATTCCGGTCCGGTGCGTGGCGGAGGCGGCTCCTCGGCCGTGTAGCCGGTGGCCTCCACCGTCGCGATCAGATCCCGTACGGACACGTCCGCGTCGCGGTAGGTGACCTTCGCCTTCTCGGTGGCGTAGTTGACGGTCGCCTCCACGCCGTCCATCCGGTTCAGCTTCTTCTCGATGCGGGCGGCGCACGAGGCGCAGGTCATCCCGCCGATGGCGAGTTCGACCTCGGCTCCGGTGGCGCCGGCTGTTCCGGTGGCGGGCGTCGTGGTGGTCACGTCTGCTCCTCGGGCTGGCTCGTCGTGGCGGGTAGATACCCCTAGGGGGTATCGGTTACGGCTCCATGTATACCTCCGGCCACGCGGGTGCGCAAGCGTGTGTTGGTGCGCGGGCCGGGCGCGGGCCCTAGGGTGGAGATTGGACTAGACCTGTAGTTCCGTTTTCCGGAGAATGGAGTCCCATGAACAACCGTGCAGTCCTGGAGGTGATCGCCCTCGACGCGGAGGACGCGCTCGCCGCCCAGTCCGGAGGCGCGGACCGGCTCGAGCTGGTCACCGACATGGCGGCGGACGGCCTGACCCCGTCGCGCGAGACTTTCGGACGGATCCGTGCGGCGGTGGACATCCCGCTGCGCGTGATGCTGCGGCTGGCGGACGGGTTCCTCGCGGGGGACGTCGACGCACTGGTGCTGGCGGCGCGGGGCCTGCTCGCGGAAGGTGCCGAGGAGTTCGTACTCGGCTTCCTCGACGCGAAGGGGAACGCCGATCTGGTCGCGGTCGAGCGGGTGGTGGCGGAGATCGAGGGATGCCGGTGGACGTTCCACCGGGCGATCGACCGGGCGGCGGACCGTGACGCGCTGCGCAAGCAGCTCGCGGAGCTGCCGGGCCTGGACACGTACCTGACCGCCGGCTCGGCGGAGGGCGTCGACGCGGGGCTGCCGGTGCTGCTGGCGGAGGCGGAGGCCGGGAAGCGGGGGGCGCCGGGGTACCGGCCGCAGCTGCTCGTGGGGGGCGGCCTTCGCCTGGACCATCTTCCCGCGTTGCGGGCGGCCGGGATCGGCGCCTTCCACATCGGTGGGGCGGCGCGGCCTGGGGGGTGGGAGGAGCCGGTGTCCGCGGAGGCGGTACGGGCCTGGCGGACGACGCTGGACGCGTAGCCCGGGGGGTGCTCCCGAACCGGGCTCCGGCCCGGGCCCCGCTCTCGAGCGCCGGACGGGCCGGATTGCGTTGTGGCAATCATCCGGACCGTCCGGCGTTCGCGGACCCGCACGAACGGCGTCCGGGCCGACCTGCTCCCGGGTCGGGGCCGTGGGCCGGGCGCTCAGGCCAGCGCAGTCGGCAGCGATGTCGTGTGGACCACGGTCAGGCCCGACACCGCCCGGGTCAGCGCCACGTACAGGCGGCGCAGACCGGTCCGCTCGTCCGGCTCGCCCGACACCACCGCCGCCGGCTCGTCCAGCACCACGTAGTCGTACTCCAGACCCTTCGCCAGCGACGCCGGCACCAGGGTCAGGCGGGACTCCGCCGTCGTCTCCTCACCGGGGGAGAGGTAGCCGTGCCCCGCCGCAGCGAGCGCCGCCGCCAGCTCCGGCACGCGCGCGTCCGCCGCGATCAGTCCCGTCGACCCCTCGTGACGCAGCGCCTCCTCGCAGGCCGCCACCACCGCGCCGGTCACCTCGCCGGCCTCCACCCGCCGCACCTCCAGCGCCCCCGCGCTCTCCCGCACCGACGACACCGGCGCGAGCCCCGGCGAGATCGCCGGCAGGAGCCGCGACGCGTACGCGATGACGTCGCGCGGCACGCGGAACCCCGCCGTCAGTTCCTCGACCGCCGCCTCCGGCTTGCCCAGGTGCCGCAGCGCCTCCGCCCAGCTCGCCGTCGCCCACGGCGTCGTCCCCTGGGCCAGGTCGCCCAGTACCGTCGCCGAGCCCGTCGTGCAGCGGCGGCCCACCGCCCGGTACTGCATCGGCGACAAATCCTGCGCCTCGTCGAGCACGACGTGTCCGAGCGAGTGCGTACGCGAGATCAGGTCCGCCGCCTCGTCGAGCAGCACCACATCCGCCGCCGACCACTTCGCCGACTTCACCGAACGCGCCGGCTTGGCCCACACGATGCGCTTCTGCTCCTCCGCCGACAGCACGCCTTCCGCGTGCTCCGCCAGGAACTCCGCGTCGGACAGCAGCCGCAGCACCAGCTTCGCCGGGTCCACCGCGGGCCAGACCGCCTTGACGGCCGCCTTCACCGCCGGGTTGCGCGCCACCGCGTCCTGCACCCGGTCGTCCGGAGCCTCGCCCGACTCCTCCATGCGGACCAGCACCGCATGGGCGATGCGCTGCGGCAGGGCGTCGTGGGCGGCTCCGTAACGGATCTCCCGCGCCAGCAACTCGCCGACCATCTCCTCGAGTTCGTACGCCGGAACACGCCACCTCCGCGAGCCGCGCACCACCTCCACGGGCTCGGTGGGAGCGGTGGTGACGTGCGAGCGCAGGGCTCGGCGCAGCACCTCCGCCATCCGTGCGTCGCCCTTGATCACGGCGGTGCCGGCCTCGTCGGTGCCCCGCACCTCGCCGTGCACCGCCACCAGGTCGTCGACCGTCGCCTGCTTGACCTCCAGCTCGCCCAGCGCGGGCAGGACCTGCTCGATGTAGTGGAGGAAGGACTTGTTGGGGCCGATGACGAGCGTGCCGGTACGGGCCAGCCGGTCGCGGTGCGCGTAGAGGAGGTACGCGACGCGGTGCAGGCCCACCGCCGTCTTTCCGGTTCCCGGGCCGCCCTGCACGCAGACGCTGCCGGACAGGCCGGACCGTACGATCTCGTCCTGCTCGGGCTGGATCGTCGCCACGATGTCCCGCATGGGGCCGACGCGCGGGCGCTCGATCTCCGCCTGGAGCAGCTTGCTGGTCTGCTCCGCCTCCGCCGGGTCGGACAGGTGCTCGTCCTCGTACGCCGTGAGCTCGCCGCCCGTGTAGCCGAAGCGGCGCCGCAGCCCGACGTCCAGCGGGTCCTTCTTCGAGGCGCGGTAGAAGGGCTGGGACACGGGCGCGCGCCAGTCGATGACCAGGGGGTCGCCGTCGGCGTCGTGGACGTGACGCCGGCCGATGTAGAAGCGCTCGCCCTCCGCGCCCTCCGCCCGGTCCGCGCCGACGACATGGAGGTAGTCGAGGCGGCCGAAGAAGAGCGGGGTGTGGGAGAGGTCGGCGAGCGACTTGATGCGTTCCTCGATCTGGGCGCCGAGGACGGCGGCGTTCACCCAGTTCGCGGTGACGTCGCGGATGTCGAGTGCCTGCGCGTCCTCACGCATGGCGCGCAGCGCGGCGCGCGAGGCGGTGAGGTGGGCACGCTCCCGGCCCAGGGGGTCGGGCTCCGCAAGGGAACGGCTGGGCTCGGGCGTGGAACGGCTGGGGTCGGGCGCGGGCACGGTCTTGCCTCCGGAGGGATCACATGGGGATCACGGCGTGGACCGTCCGGTTTCCGTCCGGGCGGCGGCGCTCCACGGAGGGAGGCGGGAAGACCGGGGATTGTAGTCGCGGGGGCGCGGCGCGCGCGAATGGTTTTCCGTCCACGAGGTGCGGGAGGGGCCGGTGCTCACCCTCTTCAGCAACGCGGGTGAGTCGGACGGCCATGGCTCGGCCCCCCGCCCTGTGAGGGGGCGCCGCCTCCGGACCGATCGCGTTATCGGGGTGCCGACACACAGAACTCATGGCCATCGGGGTCGGCCATCACCACCCAGTCGACCTCGCCCTGGCCGATGTCGAGGCGAGTCGCCCCGAGGGAGACGAGACGGTCGACCTCCGCCTGCTGATCACCGTGGGCAGGCGGAGCGAGGTCGAAATGCAGCCGGTTCTTCCCGGTCTTCGACATCAGTGGCGGACCGCCCCACGTGACCTTCGGACCGCCGTGCGGCGAGCGGATCGCGGTCTCCTGGTCCTGGTCCCAGACCAACGGCCAGCCCAGCGCCCGGCTCCAGAAGTACCCGACGTCCTGCGAACCGTCGCACGCAAGCGCTCCGATGAATCCGCAGTCAGCGAGGAAGTTGTTGCCCGGCTCGATGACGCAGAACTCGTTGCCTTCGGGGTCGGCGAGCACCACATGGCCCTCCTCCGGGCGTTGACCGATGTCGATGTGCCGGGCGCCGAGTCCGAGCGACCTCGCCACAGTCTGCCGCTGGTCGTCGAGGGACCTGCTCGTCAGATCGAAGTGCATCTGGTTCTGGCCCGTCTTCCGCTCCTGGGTCGGAAGAAAACGGATTCGGAACCCGGTGTCATCGCTGGGCAGGAGCGTGATGCCGTCGCGGGAGTCGTCGGCCATCTCCCAGCCCAGGACGCCGGCCCAGAAGCGCGCGAGACGGAGCGGGTCGTTCGCGTCGAAGCAGAGCGCGTGGAGGTGAGAGGTCATCTTCCGGCATTTCCGATCTGCTGACGCGCTGCCCCACCCCGGCGATCGGGGAGCAGTTCACCAGCAAGCAGGCTGTCGTCCAGGTCCGGGCTGCAGCCTGCCCAGGCGGCGTCACCCGGTCAACTCATTAACGACCCGCGCGCGACCACCGTCGCACCGGTAAAGATCATTTGACGACAGGCCCTAGGGGCCGGGGTCAGCCCCCGGGAGGAGCCGGGCGGCCCGGAGTTCAGCCCTCAGACCGTTGTGCACAGAATGTCCGGTATTCATCATGGAAACATGAGTTCAGCAACCTTCACCCCAGGCCCGTCCGCCCACCCCGCCGCCGGCGCCACCGCCCTGGGCGACGCCCACCCGAGCCACCGGATCGGCGAGGCGCTGCGCGCCGTCAAGGTGTTCGTGGGCGCCGCGTTCCGCGTGGCCGTCCTGGGGGAGTACGCGCAGGAGGCGGGCGTAAAGCGCCGCTGAGCGTGCGGCGCCGCGGGGCCGCACGCCGATCGCGATCCGCCCCCGCTGATCCACTAGGGTCGCGGCCGTGGAACAACGCACCGTGACCTCTCGATCACCGGCCGTACCGGCCCGGCTGCCCGCCGGCGTTCTGCTCGCCGTGTCCCTGGCCGCGCTGGCCACGCTGTGCGTACTCCAGCACATCCCCATGGCCGACACCCTCGTCTACCGGGCGGAAGGGGCGGCCGTCGCGAACGGCACCGACCTGTACGGGTTCACCGTCACCCAGTGGCAACTGCCCGCCACGTACCCGCCGTTCGCCGCGATTCTCTTCGTCCCGACGACCTGGCTGCCGCTCGGCGCCCTCAAGGCCGCCTTCGCCGTCGGCAACACCGCGCTGCTCGCGCTCCTCGTCCATCTCTCCTGCCGGTTCGCCCGGCTTGTGGCCCGGCCCGCGCTCGTTCTCACGGCCACGGCGGTCGGCGTGTGGCTCGAACCCGTCTTCCAGACCATCGTCTTCGGGCAGATCAACCTGGCGCTCGCGTGCCTCGTCCTGTGGGACCTGACCCGTACGGACGACGCGATCGGCAAGGGCTTCGCGCTCGGTGTCGCGGCGGGCGTCAAGCTCACACCCGCGATCTTCATCGTGTACCTGCTGCTGACGGGCCGGGTACGGGCCGGTCTCACCGCCGTCGCCTCGCTGACGGGCACGGTGCTGCTCGGAGCGCTCGTACTGCCGCACGCCAGCGTCGACTTCTGGACCCGGCGGATCTTCGAGACCGGGCGGGTCGGCAAGGCGTGGATCGTCGACAACCAGTCGCTGCAAGGGCTGCTCGCGCGGCTCCTGCACCACCCCGAGCCCGGCCCTGTGTGGCTGGCGGCGGCGGTACTGGTCGCGGCGGCAGGGCTGTGGACGGCGCGCCGGGCGGTGGGGGCGGGGCGCGAGACGTGGGGCGTGCTGGCCACCGCGGTGACCGCGCTGCTGGTGTCGCCGATCAGCTGGTCGCACCACTGGGTGTGGTGCGTGCCGTTGCTCGCGGTGCTCGTGGCGGAGGGCCGGGGGAAGGTGGCGGCGGCGGTGGCCGTCGTCTTCCTGGCCCGCACGCTGTGGCTGGTGCCGCACGCGGGCCCCCTGGACCTGCGACTCCCCTGGTGGCAGCAGCCCCTGGCGTCCCCGTACGCACTGCTGGGGCTGCTACTGCTGGCGTACGCGGCGGGGTCACGCGCCACCAGTACGGCCGGCGCCGGCAAGGTGGCCTGGGCCGGCCGCCCGGCCGGGTCGGGCTCGTCCGGCACGTACACCCCGTCCGGCGTGTGAGGCCCGGGGCCGGGGCGGGGGAGGGCCGTCGGCCACGCCCGGCCCGGCCCCCGTCCCGTCCGCGTTACGAGGCGGTGCCGTCCTCCGCCATCAGTTCGTCCGCGTCCACGATCCGGTACGCGTAACCCTGTTCCGCCAGGAACCGCTGCCGGTGGGCCGCGAAGTCCTGGTCGATCGTGTCGCGCGCGACCACCGAGTAGAAGTGCGCCTGGTGGCCGTCCGCCTTCGGCCGCAGGACCCGGCCCAGGCGCTGGGCCTCCTCCTGGCGGGAGCCGAACGTACCCGACACCTGGATCGCGACCGTCGCCTCGGGCAGGTCGATCGAGAAGTTCGCGACCTTCGAGACGACCAGCACGCTGATCTCCCCCTGCCGGAACGCCTCGAACAACTTCTCGCGCTGCGCGTTCGACGTCTCGCCCTTGATGACCGGCGCGTCCAGATGCTCACCCAGCTCGTCGAGCTGGTCGATGTACTGGCCGATGACGAGGATCTGCTGGCCCGCGAACTTCCGTACCAGCGCCTCCGTCACCTTCCGCTTGGTCGCGGTGGTCGCGCAGAAGCGGTACTTCTCCTCCGTCTCGGCCGTCGCGTAGGCGAGCCGCTCGCTCTCGGTGAGGTTGACCCGTACCTCGACACAGTCGGCGGGCGCGATGTAGCCCTGCGCCTCGATCTCCTTCCACGGCGCGTCGAAACGCTTCGGGCCGATGAGGGAGAAGACGTCGGACTCGCGGCCGTCCTCGCGCACGAGCGTCGCCGTCAGGCCGAGGCGCCGCCGCGCCTGGAGGTCCGCCGTGAACTTGAAGACGGGCGCGGGCAGCAGGTGCACCTCGTCGTACACGATCAGGCCCCAGTCCCGGGAGTCGAAGAGCTCCAGGTGCGGGTAGATGCCCTTCCGCTTCGTCGTCAGGACCTGGTACGTCGCGATGGTGACCGGGCGGATCTCCTTGCGCGTACCGCTGTACTCGCCGATCTCGTCCTCGGTCAGCGACGTCCGCTTCACCAGCTCGTGCTTCCACTGGCGGGCCGAGACGGTGTTCGTGACGAGGATGAGCGTGGTGGCCTTCGCCTGCGCCATCGCGCCCGCGCCGACCAGCGTCTTGCCCGCGCCGCAGGGCAGGACCACGACGCCCGAGCCGCCGTGCCAGAAGCCCTCGACGGCCTGCTTCTGGTACGGGCGCAGCGCCCAGCCGTCCTCCGCGAGGTCGATCGCGTGGGCCTCGCCGTCGACGTACCCCGCGAGGTCCTCGGCCGGCCAGCCCAGCTTGAGCAGCGTCTGCTTGATCTGGCCGCGCTCGGAGGGGTGCACGGCGACCGTGTCCGCGTCGATCCGGGCGCCGACCAGCGGCTGGACCTTCTTCGAGCGGAGGATCTCCTCCAGCACCGGGCGGTCCGTGGAGGTGAGGACGAGACCGTGTACGGGGTGCTTGGAGAGGGTGAGGCGGCCGTAGCGGGCCATCGTCTCGGCGACGTCGACGAGCAGCGCGTGCGGGACCGGGTAGCGGGAGAACTCGACGAGCGCGTCGACGACCTGCTCGGCGTCATGTCCGGCGGCCCGCGCGTTCCACAGGCCGAGCGGCGTCACCCGGTACGTGTGGATGTGCTCGGGGGCCCGCTCCAGCTCGGCGAAGGGCGCGATCGCCCGGCGGCAGGCGTCGGCGAGCTCGTGGTCGACTTCGAGGAGCAGAGTCTTGTCGCTCTGGACGATGAGGGGTCCGTTCACGCGTGTTTCGGCCCTTTCTGCGGCAGGTCGGCCCGTACGGCCAAACGTCCAGTGTGCCGCATCGCGTGCGGTACGGGTCGGGAGTCGGGGTAGGCGGGTGTTCATGACAGCTGAAGCGGATGAAGCGGAACCTCGTCGCTCCTGGGGGCGGGCGCTGTTGCGGGCCCTCGCGGTCGCCCTGGCCTTTCTGGGCCTCGTACTCTTCTCGGCCGTACTGGCGCGGCTGACGCTGGCGCCCTCGCACGCCTCGGAAGCCCTGGTCACGACCAATCTGCGGCCCGGCGCCTCGCTGCGGCAGTACGCCGAGGACTACACCTTCCTCGCAGCGTGCAAGCAGATCGGCGGCAATCTGCTGCTGGGCATGCCGTTCGGGCTGCTGCTGCCGGTGCTGGTGCCGCGCTCGCTGCGGCTGCTGCGTGTGGTGGCTCTCACGGTGGTGGTGATGGTGCTGGTGGAGCTGGCGCAGGGCGCGATCGTCGAGGGCAGGGCGTTCGACGTCGACGACGTGATCCTCAATACGACGGGAGCGCTCATCGGCTACTTCCTGCTGGGCCGCCGGATCGGGCGGACCGTGCACGCCAGGCGCGTGCCGCGGGGGGACGGGGATACGGTGCGTTCCGGCAGGTGAGCGCTCAACAGTGTGCGGACCGGGGGGTTTGATGACGTGGGTGCTCAGCGCGGGTGCCGGCGGCAGGGCGGCCGTCGCCCTGCTGGCGGCGCTGGCCCTCGGGGGCTGCGGGGGGAGTGACGGCCGTCGCTCCTGCACGCTCATCGCCGGTGTACCGGGGATCACTGTGATCTTCCAGCCGGCCGGCGGTGCGGCGGTGGATCAGGTGGGGTCCGCCGTCTTCCGGCTGTGCGTGGACGGGAAGTGCGAGGAGCGCACGGAGGCGTCCACGGTGGCCGGCACGCGGATGCACTTGCCTACGGCCGACGACGTACGCGGCGAGGAGCTGGACGTGCGGTTCTCGGTCACCTCGGCCGAGGGCGGCCGCGTGATCATGAAGGACAGTACGAAGGTCCGCATGACGGCTTCCTGGCCCAACGGCAAGGAGTGCGACGGCAAGGGCACGTGGTCCGCGTCGCTGACAGCGGCACCGGACACGGGTCTCGTCGTCGGCCACCGCCGGACGGGCCCGGTGGTGCCCACGGGGCGTGGCACATCCAGTCCGACCGGCGTCTGAGGGTCGGGGGCCTGGGCGGAGTCCCGTTCCCGTGCCGTCCGCCCGGCTAGGGGCTGTCCGCCAGTTCCGCGACGCCCGTGATGCGGTGCAGAGGGTACGTCCTGACCTCGTCCGCCGTGTGGTCGTACGCCGTGACGAAGCCCCCCTCCACCCTCACCGGCGCGATCACGCGCTGGCTCGCCGCCCCGTCCGCGTTGACGTAACCGATCCACACCGCCGAGCCGGTCAGTGCCGCGGCCTGGACCGTGGCGAGCGTCTCGGCGGGGGTGGTGCGCGGCAGTTCGCCCGGGGCCGGCGCCGGCCCGGCCGCCGCAGCCGCCGGGGCCTCCTTGCGTACCGCCGTGGACGCCATGTCCCCGGCCCGGATCGCCCGCAGCGCCGCCCCCAGCAGCGTCTCGTCCGGCGTAGGCGGTCCCTCCGGCACCGGTACGGGCGCGGTACGGGGCGGGGTCCGGTAGGCGTGGGCCCGCGTGATCAGTACGTCGCCGGCCGCCGACTCGGCGGCGGGCGCGAAGCCCATGCCCCGCAGGCCTTCGAGCAGCGTCGCCGGGTCGCTCTGCGCGGCCAGCACGGTGGGCGCGAGGCGCCGCAGCCCCAGTGGCTGCGACCGCTTGTCGGCGAGGATCTCGCCGAGCATCGCGTCGTCGTCGCAGCGGACGTACGCCGACGCGGCCCCGATCCGCAGGTGCCCGTGCTTCCTGGCCACGTCGTCGATGAGGTAGCTCAACGGCTGCGGCACGGGCGTACGGCTGTGCTCGGCCAGGAAGGTGTGCAGGTCGGACGCGGCCCGCCCCGCGTCCAGCGCCCGCCGTACGGACGCCGGCGTGAAGCGGTACACGGTCGCCCCGCCCTTCGACTCCACATCGGCGAGTACGTCGAGCGTGTCGGCGAGGGGCCGCCGCAGCGGCCCGGGGGCCACCGCGGTGAGGTCGGCCTGGAGCAGGACGTGGTCCAGCGGCTCCGGAATCAGCGGCGCGAGCAGCGCGGCGGCGCCCGCGGCCGCCGCGGCCTCCTCGGCGTCGCTCGCCCGCGTGTGAGCGGTGCCGGTGGCCAGCAGCGCGCGCCCGTGGGAGGAGAGTGCCCCGCGCCCGCTCACGCCCAGGAGTTCCGCCTCGGTGAGCGTCCACAGCGCGACCCGGGACCGCAGGTCACCCGAGATGTCGGAGGAAGCGGCGGCGGAATTCGCCCCCCGCAGCGGCCGCTCCCACCGCAGCCGGGCCAGCACCTGTTCCGGCGCAGGCGCGGCGCCCTCCGGCAGCCCGCCCAGGAGGGCGAGCACCCGGCGGCGTACCTCCGGGGCCGCCGAGCGGTCCAGGTCGGGGCCGAGCGCCGCCAGGACCCGGCCCTTGGTGTCCTGGCTGCCGACGAGGCCCGCCGTGCGGGTGGCGTGCAGCCAGGCGCGGGCCAGGCGGGTCCACTGGTCCTGCGGCGGCAGGTCGAGCCATTCGTCGTACGCGGGCGTGGCGGCGTACCGCTCGGACGCCTCGCCGTCGGACGCCAGCAGCCCTGCCGCGTAGGCGAGTTCGACCCAGAACGCGGCCGTGTGCTCGGGCACGTCGAGCGCGGCGGCCGTCCGCTTCAGGTCGCGGACACTCAGCCCGCCGGAGCGCAGGACGGCCGGACCGCCCTCGTTCCAGTCCTTGAGCAGCTCCTCGACGGTGGCCAGCGCGGTGTACGCCTGCCCCGCGGCCGTACTGTCCACAACCTGTGGACGGTATTCGGCGGCGGCCGCCACCGCGGGCGGCACCGGCTCCGGCACCCGGTGCGCCCGCCCGGCGCGCAGATGCAGCGCGGCCTCGCGCGGCAGAACGACCGTGCGCAGACTCGTCGGCAGCAGCAGCCCGCGGTCGCGCAGCCACCGCACGGGCGGCGCGGGATCCGACGTCACCTCGCCGTACGGCGGCCCCCACACCAGCCGCTCCAGCACCATCAGCGCCTCGGGCGGCGCCGTGTCGAGCAGCGCCGACATCCGGGCGCGGTCGTTGAAGAGCTCAGCCAGCGCCGCGACCGCCGACACCGGATCGTGTGTGGGCGCCAGCCCGGCAGCGGCCAGGGTCTCCTGCCACCGCCCCGGGGACATCCCGGCGGTCGCCTCGGCGACGGTCGGGCCGAGGCCGGTCGGCGAGGGATGCGTGGGGGAAGGGGCGAGCAACTCCCGGGCGGTACGCACCAGACGCAGCCGGTCGTCGGCGCCCCAGAGCAGCGCCTGGTCACGCAGCGTACTGACGGCTCCGGGCAGCGCGGCGTCGACCGCCGGGTCGCCGTCGTCGCCCGTCATCAGCGCGCGCAGCGCCTCGTACGGAGCGGGATCGGGTGCCACGGCCAGTGCTTCGGCGGTCTGGAGCGTGAACCGGTCGAGCCGTTCCAGGGCGCGCACGACGGAAGCGCGCGTCGCCGCCCGGGTCGCGAGCTGCGACAAGTCGTTCGGCACGGGCGACAGCAGGTCGGGCCGGGCACGCAACAGCGCGGCCAGGGACGCGTCGCCGCGGGTGCGCAGGGCTTCCGCGAGCGTGCGTGGTGGCGTTGGGCCTGATCCTTCGGACACGTGCGCCTCCTGGTTGCGCTCGCCGGTCCCCATCCGCCCCACGGTAGCCGGTGTGGCGCTACCGTCGGTGCAGGCAGTTGGAGGGTGAGGGACGGGAACGGCGCGTGGGGATCGAGAGCGATCAGCTCGTCTACGACTATCTGAGCAGGGTCGGCGACCTGGCTCAGCAGCACAAGCTGCCCTCGGCGACGCGGATGCGGCTGGTGTCCGGCCTGCGCGACGAGATCGACCGGCAGCGCTCCAAGTTCGGTACGCCGGACACCCCCGCGGCCGTACGCCGCATCCTGGGCCGGATCGGACCGCCTGCCGAACTGGTGGCGCGGGCGGCGTCGGACGGGGCGATGCCCGCGCCGGGAGCCGACGCGCAGCCGGTCGTACTACCGGAGCAGCGCGACAGATCGAAGGGGCGCGGCGGGTGGATTCCCCGGCCCCGTGACCGCGCCAGCGAGCGCGCCCGCCCGGGCGTGGTGGACCGGCCCGCCGGTGCCTCACCGCCCCACCTCGCCGGATCGGACGAACTCGGCCCCCAGGGCAGCGAACCCGACTGGTGGCGCGTCGAACCGGGCCCCTTCGGCCTGGGCGTCAGTGTGCCGGGGTTCACCGGGGGCGTGGAGATCCCCGAAATACTCAAGCCCCCGCCGGCGGAGGACGAAGCCGGAGAGGACGGCGAAGCCGGGGAGGACGGGGGAGCGGAGCAAGCGGCCGTCGAGGCGGAAGTCCCCGCGCGCCGCCGCCTGCTGCGCCTGCGGCGGCGTACCGCCGAGACCGTCGTCGCCGAACCGCCCGAGGCCGTCCGGCCGCCCGCGAATCTCCTGCTCCTGCTGGCCGCCACGCTGCTCGTCGGGGGCGCCGTGCTCGGCAACTGGATCGCGCTGGGCGGCGGTTGGCTCCTCGCATACGCCTCGCAGCGCATCAGCCGCGCCCAGGCGAAGTGGGCGGTGCTCGGGCTGCCGGGGCTCGTGGCGGCCGGCGGGTTCGTGTGGCTGTGGGGCAGGACCGAGGGCCGGTGGGGCGAGCCGCTCGCCCAGGGCGCGATGGGCGAGGCGGTCTCGGGCGGGTGGCCCGTCGTCGTACGGACGGCGGCCGTCGCCTCCGCGCTCTACCTGGTGTGGCGGGCGCGGAGGCGGTAGGGGTCCGCTACTTCGTCAGGTGGCCCTGCAGCTCGTCGAGGATCTTGTGGGCGGCGGTGTAGCCGATGCCCTGGATCCACAGTTCGTCGTCGACGCCGAAGGCCTTGTCCGCCTTCACGGCCGGCATGTTCTTCCACAGCCCGCTGTTCAGGGTCTGCGTCTGCTCGGCCTTCTTCGGGTCGCCGTACGTCGAGTGGAAGACGATGTCGGCGTTCTCGCCCGCGAGGTTGATCTTCTCGGGGCTCACGTCGTACGAGAAGCCGTCCTTCGCCTTGTCGGTGATGGCCGGGCGGCCCAGACCGACATCGGCCAGGACCGTCGCGATGTAGTTCTGCTTGCCGTAGATGCGGATGTCCGCGCCTTCGATGAACCGGACCACATTGACGTCGGTCCGCGCGGCCTTGTCCTTGCCGCCGACCGCCTCGGTGACCTTCGCGGCGTGCGCGGTGTAGTCGGCGACGACCTTCTTCGCCTCGGCCTTCATGCCGAGCGCGTCGGCGTGGACCTGGAAGTTCTCCTTCCAGGGGTGACCGGTGTTCTCCGTCATCACGGTCGGCGCGAGCTCCTTGAGCTCGTCGTACAGGGCGCCGTGCCGCACCTTGCTGGTGAGGATCAGGTCGGGCTTCAGGGCGGCGACGGCCTCCAGGCTGGGGCTCATCATCTCGCCGACGTCCTTGATGCCCGCGACCTTGTCCTTGGGCAGGTAGCTCAGGAACCCGGACTCGGTGCCGGTGTGCGTCGCGCCGACCGGCTTCACGCCGAGCGTGATCGCGGAGTCCAGCTCGGCGGTGTCCAGGACGACTACGCGCTTCGGGCTGTCCGGGACCTTCACCCGGCCCATGGCGGTCTTGACCGTGTGCGTCGCGCCCTCGGTGGAGGGCGAGGAGTTGTCGGTGCCCGCGTCCGAGCCGCAGGCGGAGAGTGCGAGCGTGGCGGTGACGGTCAGGGAGGCGGCCACCAGGGCGCGGCGGCGGGGGGTTCCGGTCATCGGGATCATGAGGAGGGCGCCTTTCGGGGGGGCCGGGAGGGGGAGGGCAGCGTGGCGGCGGGCGGAGCGGTGGCCTCGGGGCCGGTGTCGCGCTTCGGGCTCCACGGCGCGCCCGGGATCACCAGGGGCGAGCCGGTCACCGGGTCCGGGATCACGACCGACGCGAGGCCGAAGACCTCCCGTACGAGATCAGCCGTGACGATGTCGCGCGGGTCGCCCTCGGCGACGATGCGGCCCTCCTTCATCGCGACGAGGTGATCGGCGTACCTGGCCGCCTGGTTGAGGTCGTGGAGGACCGCCACGACGGTGCGGTCGCGATCGTGGTTGAGCCGGCGGACCAGGTCGAGCACCTCAACCTGGTGGGAGATGTCGAGGTACGTCGTGGGCTCGTCCAGCAGGAGGAGGTCCGTCTCCTGGGCGAGGGCCATGGCGATCCAGACGCGCTGGCGCTGGCCGCCGGAGAGCGCGTCGACCGGCCGTTCGGCGAGCGCGGTGACGTCCGTGCGCTCCATGGCGTCGGTCACCGCCCGCTCGTCCTCGTCCGACCACTGCTGCCACCAGTGCTGGTGCGGCTGGCGGCCCCGCGCGACGAGGTCGGCGACGGTGATGGCCTCGGGCGCGACCGGGGTCTGCGGCAGCAGTCCGATGGCCTGCGCGATCTTCCTGGTCGGGATCTTCGCCAGCGCGGCGCCGTCGAGCAGCACCGCCCCGTTCCTGGGTCTGAGCAGCCGGCCGAGTGCGCGGAGCGTCGTGGACTTCCCGCAGGCGTTCGGTCCGACGATGACGGTCACCCGGCCGTCGGGTACGGCCAGGTCGAGTTCGTGCACGACCGTACGGTCCTCGTAGGCGAGCGTCAGCCCGCGCGCGGTGAGCCTGCTCACGCCTTGCCTCCAGTACGGCCCTTGATGATCAGCCAGATCAGGTACGGGGCGCCGACCGCCGCCGTCAGAACGCCCACCGGCAGTTCGGTGGGCGACAGCAGCCGCCGGGCCAGCAGGTCCGCCAGGACGACGATCAGGGCGCCCATCAGCGCCGAGCAGAGCAGCGGGATCTGTGCGGTGCGCGTCATGCGGCGGGCGATCTGCGGGGCCAGCAGCGCCACGAAGTCGATGGGGCCGGCGGTCCCGGTGGCCACGGACGCGAGCACGACGCCGGTGAGGACGAGCCCGAGCCGCACCCGCCCCAGCCGTACGCCGAGCGACGTCGCCGTGTCGTCGTCCATCGACACGGCGCGCTGGGCGCGGGCGGCCCACAGCGTCGCGGGCAGCAGTGCGAGGAGCACCCAGGCCAGCGGGGCCGCCTCGTCCCAGCCGCGCCCGTTGAGCGAGCCGGTCATCCAGATCTGGGCCTGCTGGGCGACGAGGTAGTCGCCCTTGGTGAGGAAGAGGTGGGTGATGGAGCGCAGGGCGATCGCGAAGCCGATGCCGATGAGCACGAAGCGGGTGGCGTGCAGTCCGCCGCGCCAGGCGAAGGCGTAGACGAGGGCGGCGGCGAGGACGCCGCCGACGACGGACAGGTACGGCAGGACGGTGTACGAGGTGATCCCGAACGTCATCGCGCCGACCGTGAGCGCGCTCGCGCCCTGGCTGATGCCGATGATGTCGGGGCTGGCGAGCGGATTGCGCGCGACCGTCTGGATCAGCGCACCGGCCACACCGAACGCCGCCCCGACCAGGAGCCCCACGACCATGCGGGGCAGCCGCAGCGTCCCCACCACGAGTTCGTTCGCCGACGGCTGCCCGAAGACGACCTTCAGCACCTCACCGGGCGGGACGAAGCTCTCGCCGACGCAGAGGTACGCGACACACACCCCGGCCAGCGCGAGAGCGAGCCCCCCGGCGACGGCGGCGGCCCGCCGGTGCAGCAGAAAGCGCCCCCGCCCGGCCTTCACGAGCGTGTAGCCCGCGGGCCGGACCCCGGCCACGGCGTTGCTCGTCACGCCGGCACCGCCCGTCGTCGTACGAGCGCGACGAGGAACGGCACGCCGATCAGCGCGGTCATCACGCCCGCCGGTACCTCGCTCGGCGGGAAGATCACGCGGCCCACCACGTCGGAGACCAGCAGCATGACGGGGCCGATCAGCGCGGCCATCGGCAGGACCCACCGGTGGTCGCTGCCGACCACCGCCCGCGCGATGTGCGGGACCGCGAGGCCCACGAAGGCGATGGGGCCGGCCGCCGCCACCCCCGCGCCGGTCAGGATCGTCGCGCCGATGCCGCCGACGACGCGTACGGTCGCCACGTTCTGCCCGAGGCCCTTCGCGACGTCGTCCCCGAGTGCCAGCGCGTCGAGTCCGCGCGCGACAGAGACGACCAGTACGACCCCGACCAGCAGGAACGGCCAGATCTGCCCGACGACCTCCGCGTCCCGCCCGGCGACGGACCCGACCTGCCAGAAGCGGAACTCGTCGAGCGCCGCCGCCTTCGTCGTGAGGACCGCCATCGTCACGGACGCGAGCAGCGCGTTGATCGCGGCGCCGCCCAGCGCGAGCTTCACCGGCGTCGCGCCGCCGCGCCCGCTCGCCGCGACGGCGTACACCGCGACCGAGGCGAGGGCCGCACCGGCGAAGGCGAACCACACGTAACCCGACAGCGAGTGGATCCCGGCGAAGGCGATCACGAGGACCACCCCCACCGAGGCGCCCTGGCTGATGCCCAGGATTCCGGGGTCGGCGATCGGATTGCGCGTGATGCCCTGGAGCACGGTTCCGGCGAGCGCCAGCGCGACGCCGACCATGAGCCCGATCAGCGTGCGGGGCACTCTCATCGTCCGTACGACTTCGGCCGCGTCGCTGTGGCCGCCGTGCAGCAGGACGTCGAAGACCTCGGACGGGGCGATGGTCCGCGCCCCGACGGCGAGGCTCAGGAGCACGGAAAGCAGCAGGGCCGCGACGGCGGCGGCCGTCCAGCCGGTGCGGCGGGTCACCAGCGCGCGTGTGGTGGGGCTGGTGGCGGCTCGCATCGACCCATTCCGCTCCGGAGGCTGGTAAGGCTTGGCTAAGTGTACGGGCGGGCCCCGGCCGTCCCGCAGGCACAATGGCGTTCATGCCTACGCCCGCTCAGACGCCCCCGCCCACGCCCCCGCTGACGGTCGGCTTCGACCTCGACATGACGCTCATCGACTCCCGGCCCGGCATCAGGGCCGCGTACGAGGCGCTCGCCGCCGAGACCGGTGTGTACATCGACGCCGAGCTGGCGGTCACCCGGCTGGGTCCGCCGCTGGAGCGGGAACTGGCGTTCTGGTTCCCCGAGGAACGCATCCAGGAGATGGGTGACCGCTACCGCGAGATCTACCCGACGTACGCGATCACGCCAAGTCCCGCGATGCCCGGCGCCCGCGAGGCGGTGGCCGCGGTACGGGCGGCGGGCGGCCGGGCCATCGTCGTCACGGCCAAGCACGAGCCGAACGCCAAACTGCACCTCGCGCACCTGGGCATCGAGCCGGACGCTGTCATCGGGTGGCTGTGGGCGGAGGCCAAGGCGGAGGCGCTGTGCGAGCACGGTGCCTCGGTGTACGTCGGCGACCACCTCGGTGACGTACGCGGCGCGCGGGCGGCGGACGCACTGTCAGTGGCCGTGCCGACCGGGCCGTGCGACGCCGCTGAGCTGCGGGAAGCCGGTGCGGACGTGGTCCTGGACGACCTCACGGCCTTCCCGGCCTGGCTGAGCGACTACTGCGCGGCACGTGCCTGACGGCGCTGGGCGGCGATCGATCTGAGCACTCCCGCGGCGGCGATCACGAAGCCGGCGCCCATCAGCATGCAGACGGCGTACGCGATCGGCGGGAAGGGCTCCGTGCCGAGGAAGAGCGGGGCCACTGTGACCAGTGTGGCCAGTGCGCCGACGAAGAAAACGATGGCGCCGACACGTACCAGCCGGTCACCGGCGCCGGCCTCGGCCGATTGGGTTTCAGTCATCACCGGGCCAGGGTAGTTCCCCGCCCGGAGGAACCGCCCGGCGACGTCTTGTCACCAGCCCCTGGACCATTAGCCTTGGTGGTGGCGGGTCCTACGACCCGCTGTAGTGCTATCCAGAGCCGTTTTCCCCGGACGAACGCACGAGCGAACGGTCCCGGGGATCCGACGAGTACGAGGACGAGGACAGACGTGCCTACCGGCAAGGTCAAGTGGTTCAACAGTGAGAAGGGCTTCGGCTTCCTCTCCCGCGACGACGGCGGCGACGTCTTCGTTCACTCGTCGGTGCTCCCTGCCGGAGTCGACGCCCTGAAGCCCGGCCAGCGCGTCGAATTCGGCGTCGTGGCGGGTCAGCGCGGCGACCAGGCGCTTACCGTGACGATCCTCGACCCCACCCCGTCCGTCGCTGCCGCGCAGCGCCGCAAACCCGACGAACTGGCCTCGATCGTCCAGGACCTGACGACACTTCTGGAGAACATCACTCCGGCCCTGGAGCGCGGCCGCTACCCCGACAAGGCGGCCGGCGCGAAGATCGCGGGTCTGCTCCGCGCGGTGGCCGACCAGCTGGATGTGTAGCGCGGACCGGACAAGCGCGGACCGGACAAGCGCGGGCTAGACGAACGCGAGCGCGCCGCTGCCGAGGGGCGGAACGAGTCCCTCGGCCGCGGCACGCGTGAGAAGCCCCCGCACGGCCGCGTAGCCGCTCTCGCCGAGGTCGGCGGTGAACTCGTTCACGTACAGCCCGATGTGCTGATCCGCCACCGCCGGGTCCATCTCCTGGGCGTGCTCCAGCACGTACGGCCGCGACATCAGCGGCTCGTCCCACGCCATCCGCACCGATGTCCGCGCCGCGTCCGCGAGCTGCCGCAGCCGCTCGGCGCCCAGCGAGCGCTTGGCGATGATGGCCCCCAGCGGGATCGGCAGGCCGGTCGTGTCCTCCCAGTGCTCGCCCATGTCGGCGAGGCAGTGCAGGCCGTAGTCCTGGTAAGTGAAGCGCGCCTCGTGGATGACGAGCCCCGCGTCGACCTTGCCGTCGCGCACCGCCGGCATGATCTCGTGGAACGGCATCACGACGATCTCGCCGACCCCGCCCGGTACGGCATCCGCCGCCCACAGCCGGAACAGCAGATACGCCGTCGAGCGCTCGCTCGGCACGGCGACCCGCTTCCCGGTAAGGCCGACCGCCGATGGGGTCTCCCCTGCGCGAACGGAGTCGAGAGCCTGGGGAAGTGTGAGCACCAGCGGCCCGCAGCCCCGCCCGAGCGCCCCGCCGCAGGGAAGCAGCGCGTACTCGTCGAGCACCCACGGCAGTACGGCGTACGACACCTTGAGCACGTCGAACTCCCCGCGCTCGGCCATCCCGTTGGTGATGTCGATGTCCGCGAAGGTCACGTCGATCGCGGGCGCGCCCGGCACGCGGCCGTGCGCCCAGGC
This sequence comes from Streptomyces sp. NPDC055287, assembly GCF_053646035.1. Classification (NCBI taxonomy): domain Bacteria; kingdom Bacillati; phylum Actinomycetota; class Actinomycetes; order Kitasatosporales; family Streptomycetaceae; genus Streptomyces; species Streptomyces sp. NPDC055287. The sequence continues at coordinate 31,504 of NZ_JBSHNE010000022.1, read as the reverse complement.
GTCGAAGACGAAGGTGTCGTTGGGGCAGGGCGAGTAGGCGATCTTCAGCGGCTCAGCGGTCATATCCATCCCAACCTTCGAGTACGGGCACGAGCTTCCCGAACGCTTCGGTGAGCGCCTCCAGCGCCTCCCCGATGCGCCAGGCCGCCCGGTCGCGGGGCCCCACGGCGTTCGACACCGCGCGGATCTCCAGCACCGGCACACCGTGCTGGGCCGCGGCCTCGGCGACCCCGAATCCCTCCATCGCCTCGGCGGCCGCGTACGCGTGGCGGGCGCGCAGCTCGGCGGCGCGGGCGGCCGACCCGGTCACGGTGGAGACGGTCAGCACGGTTCCGGTGACGGCGCCGGTCGCGCGGGCCACGGCCCGTACGAGAGCGGCGGGCGGCAGATGCTCCACGGAGCCGAAGCCGAGAGCGGTCACCGGGAGATAGCCGTCGGGGGTCTCGGCGCCCAGATCGGCGGCGACGATCGCGTCGGCGACGACGAGCGAGGCGAGCGGCGCCACGCCGGCGAAACCACCGCCGATACCGGCGGAGATCACCAGCTCGTACGGGCGCGTCGCGGACGCCAGGGCCAGCGCGGTCGCGGTCCCGGCGGCGGCAGCGGCGGGGCCGACGCCGACGGCGACGCCATCGACGTCATGCGTACCGGGCCCCAACGCGCGCGTGACCGCGTCCCGCTCGGCGGGAACCGCGGTCACGACCAGTACACGCATCGTCAGGAGGTCTTCTCCAGCTTGAAGTGCCAGATGCCCGTGAGCCTCTTGCCCTTGGTCTCCACGACGCTGACCTGCGCCTCGTCGGGGCTCGGCGCGCCCGGCTGCTGTGCTTGCTGCTGGGCGAAGAAGGCGCTGCCCGGGATGGTCCGGTACGTCTTCTTGAACGGCTCCTGCTCGGCCTGCTGGCCGTTGATGAAGAGCGTCCAGCCCCGGTCGGCGATCTCGGGGTCGACGCCGAAGCGGACCTTGTCGTCCATGGAGACCTTGACCGTCTTCTCGGCCTTCTTGTTCAGGCAGCCCTGGAGCAGGGATTCCTTGATCGGAGAGCCGTCGTTGTAGCACGAGGCCTCGGTGTGCACCGAGTTCGTGCCGACCGTCACGGTCGCGAGCGGTGTCGGCTTGTCGCAGGCGGACAGGACGAGGAGTCCGGCCGACACGGCACCGATCACGGTGGCGGTGCGGCGGGCCTTACCAGAGAGGAGCGCAACGGTCATGGGGCGAAGGCTATCGCCCGCTCGACCTCACGCCACGCGCGGGTGCGGCGTGCCGCGCCGGGCCGCACTCAGGAGGCCCCGTACGGACAGGGCCGCGCCCGTCGCGAGAAGGCCCGCGGCGACGGCCATGCCGAGGGAGCCGTTCAGCGGCAGGGCGATCCCGATGGCGCCGCCCACCACCCAGGCCATCTGGAGCAGCGTCTCCGACCGCGCGAACGCCGACGTACGGACCTCCTCGGGCACGTCGCGCTGGATCAGCGCGTCCAGCGACAGCTTGGCCAGCGCCTGGCACAACCCGGCGGTCGCGCCGAGCACCGCCACCATCAGGCCGCCGAAGAACACCGCCGCGGTGATGGCCACGCCGAGCGTCAGGAGCAGCACCGTCGCGATGATCACCTCGGGTCCGCGGGCCTTGAGCAGGGCTCCGATGGCCGTCCCGCAGGCGTTGCCCACCCCGGCCGAGACGCCGACGACCGCGAGCGAGACGGCCGCGCTCTGTCCGGAGAGCGGATGCTCCCGGATCAGGAACGCCAGGAAGAAGATCAGGAAGCCGGAGAGGGCGCGGTGCGCCGCGTTGGCCTGGAGGCCGTGCAGCACGGACGGGCCGACGGTCCGCAGGCCGGGGCGGCGCGTCGCGGGCCCGCGATGGTGCTCCAGCAGCATGGCCTTCCGCTCGCCCTTCGCGGAGTCCACCTTGTGCGGCATCGTGAAGGCCAGGACCGTACCGGCGACGAACAGGGTGCACGCCCCGTACAACGGCCAGGCGGGACCGATCTGCTGGAGCCCCACGCCGATGGGCGCGGCGGCGCCCGTCGCCAGCAGCCCGGCGAGGGTCACCCGTGAGTTCGCCTTCACGAGCGAGAAGCCGGGCGGGAGGAGGCGTGGGACGACGGCGCTCCGCACCACCCCGTACGCCTTCGAAGACACCAGTACGCCGAGTGCCGCCGGATAGAGCTCGAGGCCGCCCGTCGCCACCACCCCCGACATCGCCAGCGCGAGCAGCGCGCGGGCCAGCATCGCGCCGGCCATCGCGGCCCGGCGGCCGTGCGGGATCCGGTCCAGGAGCGGGCCGATCACCGGGGCGAGAAGCGTGAAGGGCGCCATGGTGACGGCGAGATAGAGGGCGACGCGGCCGCGTGCCTCGTCCGTGGGGACGGAGAAGAAGACGGTGGAGGCGAGGGCGACCGTGACCATGACGTCGCCCGCGCCGTTCACGGCGTGCAGCTCGATCAGCTTGCCCAGCCCCGACTCGCCCGCGCCGTGCGCGTGCGTGGCGCGGCGGATCCCCTTCGCCGTACCCGTGAAGGGCAGGTGCAGGGCGCGGCCGACCACCCGGCCCGTCCTGCCCAGTGGACCGGATCCGTCGGACGACTTTGCGGCAGCCACTCCGCCATAGTGCCCCAAGCCTCCCCGGGGCTAACGGGAAACATGGCGGACGGCGCAGGTGAACCACCACTCCGGGCATTTGGGACTCATCGCCGGAGTCTCGGCCGGTTCTCCCCGGATCTCTCGGGCCTTCCCGCCGCAAAGACGGGCGTGCAGGTGGGCCGGGGGCGGCAGAGGGGGTAGCGTGCGTAGCGCGCCACCGGCGGTTGTCCTCGGCCGCGCGCCTCTCCGTCATCCCGCAGAATGGGTGTTGGAAAGTGCGCCCGAGACCGAGACCAGGTCGGGCGCGGACGTCGACGCGGCCCTTAGGTCCGCTCCGCCCGCAGCTCGCACCTCGTATCTCGTACCTCGTACGGGCATCCGTTGGCGCACCCGTGAGACGGCGTAGGAGAGAAGCGAGACCTGTGAGTGCTGCGACGACGCGAAGCCGAACCCCTGACCGCCTGTGCGCCGAGGCGGTAGACCTTGCCCGGTCGGCGGCCGAGGAGGCCGCCTTTCCCGGAGTGGTCGGTGAGCATGTCTCCCTCTTCGCGGAGGGTGACCGGGTGGTCACCCACCTCTTCGAATGCAAGGAATCCGGATACCGGGGCTGGCGCTGGGCGGTGACGGTCACCCGCGCCTCGCGGGCCAAGCTGGTCACCCTCGACGAGACGGTGCTCCTGCCGGGGCCGGACTCGCTGCTGGCGCCGGAGTGGGTGCCGTGGAGCGAGCGGCTGCGTCCCGGGGACATGGGTCCGGGCGACCTCCTGCCCACCGAGGCGGAGGACCTGCGCCTGGAGCCCGGCTACTCGGGCGAGGACGCGCCGCCGCCGGACTCCGCGGTCTCGGAGCAGATGGCGGAGCTCGTCGAGGCGGAGGACGCCGAGGTCACCGGCGGGGCGCCGGCGACGCTGCCGCTGGCTCCCTCGCGGGGGTCGATCGCGGCCGTCGCCGAAGAGCTGGGGATGCGGCGGGCGCGTGTCCTGTCGCGGTACGGGCTGCACATCGCGGCGGACCGCTGGGACGAGTCGTACGGCGCGAAGACCCCCATGGCGCAGGCGGCGCCGGCGACCTGTGTCTCGTGCGCTTTCCTCGTACCCCTGGCGGGGTCTCTGCGGCAGGCGTTCGGTGTCTGCGCGAATGAGTACTCGCCGGCGGACGGCCGGGTCGTGTCGCTCGCGTACGGCTGCGGCGGGCACTCGGAGGCGGCGGTCATGCCGAAGCCGATGCGGCCCGCGCCGCCGGTGCTGGATTCGATGGCCACCGACGCGTTCCCGCTCCGGCCGGACCCGGAGGGCGGCTCGGTGCCGGCCACGCCGGATCCCACGGAGGACCTGGGCCACTCCTGACCCGGCCGGCCCCGCCGCGTCGAGCCCGGGGGCGGGGCGGGGCGTGCCCCCAGCCCCCGGACGCCCTACGGGCGTGTCCTCGAACGGGCGGGTCGGGAAAGCCCGCGCCGCGACCCCCAGTACGCCCCCTCCCCGGCGCGGCGACCCGGTGACCGTGGTCGGGGGCTTTCGCGCGCGATACTTGCGCCCCGTAGACACGGGTAGGCGTCAGTAGAGATCAGCCACGATCAGCATCCGTACCTCAGGACGAGCGGAGACAAGCGTGAGCGTCAGGGCCACCGACGAGGCCGACCCCTTCGGGACGGCGCGGCTGCGACGTGGGGTGCTCGACGCGTGGAGCGCGAGTCCCGCCCGCTTCCGCGAGGACGCCAACGCCGAGGAGGACCTCGCCCTCGGCGGCTACCGCGACCGCCTCGTCGTCGAGCTGGCCCAGAACGCCGCCGACGCCGCCGCCCGCGCCGGCGTGACCGGCCGGCTCCGTCTCACCCTGCACGCGGCGACCGGGGACGCCCCCGCGATCCTCGCCGCCGCCAACACCGGCGCCCCCCTCGACGCCGCCGGCGTCGAGTCGCTCAGCACGCTCCGTGCCTCCGCCAAGCGCGAGGACACGGATGGCGCGGTCGGCCGTTTCGGCGTCGGGTTCGCCGCCGTGCTCGCGGTCAGCGACGAGCCCGCCGTCCTCGGCCGGCACGGCGGCGTCCGCTGGTCCCTGGCCGAGGCCAGGGAGCTGGCCGTGGACATCGCCCGGACCGCGCCGGGTCTCGGCGAGGAACTGCGCCGCCGCGACGGCCACGTGCCCCTCCTGCGTCTCCCGCTGCCCGCCGAAGGATCCGCCCCCGCCGGTTACGACACCGTCGTGGTGCTGCCGCTGCGTGACGGCGGCGCCGTGGACCTCGCCCAGCACCTCCTCGAAGGCATCGACGACGCCCTGCTGCTGACGCTTCCCGGCCTCGCCGAGATCGCCGTCGAGACCCCGGACGGCACGACCCGGACCCTGACGCGGGCCGAGCAGGACGCGTACGTACACATCGACGACGCCGCGCGCGGCACCACCCGCACCACTCGCTGGCGCACCGTCACCCGCTCGGGCGCCCTGGCGCCCGCGCTGCTCGCCGACCGGCCCGTCGAGGAGCGCCTGCGCCCCCACTGGGCCGTCACCTGGGCCGTCCCGGTGGACAGCGACGGCGCGCCGCAGCGGCCCCGCACCGCGCCCGTCGTGCACGCCCCGACCCCTACCGACGAACCCCTCGGCGTGCCGGCCCTCCTCATCGCTTCGCTGCCGCTGGACACGACCCGGCGCCACCCCGCGCCGGGCCCGCTCACCGACTTCCTCGTGCAGCGCGCCGCCGACGCGTACGCCGAACTGCTCGGTGAGTGGGAGCCGGTGTCGACCGGGACGGTGGACCTCGTCCCCGGCCCGCTCGGCAAGGGTGAGCTGGACGGCGCCCTGCGCGCCGCCGTCATCGAGCGGCTGCCCCGCGTCGCGTTCCTGGCGCCGGCGTCGCCGTCCGAGGAGCTCACCGCGCTGCGCCCGTTCGAGGCGGAGGTCGTCGAGGGCGCGGGCGCCGACACCGTCCGGGTCATGGCCGAAGTACTGCCGACCCTCCTGCCCGCCGGCCTCGAACGCCGTGCCGAGCTGCGCACCCTCGGCGTCGGCCGACTGCCGCTGGGCGACGCCATCGAGCGCCTCGCGGGCGCCGAGCGCGACCCGTCGTGGTGGCGGCGGCTGTACGAGTCGCTGGCCGGCGTCGACCCGGACCGGCTGTCCGGGCTGCCGGTGCCGCTGGCCAGTGGCCGCACGGTGATCGGTCCCCGGCAGGTCCTGCTCCCGCTCCCCGGCTCGGACGCGGACACCGCCGCCCCCGAGCAGCTCGCCCGCCTCGGCCTCAAGGTCGCCCACCCCGACGCCACCCACCCCCTCCTCGAAAAGCTCGGCGCGCTCCCCGCGACACCCCGCGCCGTCCTCACCACCCCGCAGGTGCGGGCCGCGGTCGCCGCCTCGATGGACGAGGGGGGCCAGATCTGGGACGAGGACGCCCCGGACGCCGAGGAGCTGGCGGAGACGGTCCTGGCGCTCGTACGGGACGCCGACCTGTCACCCGGCGACGAGCCGTGGCTCGGTGCGCTCGCGCTGACCGACGAGGACGGCGAACTCGCGCCCGCCGGTGAACTCGTCCTGCCCGGCAGCCCGTTCGCCCGGGTCATGCGCGAGGGCGAACTGGCCCTGTGCGACGCCGAACTGGCGGCCCGCTGGGGCGAGCAGCCCCTCACCGCCTGCGGTGTCCTGGCCACCTTCGCGCTCGTACGCACCACCGACATCGTGCTGGACCCGGACGAGTTCGAGCCGCGCGACGGCGACTATGCCGAGCCGGACGACGCCGGACTGCTCGACGCCGTGGACGTGTGGTGCGAGGACATCCTCGACCAGCTGCCGGAGACCTCCGTGCCGCCGGTCGCCACCGAGATCGTCGCCGTACGGGACCTGGACCTGGTCGACGACGACAAGTGGCCGCAGGCCCTCGCGCTGCTCGCCCAGCCACCGTTGCGGGACGCCCTGACCCAGCCCGTGCGTGTCCTGCTGCCGGACGGGACGACGGAGTCGGTACGCCCGTACACCGCGTGGTGGCTGCGCGACCATCCCGTGCTCGACGGCCGCCGTCCGGCCGGGCTGCGGTCCGCGGGCGGCGACCCGCTCCTCGAGGGGCTCTACACCTCCGCGAACGCGACCGGGTTCGACGACGAGCAGGTGCTGAGGGCGCTCGGCGTGCGGACCTCCGTGGCGGCGCTGCTGGACGAGCCCGGCGGCGCGGCCGAGCTCCTCGGCCGTCTCGCGGACCCGGACCGCACGGTCACACCGTCCCAACTCCACGCGCTGTACGGCGCCCTGGCCGACCTCGACCCCGAGCAGGTCACCCTCCCCGACGAGCTGCGCGCGGTCGTGGACGGCGAGGTGCGGGTGGTCGACGCGGCGGAGGCGGTGGTCGCGGACGCCCCCGACCTGCTGCCGCTCACCTCGGGGCTGGCCCTCCTGCCGGTGGCGCCGTCCCGGGCCGGAGACCTGGCCGAACTCCTCCAGGTGCGCCGCCTCGGCGAGTCGGCGGACGCCGAGGTGACGTCGGACGGTGTGGAGCGCGAGGTGCCGGAAGCGGTACGTGTCCTGCTCGGTGCCGGCACCCCGGCGACGTATATCGAACATGAGGAACTGCTCGCGGGTGGCATCGAGTTGGACTGGCGCCGTACGCCCGACGGAGTCGTCCACGCGGCCACGCTCGAAGGTGTGGCGGCGGGACTTGCCTGGTCGGCTGGGCAATGGCCGCGGCGCTTCGAGGTGGCGGCCCTGATCGAGGATCCGTCGCGGACGGACGAATTGGCGCGGGACCGCTGGTTCGACTGATTTCTTGTTTACGAACTCTCCGCATTCTCCCTACACTTCGTTCGACACTCAAAGACCCTGCCGGGGGGAAACACGGCGGGGTCGCATACCTGTGGGGACATACATACATGCGCATACGTGCCACCGTGGCCGCCGTTTCGGGCGCCCTGGCTCTGTCCGCTCTCACCGTGCCGGCCGCGCAGGCCGATGAGAAGCCGGACCTCTCCCGCTCGCCGTTCTCCGCCAACGCACCGGCGGACGACACCATCGGTGACACCAAGATCACCAAGGTTGTCGTCAACGGCGGCAAGGACATCGTCCTTGGCACCACCGCGAAGAAGACGATCAGCATCTCGGTCACCGCCACCGACCCGGAGGGCATCTACGACGGATACGCCTTCCTCTGGCACGGCAGCAACGTCGAGAGCGACGTGGACGGCGCCCTCATCCCGGAGGCGGCCGAGGGCGACTGCACCACGGTCAACGCCACCACCTCGACCTGCAAGGTCAGCATCACGATCGACCCGCAGGTCGACCTGTGGAAGAACGCCCTGGCCGGCACCTGGAAGGTGTACGCCGGTGCGGTCGGCAACGACGGCGACCTCTACACCCGTGACGCGTACAAGACGCACCGCGTCCAGCGCTTCTCGAAGCTGACGGCCAACGCCTCGCCCGAGCCGGTCGTCAAGGGAAAGACCATCACGATCACGGGCAAGCTCTCCCGCGCCAACTGGGAGACCTCCACCTACGCGGGTTACACCAACCAGCCGGTGAAGCTCCAGTTCCGCAAGGCCGGCACCAGCACGTACACCACCGTCAAGACGGTGACGTCGAACAGCACCGGCAACCTGAAGTCGACCGTCACGGCGGCCTCCGACGGTTACTGGCGCTACTCGTTCGCGGGTACGTCGACGACCCCCGCGGTCTCCGCGGCCGGTGACTACCTCGACGTCCGCTAAGCACTGATCGCCGGACCCCGTTCGCGGGTCCGTACGACGCCGCCCCGGAGCCGCACCGGCTCCGGGGCGGCGTCGCCATCGCGGTAACTTCGCTCGACACCTCACGTCCCCGCCGGGGGGGAAGACGCGGCGGGAGGCGTGCCAACCATGGGGACTTACATGCGCATCCGTGCCACTGTGGCAGCCGTTTCCGGCGCCCTGGCCCTGTCCGCCCTCGCCGTCCCGGCCGCCCAGGCGGACGGTGGTCACGGTGACACCGCGATCGCCAAGGTGGTTGTCAACGGTGGCAAGAACGTCGTCGTCGGCACCACCGAGGTCAGGACGTTCACCGTCGCGGTCACCGCGACGGACGACTCCGGGATCGTCGGCGCCGACCTCACCCTGAACGGCCCGGGCTTCGGCTCCCTGGAGCCCACCGACGTCGACTGCCTCGACAACACGTGCACCGGCACCTTCTCGGTCAACCCGCGCACCGACCTGGCCTACTCCAACGAGAAGGCCGGCACCTGGTACGTGGACGCCTGGGTGGACGCGGCCGACGGCGACCACGTCTGGAGGCAGAAGTCCGCTTCCTTCAAGCTCCAGCGCCAGTCCACGCTGTCGGCCAACGCCTCGCCCGAGCCGGTCGTGAAGGGCAAGACGATCACGATCACGGGCAAGCTGGCCCGCGCCAACTGGGAGACGTACAAGTACGCGGGCTACACCAGCCAGCCGGTGAAGCTCCAGTTCCGCAAGGCCGGCACCACCACGTACACCACCGTCAAGACGGTGACGTCGAACGGCACCGGCGAGCTGAAGGCGACCGCCACGGCCGTGTCCGACGGTTACTGGCGCTACGCGTTCGCGGGTACGACCACCACCCCCGCGGCCACCGCGGCCGGTGACTACCTCGACGTGCGCTAGACACCTGCACCGACCCCGTTACGCGGGGAAGCGGCGGCCGACCCAGCGCCACACCAGCTCCAGGGCGGCCGCCGCCACCGCCGAGACAGCCACCGCCGTCCACGGCATCTCCGTACCGAGGAGCCGCAGCGCGAAGAAGTCCTGGAGCCACGGCACCACGAGCACCAGCACGAAGCAGAAGCCCATCGCGGCCACCAGGCCGACGCGCCACCAGGTGTACGGGCGGGCGATGATCGCCAGCACCCACATCGACACCAGGAAGAGCGTCAGCGTCGCCACGCTCGTCTCGGCGGACAGGGCGTCGGGGCCCGTGTAGTGGGAGCGGGCGAGCAGGTACGTACAGAAGGTCGCGGTCGCGGCGATGATGCCGCCGGGGATCGAGTAACGCATCACCCTGCGGACGAAGTTCGGCTGGGCCCGCTCCTTGTTGGGCGCCAGCGCCAGGAAGAACGCAGGGACGCCGATCGTCAGCGTCGACAGCAGCGTCAGGTGCCTCGGCAGGAACGGGTACTCGACCTGGGTGCACACCACGAGGATCGCCAGCAGTACCGAGTAGACCGTCTTCGTCAGGAAGAGGGTCGCGACCCGCGTGATGTTGCCGATCACCCGGCGCCCCTCGGCCACCACCGAGGGCAGCGTCGCGAAGCTGTTGTTGAGCAGCACGATCTGCGCGACCGCCCGCGTGGCCTCCGACCCGGACCCCATCGCGACCCCGATGTCGGCGTCCTTGAGCGCCAGTACGTCGTTGACACCGTCGCCCGTCATCGCGACCGTGTGGCCCTTCGACTGGAGCGCGGCCACCATCTCGCGCTTCTGCTGCGGGGTGACCCGGCCGAAGACCGCGATCCCGTCCAGCGCGTCGGCCATCTCGGCCCGCTCGGCGGGCAGGGTGCGGGCGTCGACCGTGTTCGCGGCGCCGGGCATGTCGAGCTTGGCCGCGACCGCGCCGACGGACACCGCGTTGTCGCCGGAGATGACCTTCGTCGAGACGTCCTGGTCGGCGAAGTACTGGAGGGTGTCGGCGGCGTCGGGGCGCAGCCGCTGTTCCAGGACGACCAGGGCCGTCGCCCGGGAGCCGTCCGCGACCCGCGGGCCTTCGAGCCCTCCCGGCTCCCCGGTGACCCGGGTGAGCAGCAGCACCCGCAGGCCCTGCTGGTTGAGCAGGTCGATCTCGCCGAGGTACGGGTCGTCCTTCGGCAGCAGCACATCGGGGGCGCCCAGCAGCCACGTACTGGTGGCGCCGTTGCCCTCGGTGAAGCTCGCCCCGCTGTACTTGCGGGCGGACGAGAAGGGCAGCGACTCCGTACAGCGCCAGGAGTCGGTGTCCGGGTAGGCGCTCCTGATCGCCAGAAGGCTGGCGTTCGGCCGCGGGTCGGACTCGCCGAGGGCGCCGAGCACGGTGCGCACGTACGCCTCCTCCGCGCCGGAGCCGTTCAGCGTCCGCACCTCGGTGACGTCCATGCCGCCCTCGGTCAGTGTGCCCGTCTTGTCCAGGCAGACCACGTCGACCCGTGCGAGGCCCTCGATCGCCGGCAGCTCCTGCACGAGGCACTGCTTGCGGCCGAGCCTGACCACACCGACCGCGAAGGCGACCGAGGTGAGCAGCACGAGCCCCTCGGGGATCATCGGGACGATGCCGCCGACGGTCCGGGCGATGGAGTTCCTGAGTTCGTTCTCCTTGACGACCAGCTGGCTGATGACGAGGCCGATCGAGGTCGGGATCATCAGCCAGGTGACGAACTTGAGGATCTGGTTGATGCCGTTGCGCAGTTCGGAGTGGACGAGCGTGAAGCGCGACGCCTCCTCGGCGAGCTGGGTGGCGTACGCCTCGCGGCCGACCTTGGTCGCGGTGAACGCGCCGCCGCCCGCGACCACGAAGCTGCCGGACATCACCTGGTCGCCGGGCTGTTTGAGCACCGGGTCGGCCTCGCCGGTCAGGAGCGACTCGTCGACCTCCAGGCTTTCGGCCTCGGCGACCTCGCCGTCGACGACTGCCTTGTCGCCGGGCCCGAGTTCCACCAGGTCGCCGAGGACGATCTCGGAGGTGGACACCTCGGCGGAGACCCCGTCGCGGCGGACCTTCGGTCTGGCCTCACCGATGACGGCGAGACTGTCGAGGGTCTTCTTGGCGCGCAGTTCCTGAACGATGCCGATGGCGGTGTTGGCGACGATCACGAAGCCGAAGAGGCTGTCCTGGATCGGCGCGACGAAGAGCATGACCACCCACAGCACGCCGATGATCGCGTTGAAGCGGGTGAAGACGTTGGACCGGACGATCTCGGTGGCGGAGCGAGAACTGCGCACCGGTACGTCGTTGACCTCGCCGCGGGCGACCCGCTCGGCCACTTCAGCCGTGGTGAGCCCGGTGGTCCTCGGCCTCACGACGGTCCCGTCCGAGTGGATCTCTGCCCGCTGCGTCATGGTTTCGACGGTACGACCGGATGTGCCGATTGACCCGTCGAGTGCCGGAAGACAGGACCGGAGTATGACGGAGAGGCGGCGGGGACGGGCCCTTGGACGTACGGAGCCGTGCGCGAGGCGTACGGAGCCCCTTGCCTCAGGGGGTTTCGCGTTCCGCCTCGGCCGCCTCGGCCGACTCCGCCGCCCTCGCGGCCTCCGCGCGCTCGATCGCCGCGTCGCGACCGCGCACGTACCAAATGCCGATCAGTCCGAGTCCGGCGCCGGCCAGACAGGTCCACACCCACCAGGTGGCGTCGTGGTCGTCGAACCAGGCGTAGAAGGGGAGCTGCACCAGGAAGAGGGCGAACCAGAGGATCGTGCCGCCGACGATGGTGGCGACGACGGGCCCCTCAAGGGGCTCGGGTGCCTCGTGCTTGGGGGTCCACTTCGCCATGGGGACAGTGTAGGCGGCACTTACCGGGGCGCGGAGGGGCCGGGCGGGCCAAGGGTCTACGCGCGGAGATAGCGATCTTCTCCTTATGTATTCATACTGAAACGGCTTTGGTCTGACTGGTTTTGTTCGGCTGAACATCCAATGTCGACCGCTTCCGGTTCACTCCCTGAGCTTCCCTTCTTCCGCATGAGGTCACGCATGTCTCCCTCGGTCACGGCTCCGGTCGACGCCAAGCAGCCGCCGTCTCCCCCGGAGCCGCAGAGCGGTCTCGACCGCTTCTTCAAGATCTCCGAGCGGGGCTCCACCGTCGCGCGCGAGATCCGGGGCGGTCTCGCCACGTTCTTCGCGATGGCCTACATCATCGTGCTGAACCCGATCATCCTCGGCAGCGCGAAGGACATGTACGGGCACCAGCTCGACGGGGGCCAGCTGGTCACCGCCACCGTGCTGACCGCCGCGTTCTCCACGCTGCTGATGGGCGTCATCGGCAACGTGCCGATCGCCCTCGCGGCCGGCCTCGGCGTCAACACCGTCGTCGCCCTCCAGCTCGCGCCCCGCATGAGCTGGGCCGACGCGATGGGCATGGTCGTACTCGCCGGCTTCGTCGTGATGCTGCTCGTCGCGACCGGGCTGCGGGAGCGCGTGATGAGCGCGGTGCCGCTCAGCCTGCGCAAGGGCATCGCCATCGGCATCGGCCTCTTCATCATGCTGATCGGCCTGGTCGACTCGGGCTTCGTCTCCCGCATCCCGGACGCCGCGCACACCACCGTGCCGCTCCAGCTCGGCGCCGACGGCCACCTCAACGGCTGGCCGGTCCTGGTCTTCGTCCTCGGCGTACTGCTCACGCTCGCGCTGATCGTCCGCAAGGTGCCGGGCGCGATCCTCATCTCCATCGTCGTGATGACCCTCGTCGCCCTCGCCATCAACGCGGTCGCCGACATCCCGGCCGGCGGCTGGGGGCTGACCACGCCCGAGTGGCCCGGCAACCCGGTGGCCTCGCCCGACTTCGGTCTGGTCGGCCAGGTGAGCCTGTTCGGCGGCTTCGAGAAGGTCGGCCTGCTGACCGGCGTCCTCTTCGTCTTCACCGTGCTGCTGTCCTGCTTCTTCGACGCGATGGGCACCATCCTCGGCGTCAGCGACGAGGCCAAGCTGCTGGACGAGCAGGGCAACCTGCCCGGCGTCAACAAGGTGCTGCTCATCGACGGCATCGCCGTCGCCGCCGGTGGCGCCAGCTCCAGCTCCGCCACCACCTGCTTCGTGGAGTCCACCGCCGGTGTCGGCGAGGGCGCGCGCACGGGCCTGGCGAACGTCGTCACCGGCGGCCTCTTCGCCGTGGGTCTGTTCCTGACGCCACTGGTCACCATGGTGCCGTCGCAGGCCGCCACACCGGCCCTGCTCGCGGTCGGCTTCCTGATCCTGTCGGGCTCGGTCAAGGACATCGACTGGAGCGACCACACGCTCGCGATCCCGGCGTTCCTGACCATGGTGATGATGCCGTTCACGTACTCGATCACGAACGGCATCGGCATCGGTTTCGTCGCCTTCTGCGTGCTGCGACTGGCGGCCGGGCGCGGGCGCGAGGTGCCGGCGGCGATGTACGCGGTGTCGGCGGTCTTCGCCTTCTACTACCTGATGCCGGCGCTCCAGCTCACGTAGGCGCCCCGCACGCGGCCTCATGCCAGGCCGTAGAACTTCTCCGTCTCGTCGACCGCCGTCTTGAAGCGTTCGTCGAAGTCGTCGCGAATGAGCGTCCGGACCACATAGTCCTGGACGCTCATTCCGCGTTTGGCGGCATGGTCCCGGAGGCGGTCGTGCAGCTCACCGTCTATCCGCAGGCTGAGCACTGTCGATCCCATGGAGGACAGAGTCGTTGCACCGGCCCCGACGGCGGGTCACTTTCCGGAGCTGACTCACTCGTACGGGTGACGTGGGGATACGGCTGGTCTTTAGTGTGGGTAATGAGTTAGGCTAAGTACATGCCTGACCTGTCGCACGCCGGCAATGCTGCCGCTGTGAACTCCCTGCGCTCGGCCGTCATGCGGCTGGGCCGGCGCCTGAAGCATCAGCGCGTCGACGAATCGCTGAGCCCCACCGAGATGTCGGTACTCGGCACCCTCGCCCGCTGCGGCTCGGCCACACCCGGCGAGCTGGCCCGCAAGGAGCATGTGCAGCCGCCCTCGATGACCCGCATCGTGGCGCTGCTCGAAGCCAAGGGACTGGTCAGGCTGGAGCCGCACCCTGACGACCGCCGACAGAAGGTGGTCAGCCAGACCGAGACCGCCGAGGCGATGCTCGAAGAGAGCCGCCGCAAGCGGAACGCCTGGCTGGCCGGTCTCTGCGAAGGTCTGGACGAGGACGAATGGGCGAAGCTGCGCGCTGCCGCCCCCGTCCTGGAGAAGCTCGCCCACCTCTGACCCCGCGCGCCGCCAAGGAGGCGAACCCACTTTGAGTACGGGATCCGGAGCAGACTCCGCCCCCGCACCGAACACCCACAACGAGACCCTCACCAAGGAACACAAAGGGACGGGCATGTTCTCGTCCCTGAAGATCCGCAACTACCGGCTCTTCGCCACCGGCGCCGTCGTGTCCAACACCGGCACGTGGATGTCACGCATCACCCAGGACTGGCTGGTGCTCGACCTCACCGGGTCGGCGGCGGCCGTCGGCATCACCACGGCCCTCCAGTTCCTGCCGATGCTTCTCTTCGGCCTGTACGGCGGCGTCATCGCCGACCGGTACCCGAAGCGGACTCTCCTGCTCTTCAGCCAGGCCGCCCTCGGCCTGTGCGGCGTCGCGCTCGCCGCGCTCACGCTCTCCGGCCACGTCCAGGTCTGGCACGTCTACCTGATCGCGTTCCTGCTCGGCATGGTCACGGTCGTCGACAACCCGGCCCGGCAGTCCTTCGTGTCCGAGATGGTCGGACCCGATCAGCTGCGCAACGCGGTCAGCCTGAACTCGGCGAACTTCCAGTCCGCCCGCCTCGTCGGCCCCGCCGTCGCGGGTGTGCTGATCACGACGGTCGGCAGCGGCTGGGCGTTCATGCTCAACGGCCTGTCCTTCCTCGCCCCGATCGCCGGTCTGCTGCTGATGCGCCAGAGCGAGATGCACAAGACGGAACGAGTGCCGCGCGGCAAGGGCCAGCTCCGGGAGGGCCTGCGGTACGTCTCGGGCCGCCCCGAGCTGATCTGGCCGATCGTCCTGGTCGGCTTCGTCGGCACGTTCGGCTTCAACTTCCCGATCTGGCTGAGCGCCTTCGCCGACGGCGTCTTCCACGGCGGAGCCGGGCTGTACTCCTTCTTCAACATCCTGATGGCGGCCGGTTCGCTCGCCGGCGCCCTGCTCTCCGCCCGTCGCCGCTCCTCGCGGCTGCGGATGCTGGTGGCCGCGGCGATGGCCTTCGGCCTGCTCCAGGTCGCGGCGTCGTTCTCGCCCTCCCTGTGGCTCTTCGCGATGCTGCTGGTGCCGATCGGCATGCTCGGCCTGACGGTCAACGTCACCGCCAACACGAGCGTCCAGATGGCGACCGACCCGGCGATGCGGGGCCGCGTGATGAGCCTCTACATGATGGTCTTCGCCGGCGGTACGCCGGTGGGCGCGCCCATCCTCGGCTGGGTCACCGACACCTACGGCGCGCGCGTCGGCTTCGCGACCGGCGGCGTGATCTCGCTGCTGGCAGGCGTGGGCGTGGCTGTCGTACTGGCGCGCCTCGGGGGCCTGCGCCTGAAGCTGGACCTGCGCCGGGGGCACCGGCACGTGGAGTTCGTACCGAAGGTCCCGAAGGAGGGCGACGCCGTACGCCCGAAGGAGCTTGCGACGGTGGCGTGAGCCGCCTGACGCCCTGGCTCTGACGCGTGACGCCTGCCCCCTGACGCCCGACAACGCGGGGCCCCGGACACAAAAGTGTCCGGGGCCGCGTACGTCCGTGGGGGAGGGCGGGGAGGGCTTTTACTGGGCCCAGCGGTGCAGGTGCTCGCTCAAGGCCCGCACTCCCGCGGCGCCCGGCCGGATGGAAGCCAGCACCTTCCGCAGTTCGTCGGGTGGTGGCTGAAGACTGAGGCCGTTCGCCCGCATGAACGCGCGGGCGGCAGCGAAGGCGAAGGCCTTGTTGCCGCGCTCCAAGGGGGAGAGCAGGGCGAGCGTCTGCATGAGTGCGGCTGCTTTCAGCGGCACTGAGCCGTACACCTCGTGGTCGAAGGCGCTGGCCCGGGTGCGGGCCGATCCAGCGATCAGTACGCCGAGGTCGTCCGCCTGAGGGTCGCCGGGGACCTGTTCCGCGGTCCACAACAGCTGGCTCAGGTCGAGGTGATGGGTCATGCGGCGTCGGCTTGCGTATGGGGCGGAGCGTCGTCTGCGAGATCTGCCTCGGCGAGCACGTCGCCGTACAACTCGAACGTCTCGAGCACCGCCGCTTTGTACCGCTCATTGAACTCGTCCCGCTGGAGCGTCGTGACCACGTACTCCTGGACGGTCATGTCTCTTGCTGCCGCGCGCTCCTTGATCGACTCAAGGGCTTTGCTGTCTATGCGCACGCTGAGCATCCTGGTAGCCATGTCGCCATGCTTGCACGGTGTCTGCGCAGGTGAAAGTGGAAGTTCACATTCGGGTGGGCGGCGACCGCAGTCGATCACCGGGTGCCGGAAACTGGTCGTATGAGACTCTTCGCGGCCGTACTGCCGCCCGCCGAGGCCATCGACGAACTCGCCGTTGCCGTCGATCCGCTGCACACGCTCCCCGGCGCCGAGGGCCTGCGCTGGACGGGTCACGACGGCTGGCACTTCACGCTCGCCTTCCTCGGCGAGGTGGACGAGGACCTCCTCCCCGCCGTCGAGGAACGCTTCGGCCGCGCCGCCGCCCGTCACGACCCCTTCTCCCTGCGCATCCACGGCGGCGGCCACTTCGGCCGGCGTGCCCTGTGGGCCGGGGCGGCGGGCGGCCTCGACGCGATGCGGCTGCTCGCGGACCGCGCGGACGCGGCGGCGCGGCGCGCGGGGGTGGCGATGGAGGAGCACCGGGCGTACAAGGCGCACCTGACGATCGCCCGCGGACGCACCGGCTTCGACACCGACCTGCGGCCGTACGTCCACGCGCTCGACGCCTTCGAGGGCACGGCCTGGACGGTGGGTGAGCTTGCTCTCGTCCGCAGCAACCCGCCGGCCGCCGGGGTGCCGGGCGCGCAGCCGCGTTACGAGCCGGTGCGGATCTGGCCGTTGGGGCACTGAGCGGGGCATCGGCGGGGGCGCGGGCGGGGCGTGGTGGCGAGGGACGACGGCAGGGGCGGCGGCAGAGGGGCGCGCCCCTGGCGGTTACGCTCGATACGTGGACCCGAAAAGCAGAAACCGGATCATGGCCGGTGTACTCGTGCTGATGTTCGTCGTCGTCGCCGTGGCGGCCGCGGTCGGCGGCTGACCGGACGGCCGGGGCCGCCACGGCGTGTGACGCCGGTGGCGGCCGTACCTACCAGGCGAAGGCCTCGGGAGACGGTCCCGGCCCCGGGAAGATCTCGTCCAGCGACGCCAGCACCTCCTCCGTCAGCTCCAGCTCGACCGCGCGCAGCGCCGAATCCAGCTGCTCCGCCGTGCGCGGCCCGACGATGGGGCCCGTGATCCCCGGCCGCGTGAGCAGCCAGGCCAGCGCCGTCTCGCCGGGCTCCAGCCCGTGCTTGTCCAGCAGGTCCTCGTACGCCTGCACCTGCGCGCGCACCGTCGTGTTCGCGAGCGCGTCCGCCGACCGTCCGGACGAGGAGCGGGCCGCCCCGCCCTCGCGCTCCTTGCGCAGTACGCCGCCGAGCAGCCCGCCGTGCAGCGGCGACCACGGGACGACCCCGAGCCCGTACTCCTGGGCCGCCGGGATGACCTCCATCTCGGCGCGCCGCTCGGCGAGGTTGTAGAGGCACTGCTCGCTGACCAGGCCGTACGACCCGACCCGCCGCGCGGTCTCGTTGGCGCGGGCGATGTGCCAGCCGGCGAAGTTCGACGAACCGGCGTACAGGACCTTGCCCTGCCGCACGAGTACGTCGACCGCCTGCCAGATCTCCTCGAACGGCGTGTGCCGGTCGACGTGGTGGAACTGGTAGATGTCGATGTAGTCGGTCTTCAGCCGCCGGAGGCTGGCCTCGACGGACCGGCGGATGTTGAGGGCGGAGAGGCGGTCGTGATTGGGCCACGGCGGCGCGTCGTCCAGCGCCATGTTCGCGTACCCCTTGGTGGCGAGGACGGTCTTGTCCCGCCGGTCGCCGTCCTTCGCGAACCAGGAGCCGATGATCTCCTCGGTACGGCCCTTGTTGGCGCCCCATCCGTAGGCGTTGGCGGTGTCGAAGTAATTGATGCCGGCCCCGAGAGCGGCGTCCATGATGCTGTGGCTGTCGGCCTCGCTCGTCTGGGGCCCGAAGTTCATCGTGCCGAGGACGAGGCGGCTTACCTTGAGTCCCGTGCGTCCGAGTTGCGTGTACTTCATGGTCGCCAAGCCAACGCCTTCGAGCGCGCTCGAAGCAAGGGGGCGTGCGGAGGGACGTTCCAGCCGCCGCCGACGGCCAGTTGAGCCTGGCCGAGCCCCAGGCTGGGAGTTGGTTCGAGCCGGGGACGGAGCCGGCGATCGAGCCCGAGAATCCCGCTTCGGCGTGGCTGGGATGTGCCCCGGGGCGGCGTTTGCCGGGGGTGGGGACGGAGTGGGAGCCGGGCCTGCGGGTGGAGCCTCCGGCGCGCTCGGCGGAGTCCGCGAGGCGGTCGGCCAGACGGCCCTGCCCTGCCGTACCCATGCCGTCTGAGCTGGGATTTCGTCACGTACGGGCCTAAAATTTCCCCATCGGGAAAGGGGACCGGATGGACCGGAACATACGCACGGTGGACGATGTCCTGAAGCTCCTCGACGGCCTGTTCGCGCGGGACGCCGACCGCTGGACGGCCGACGCTTCCCTCTGGTGGGACGGCTTCTACGCCGACCGGGACAAGCCGGTGCCGTTCTTCGTGGCGAAGCCGGACGAGAACCTGGTCGCGTACGCCGAGCGGGGCCTGATCACCCCCGGCCGCGCCCTGGACCTGGGGTGCGGACCGGGCCGCAACGCCCTCCACCTCGCCTCGCTGGGCTGGGAAGTGGACGCGGTCGACCTGTCCCCGCAGGCCATCGCCTGGGCGGAGGAGCGTGCCCGCGAGGCGGGCGCGGAGGTCCGGTTCCGCTGCGCCGACGCCTTCGCCCTCACGGAGGCGGAACTGGCCGAGCGGGGCGGGCCGTACGACCTCGTCTACGATTCCGGCTGCTTCCACCACCTGCCGCCGCACCGCCGGATCAGCTACCTCGCGTTGCTGGAGCGGGCACTGGCGCCGGGCGGCCATTTCGCCCTGACGTGCTTCGCGGCCGGTGGGGAGGGCATGGGCTCGGAGGTCCCCGACGCGGAGTTCTACCGCGATGCCCGGCTCCACGGCGGCCTCGCGTACACGCCGGAGTCACTGCGGTGGATCTTCGCCGACGGTGGCGGCCTGACGGAGGTCGAACTGCGCCGTATGCACGACGAACCGGCGGAGTCGCCGTCCTTCGGCGAATCCTTCCTCTGGACGGTGCTCTTCCGCCGCGAGGCCTAGCTGGTGCTGCCCCCGCCGCGCCAGGTGCTCGGCGGGGCAACAGCGGGTCGACCCGGCAGGCAGGTCAGCTGGTAGGCGACGCCGGAGGCGGAGCTGGTGCCCCGGTTCCACACCGACTTCACGTTGGTCGTCTGCGACCAGGAACAACGGATGGCGCCGTGCGGACTTTCGGCATGATGCGGTACGTCCTCTCCCGCAAGGGACTTCCCCCGTCGCCCGGGTCAATGAGCGACGCGCCCACGCCAGGGACGGGGCTACGGGAGGCCAAGGGCACCAATCGGCCAGAAGTACGGGGCTGGTCAGCGGCTGTCGTTGTTGTTGCGGTACGCCGCTACGAAGGCTGACCAGGTGGTGGGGGAGAGGGACAGGGCGGGGCGGGTGGTGTCTTTGGAGTCGCGGATGTGGATGTGGGTGGGAGTGCTGGCGATTTCGACACAGGCCCCGCCCTGGTCACCGCTGTAGCTGCTCTTGAACCAGTTGAGCTCTGTACTCATAGCGTGTCTGCCACCTGCTCAATCAATTTCGCGGATTCTTCGGGGCTGAGTGCCTGGGCTCGCAGAATGCCATACCGGGCGAACAGGTCGCTCAGGTCCGGCTGTTCGTCGACAAAGTAACTACCGCTCTGACCTTCGATGTACGCAAGCTGCCGACGTTCCGCCGTGTCCAGCAGGATCATCGGGCCGTTGAGCGCCGCATGGGTTGCCCGGTCCGGCGGCATGACTTGGATTTCGACGTTCCGCAGTCGGGCGATGTCAAGCACACGGTGCAGTTGCTCCTTCAGAACCCTCGAACCGCCGATGGGGCGGGTGAGGGCGATCTGCTCCAGAACGAAGCTGATGACCGGAGAGGGCCTGCGCTCGAAGAGCTTCTGACGTTCGAGCCGCGTGACCACGCGGGCTTCGATCTCTTCATCGTCCAGTGGCGGGCAGTGGCAGTTGAAGACGGCGCGCGCGTACGACGCGGTCTGTAGCAGGCCGGGGACCAGGTGGTTCTCGTACCAGTGGTTCTGTGGGAGCGGAAGTGGCAGAACGAGCGCGGGCGGTGGGTCACCGAACGGACGGTGACCAACGAAGCTGCCGCGTCACCGAGGCGTGGGGTTTCGCCGGCGGAAGTGCGGCGGGCACGGAGTACGGGGCTGCCGGTCAACGGGGTGAGGTCGGTGGTGGGCTTCCTGCGGCATCGGTTGGTGCAGAAGATGCCGGAGGTGTCGTCGGCCGCACGCATGCTCACTACGGCGGCGCTTCCGCCGGACCGCGTCCGGGGTGAGTTGGTGCAGTGCGCGGGGCCGGGTGAGGAGCACGTGTTCAGACAGGTGGCGGGGGAGTCGGAGTGCGGGGAGTGCCGGAGGGCGACGGCGGCCAGGGAGGCGGGCCTCGACCTCTGGCCGCGTGTCCGGACCGTACGGCTGCCGTGGCGGGAACGGGTCACGGCGATCCAAGCCGGCATGGCGTGAGGGGCGGTCGTCGGTGCGGCCTCCCCATTCCGCCTCGTTGAGGATTTGACTTCGTCGTGACCTGTAGTGACCCGCGGCCATGTTGGCGCGGCTGCTGTGTGGTTGGGCGCCTCCGGGCCGCGCGCCCGGGTTGCGGGACGCGGTGAGGGGGCGAAGAGTGGTTCTTGTAACGCCTGTGCACCGTTGAGCTTGATCTCCGGTAACCCTGGGCGCCTGAAGGGCGAACCCCAAAGGGGCAAACATCACAAGCGCACCTGGAAGCGTCATGGCCAAAACCGCTCGGCGACGAATCTCCCGCATTGCTGGCGCGTCCTGCTTGGCGGCCGCGCTCGCATTTCCGATAGGCATGAGCACTGCTGTGGCAGCGCCCGATGTCGTCGCCCAAGCGACGACGGCAGGAGCTCCCGATCCTCCCGATCCTCCGGACCCGCCGCCGCAGGAGGAGCAGCAGGACCCGCCGCCGCAGGAGGAGCAGCAGGACCCGCCGCCGCAGGAGGAGCAGCAGGACCCGCCGCCGCAGGAGGAGCAGCAGCAGGAGGAGGACACGCCGCAGCAGGAGCAGCAGGACCAGCAGGAGGACCCGCCCCAGGAGGAGCAGGAGCAGCAACAGCAACAGCAACAGCAACAAAGGCAGGGCATCACGGAGGAGAAGCAGAAGGCAGTCGAGCAACAGGTGGAGAACGCGCCGGAGGACGTGAAGGCGAGCCTGGACACGGTGTTGACCGACACGCTGAAGGTAATCAACAACCCGGCCACGTCGGCGGCGGACAAGGCCCTCTACACGGGTGTCGTGAACCAGCTCAGCGTAACGCTGAACCTCATCGACAGCCCGAATACGTCGGCGGAGGACAAGGCCACGTACACGAAGGCCGTGGCGGGGATGGCCGAAGCGCTGAAACTGTCCCAGGACGCGAAGAGGTCGGCGGTTGATCGGGCCGCATACAGGGATATTGCGCAGAGTCTCTCGTTCTTCTCCTTCGTTGTTCAGGAACCCACTACACCGCCGGAGAGCAAGGCGTTCTTCAGGGCGAACCTCGAATTGCTCAGCGATGCGCTGGTGGCACTCTCGAAGCCGAAGCCGGCGGAACCGAAGGAGGGCGAAAAGAAGCCTGAGGAAAAGAAGCCGGAGGAAAAGAAGGAGGAGGAAAAGAAGGTCGAGACGGGAGTGAAGAAGACCACCGAAGCGATGAAGGCAATCCAGAACCCGAGGACGAAGCCGAAGGATCCGCAGGATCAGGAGAAGATCCAGCAGGTCGTGGAGAAGAACAGTCAGGCGCTGGTGACGGTCCAGGACCCGAACGCGTCGGAGGATGAGCGGAACGACGCACAGGCAACGGTGGACCAGCTGGACGGCGCCACCCAGAATTCCCAGTTCCTGGAGCTCATGGAAGAGGTCAAGCGCCTCGGGGCGCCCTCGGCCTGTGTCGAGAAGATAGAGAGCCGGACAAGTGAGGCCGGCTGGCCGGATGGATCTCTCTGGGGTCTCTCTGATCCGTCGTGTGCCGATACCGTGTCTGCGGGCGCCAGTGAAGGCGGCAAGTGGGGCCCGATGTTCGAATGCGTGTCCAGCAAGCCATTCTCTGAATGTGCGGGCACCATTCCCAAGGAGGACTGAAACCGCGAAGCTGGTCCACCTTCGGTCCCGTGTGATGTGAACGGTCCAGCAGAAAACCCCCCGCCAAGGGATTCCGCGGGGGGCTTTCTCTGTTTGGCCGGGCCGCTGTACGGCCTCGGTGCCCGGAGCCGATCGGCGTGCTCCTTAGTACCTGATCGGCTGACAGGCCGTCACCCTGCCTGGCAGTACCGGAGATACGCACGGTGACCGCGTTACGCGCGGCTGAACGAGGCGGCGGGGGCGGAGGTGTACGGCGTGCCCAGGCCCCACGCCGCGTGCATCGCGTCGGCGAAGGCCGCCGCCAGTTTGTGTTCGCCCGTCGGGCCCGGGTGCGTGCCGTCGTACGTGTCCTGGTGGATGTCGTACGTCGGGTGAGGCGCCGCCAGCAGCAGCGGGGACGTGCCGGGCGCGTCGAGATTCGCGACCGCCTTCGTCAGGAGCTCGTTGAAGCGGTCGCACTCGGCGGCGAAGGGCGCGTCCGACTCCGCCCGGACGTTGGGGATGACCGGGTGGATCACCATGCGGACGCGCGGGTTGGCCGCGCGGGCCTCCGCTATGAAGCGCTCCGTGTTCTCCGCCGTCTGGACCGCGTCCGTATAGAAGCCGAGGTCTATCAGGCCCAGCGAGACCAGCAGGACGTCCGCCTTCGTCGCGGCGATCGTCTCCCCGATCAGGGGCGCCATGTGCAGCCAGCCCTCGCCCCACCCGGACAGGTGGCGGCGGGCGTGCTCGGGGAACGCGGGGTCGGCGTACTCGTACGACAGCGGCGCGTTGGCGAAGGTGTCGTACAGCTCGGTGCGGGGGCCGACGATCCGGAAGGGGCCGCCGTACGACGCCACCAGGTGCTGCCACATGCGATAGCGCCACGTGAAGTCCCCGGCGCGCCCGATGGTCATGGAGTCGCCGACGAACAGGAAGCGCATTGCGTCATCATCCCGGATCGGCGCCGTGGCCTGCGACGTGATGATGAACACTTGGGCCATGCGCCCGCTCTCGTACGTCGTCGCCCCCAGTGCAGCCGCCGTCCTTCTCCTGCTCGCGTCCGGCACCGCTTTCGCCGACGACGGCTTCACCATCAAGGACCCCCGCATCACCGAGTCCAGTGGGCTCGCGGCCAGTCGTGTCCACCCCGGCATCTACTGGACGCACAACGACAGCGACGACGGGGCTTTCGTGTACGCCGTGGACTCCAGGAGCGGCGAGACGGTCGCGACCCTCACCATGCGCGGGATCGGCTCGCCGCGCGATGTCGAAGGCATCTCGATCGGACCCGACGGCAACCTGTACGTCGGCGACATCGGCGACAACCTCGACGGCAGCTGGAGCCATGTGTGGATCTACCGCTTCCCCGAGCCCGAGCAGCTCAGGGACGCCACGGTCGACGCGACGCAGTTCACCGTGAAGTACGCCGACGGTCCCCGCAACGCCGAGGCGCTGATGGTGCATCCCAAGACCGGCCGCGTCTACATCGCCAGCAAGAACGAGGACGGCGGCGGGCTCTACGAAGGGCCCGCCCGGTTGTCGGCCGGCGGTGCGAACGTCTTCCGGCGGGTGGGCGAGGTGCCTTGGGTGACGGACGGGGCGTTCTCCCCGGACGGCAAGGAGCTGGTGCTGCGCTCGTACTTCAGCGCCCGCGCGTACGTGTGGAAGGCCGACGGGCGGCTGGGGGCCGACCGGTCGGTGAGCGCGCCGTTCCAGGGACAGGCCGAGTCGGTGACGTACACGGCTGACGGGACGGCCATGATGTTCGGTTCGGAGGGCGACGGAAGCGACGTCCAACGGGTGGAAGTGAAGGGGCGGCCCGGCGGCGGGGAGGGGTCCGGCGCCAAGTCGCCGCCCTCGGGAGGAGGTTCGGGGGACGAGGGCGAGGAGGGTGACGGCGGTGGTGAGACCGGGGGCGGTGACGGGAAGGTCACCTTGGGGTTTGTTGTGGTCGGGGGTGTCATCGTCGCGTTCCTCGGGCTGAAGCGGCTGATGCGACGGTCCTAGGTGGGGGCATCACGGAGAGTGATCGTTCGACGTGCGAGGGTGACGAAGCCCTGTTTCGCTGGAGGGGACCCGCTCTCCCTAGCGTCAAGGAGTGACGATGAGCGTTGCAGGCGAATCCAGTGGCCGTGTGCAGCAGATGCGCGAGAAGGCCGAGCAGCTGAAGCAGGCGGCCGAGCGCGCGACTGATCCGCAGGAGCGTCAGAAGCTGCAGGAGAAGGCGCAGCGGTTGCAGGAGCAGAGCCGGCAGGAGGGCTCGATGGGCGGCCAGCAGGTGTTCCCGCCCGAGTAGTCCGGCCGGCCCGTCGGCAGGCAGGATCACAAGCCGATGGCCTTCCGTCCCGCGCGAGCGGGCGGGGGGCCATCGGTGCGTCGCCCTCCTGTGCTGCGTCGCTCCGGGCAGTCATGCCTTCCTGCACTCCGGGCCCCTGCCCTCCGCACCCTCGCCCTCCGGACCCCTGCCCTCCCGCTTCTTGGCTACCGACGGATCGTCCGACTTCCCACCCCGGATTGTGCGCAGTGGAGCAGGACCCGCCGCAGCGTCGCCCCTAGCCTCACCGGAACAGCACCAGCACCTACGAGGGGCGGTTTCGGTGAACTGGCTCATCCACGACTACCGCGAGAGCGATCTCGCGGCAGTGGTCCACCTGATCGACACCACGGCCGAGCTCGGGCAGGAGTCGGTCTTCTCGCTCGCCGAGTGCATCGGTGCGCTCACCTCCCGGCAGCCCGCCGTCGTCGCCGTGCACCAGGGCGTCCCCATCGGCGCGGCGCTCGCCTGTGTGGCGGGGGAGCGCGCCTGGGTGATGCGCATCGCGATCTCCTCCGCCTGGCGCGGGCGCGGCCTGGCCAGTGCGCTCCTCGTGGAGCTGGAGCGGCGGCTCGTAGCCGCCCGCGTGGGGCGTATCGCGTACGTGCTGCCCGAGGAGGACCTGCTCGGTGAGGGGCTGCTGAACGCGGGGTACACGCGTCGGCCCGCCGTCGCGTACTTCGAGAAGGTCGAGCCGCTCCACGGCCCCTCGGCCAACCTCCTGGAGGACCTCGGCGGGCGCTTCCTGCCCAGCGACCTCTGGGCCAAGGTGGCCGGCATGGAGGCGGAGAAGGACCTGATCGAGCGGCGCGTCGTACTGCCGCTCGCCCAGCCGGAGCGAGCCGCCCGGCACGGGGTCCGGCCGCCGCGCGCGGTGGCTCTCTTCGGGCCTCCGGGGACCGGCAAGACGACGTTCGCGCGAGGCATCGCCTCCAAGCTCGGCTGGCCGTTCGTCGAGCTGCTGCCGTCGCGACTGGCCGACGAGGGCAATCTGGCGGCGGCCCTGCGCGACGCGTTCGCCCGGATCGCCGAGCTCGAGCGGGTGCTCGTCTTCATCGACGAGGTCGAGGAGATCGCTCCCGTACGGACCGAGCCCGCCCAGCCCGGCGGGATGCACGGCGTGACCAACGAGCTGCTCAAACTCATACCCGGCTTCCGCGAGGGCGACGAGCGGCTGCTGGTGTGCGCCACCAACTCCATCCGGTCGCTCGACCCGGCGTTCTTGCGGCCCGGCAGGTTCGACTACCTGATCCCCATTGGTACGCCGGACACGGCGGCGCGGGCGGCGATCTGGGCCCGGTACGCGGACGGCCGGGCGGACGTGGACGTGGCGCGGCTGGTGCGGGAGAGCGAGCTGTTCACCCCGGCCGACATCGAGCACGCGGCCCGTATCGCCGCCCAGGCCGCTTTCGAGCGGGACCTGGAGGAGATCGGAGCCGGTACGGGCGATCCGCGCGCGCTGGGAGCGAGTACGGAGGACTATCTGGCGGCCGTCGGACAGTGCCGGCCGACGGTGACGCCCGCGATGATCGACCAGTTCGACGCGGACATCACGGCTCACGCACGGTTCTGAGGTTCTGCGGCCGCTCCGAGGTCCGCTGTCGCTCCGAGGTCCGCCGGCCGCGCGCCGGTGGCCGCGACGGCCTGCGGCGCGCGCGTCACCTGCCCCCGGTGAGAAAATGGGACGTAAGCCTCGGGGATGCTCACGTCGCGTGGGAGGCCACGATGATGGCGTCGCAGAGCACGCAAACCCCTTCCGCTTCTCATCCGGAACCCGCCCCTCACCGAGACCTGTGGCCCGGGATCGCCGGCGTGGTGGCAGGCGCGTTGCTGATCGCGGGGCACATCCTGTGGCTCCGTACCCCGGACACGACCGGGTCGGACGCGATCAGGAACGTCGTGAACTTCTACTCGAAGGACAGCAACAAGGCCCTGGCGGAGACGTCGGTCCCGCTGCTGCTGGCGGCGGCCCTGCTGTTCATGTTCTTCCTGGTCGCGCTGTCGAGGCTGGCGGGCAACCGCTCGCATCTCGTGCTGGTGGGCGGCGCCGTGTTCACCGTGTTCCTCATGGTCTCGGCGATCGCCGGCAACATCTTCGCGATCACGGTGGACACCTCCGACGTGTTCCCGGTCGGCCCGGAGACGGCGCTCATCGCGATCCTGCTCCTGGACCTGGCGTACGGCGCGGCGATCGCGGCGATGCTCGGCGCGGCGGTGCTGCTGTTCGCGGTCTGGCGAGCGGCACGCGAGTCGCGGGCCGTGCCGATGTGGCTCGCGTGGTTCGGGTTCGTGGTCGCGGTGCTCTCGCTGGCCGCGCCGTTCAGCGCATGGGCCACGCCTTTGCTGCTGGGGGTGTGGATCCTGGTGGCGGGCGTGGTGCTGATCATGAACGCGCGGGTGGCGCAGCGGGACCACGTGCAGCAGCCGGCCGTGGCGCCCGGTGTGTCCTGACATCCGGTATGCCTACGCATGCCCTGGTGTTCGGTACGTCCTGACGCATGCCTTGGTGTTCGGTACCTCGTGACGCATGCCTGATGTTTGGTACGTCCTGACGTCGGCTCACGTCCCGACGTCAGGCACGTCCCGGGCCCGCCCCCTCACTTCCCCGCCGCACGCTCCGCCACCAGCACCTCGAAGCCCGCGATCAGCCGGCGCAGGCCGAAGGCGAAGTGGTCGAAGTCGGTGGCGAACGCGTCCTCGTCCAGAGCCGCCAGCAGCGGGAACTCGCCGCTCGCCATGGCCCCTTCGAGGAAGGGCATCTGGCCTGCCCAGAAGTCCTCGTGGCTCAGCCCCGTCTCCTTGGCCGCCTCGTCGGCCTCGGCCTCCATGCGGGCGATTCCGATGACGAAGCTCTGCACCGCGATGATCGTGGAGATCAGCTCCTGGTCCCGGAGCCCCATGCCCTTGAGGCCGAACAGCGACACTTCGAGCCCTCGCACCGCGCTCGGGCCGAGCACCGTGCGCGCCTGGTTGATCTTCAGCAGCCACGGATGGCGCCGCAACAGGTCCAGATGGGTGCCGGCCATGGACTCGACGGCCGCCCGCCAGTCCACCGGCTCCTGGGTGCCGACGGAGTCCAGCGGCTCCCCCTGCACGCGGTCGAGCATGAGGTCGAGCAGCTCGGCCTTCCCCGGTACGTAGCGGTACAGCGACATCGTTCCGGTGCCCAGGTCGGTGGAAAGGCGGCGCATCGAGACCGCGTCGATGCCCTCGGCGTCCGCGATCGCGACGGCGGCGGCAACGATGCGGTCGAGTGTGAGGCCGGGCTTGGGGCCGCGGCTGGGGCGGTCGCCCGTGCCCCACAGCAGTTCGAGGCTGCGGCTGATGTCGCCGGCGCCGCTCGTGGCGCCGCTCCCAGAGCCGCTCGTGCCGCCTGCTCCGCCGGTCCCGGTCGTCTTCTTCATGGGCTCACCTTAAATCTCCCGTCGGAAACTGAGTACGGTGTACTCTCATTCGGGTACGCTGTACTCAGTTTCGTCGTGAGTGGGAAGGGAGCCCTTTGTGAGTGCCACCGATTACGCCGTGCGGGCGGAAGGAATCCAGAAGCGGTACGCCGAGAAGGGCGCGAAAGGGGGCAAGGGCGCCGAGGGAGGCAGGGGCGGTGCCGAGAAGCTCGCCCTCGACGGCTTCGACCTCGCCGTCCGCGCCGGCACCGTCCACGGTCTGCTCGGCCCCAACGGCGCGGGCAAGACGACCGCCGTGCGCGTCCTGGCCACGTTGCTCAAGTTCGACGGCGGCCGGGCGGAGGTCGCGGGAGTGGACGTGGCCCGCGATCCCCGGCTCGTACGCAGCCGGATCGGTCTCGCCGGCCAGTACGCGGCGGTCGACGAGGTGCTGACCGGGCGGCAGAACCTCGAAATGTTCGGCCGCCTCTTCCACCTCGGCGGCAAGCGGGCCAAGGTGCGGGCCGGTGAACTCCTGGAGCAGTTCGACCTGGTGGAGGCCGGTGACAAGGGCGTGAGCGCCTACAGCGGAGGGATGCGGCGCCGGCTCGACCTCGCCGCGTCGATGATCCTCGCCCCGCGCGTGCTCTTCCTCGACGAGCCGACGACCGGGCTGGATCCGCGTGGGCGGGGCGAAGTGTGGGACGCGGTACGGGCCTTGGTGGCCGGCGGTACGACCGTACTGCTGACGACCCAGTACCTGGAGGAGGCGGACAAGCTCGCCTCGAGCATCACCGTCATCGACCGGGGGCGCGCCATCGCCGCCGACACCCCGGACGGCCTGAAGAACCGGGTCGGCGGCGACCGTATCGAGGTCGTGGTCGGGAGCGCGGCGGATCTCGCGGTGGTGGCCAAGGTGATCTCCCGCGTCTCGGAAGCCGAACCGGAGACGGACGAGGCGGCCCTGCGGGTGCACGCGCAGGTCGACGACAGGGTCGCGGCCCTGACAGAGGTGGCGCGGACGTTGCAGGACGAGGGGATCGCGGTGGAGGACATCGGACTGCGCAGGCCGAGTCTCGACGACGTATTCCTGCGCCTGACCGGACACCGCGCGGAACTGGAGGCAGCGGCATGAGCACTGTGGACTCTGCGGGCACCGTGGACACTTTGAGTACTGCGGACTCTGCGGGCACCGTGGACACTTTGAGTACCGCGGACTCCGTGGGCATCGCGGACGTGACCGCGACGGGACCCGTGCGGCGGCTCTACTGGGCGCTGGCGGACTGCTGGAACGTCACGCGGCGCACGCTCACCCACTACCAGCGCCAGCCCGTCGCCATCGTCTGGCAGCTCGGCTTCCCGATCGTCTCCGTGCTGCTGTACGGGTTCGTCTTCGGCGAGGCGATGGCGGTGCCCGGGAGCGGGGACTACCGGGAGTTCCTGATGCCCGGCATGTTCGCCTCGACCATGGCCTTCGGGTTCATGAACACGGCGATGGCCGTGGTCACCGACTCCACGAAGGGAGTCATCGACCGTTTCCGTTCCATGCCGATGGCCCCGTCGGCGGTGGCGTCCGGGCGGGGAGTGTCCGATCTGCTGGTCGCCTGCGCCGAGTTGACGATCCTCGCGGTGACGGCCCTCCTTATCGGCTGGGAGGCCGAGGGCGGCGCGCCCGCCGCGGTGGGGGCCTTCGGGCTGCTTCTGCTGTTGCGCTTCAGCCTGATCTGGGTCGGGGTGTGGCTCGGGCTGCTCGTACCCAACGCGGAGGCGGCCGGCGGGCTCTACGCGGTGGCCTTCCCGCTGACGATGATCTCCAGCATCTTCGTCGCGCCGTCCCTGATGCCGAGCTGGCTGGGGCCGGTCGCGGCCTGGAATCCCGTCTCGTCGACGGTCACGGCGACCCGCGAACTGTTCGGCCAGCCGGTGAGCGGCGGCTCGTGGATCGAGGAGAACGCGGTGCTGATGGCGGTGGTCTGGCCGCTGGTGATCACAGCGGTGTTCCTGCCGCTGGCGGTGCGGCGGTTCCAAGGGCTGAGCCGGTGAGTCGGTGACCGGCTGAGCCGCT
This sequence comes from Streptomyces sp. NPDC055287, assembly GCF_053646035.1. Classification (NCBI taxonomy): domain Bacteria; kingdom Bacillati; phylum Actinomycetota; class Actinomycetes; order Kitasatosporales; family Streptomycetaceae; genus Streptomyces; species Streptomyces sp. NPDC055287. The sequence goes on along the minus strand of NZ_JBSHNE010000022.1, from coordinate 1,103 downwards.
CAGCCGGTGGGTGGGTGACCGGCTGAGCAGGGGGTTTGGGGGGTGGGCCCGGGAGGGGGTGCGGGCCCACCCGGTCGTGGTTAGGCCGGGCACTCCTTCCAGGCCAGCCGGTAGATGGTCTTGATGTCGCCGTCCGTCGAGTCCATGGCGATGAAGCTGTTCGTCTTCGACGGGTCGGAGGTGCCCGCGCTGACCCGCAGCTCGGTGTTGATGTTGAAGTTCCGCTTCACCCCGCAGGGCGCCCATACCAGCTGGCCCCAGTCGGTCTCGTCGGTGGCCTGCCAGTTGTTGTCGTACGGCCCGTTGTACGGGTGGGACCTGGACGCGGTGTCGGGCGAGCCCTGGAAGTAGTACGACGCCTTCTGGACGGCGCTCGCGCCCGGCTGGAGACGGGCGTAGCCCCGGTAGTCGGCGCTGGCCACCGCGTAGGTGAAGCCGTGCGGGACGTGCACGATCAGGTTGAGCTGGCAGTTCTTGCGGAAGTCGGTCGGCTTCGCGCCCACGCCGACTTGGGCGAGGTAGTCGCTGTACGTGACGGTGAAGGCCGTGTTGTCCGGGGAAACGGCGACTGCCGCCGTTCCCTGCCGGCAGCCCGACCCGTTGACGGTCGCGACCTCGATGACGATCTTGTCGGGCGGGATGACGATTTTGTGGGTCGCCGCCGCTGTCGCGTTGTGTGCGAACAGGGCGGAGGCGAGCAGCGTGGCGGCCGCACCGCCGGCGAGCATCGTTCGGTGTCTGGGCATGGTGCTCCGATCGGTCGTCGGACGAACTTGGGGGGTCCAACCGAAGGAACTGGCTGTCGTGCGTGGAACTGAGCCGACACAAGAGCTGACGTGAGCATGTCAAACATTCAAGCGGTTCCGACCGGTGCTCGAAGCGCCGGAACCCTTCGGACTGTAGGCAGTGCGGCCGGACCTGCATAGAGCGGTTATCGGCCGAGCGCGTGGAGCGGGGCGAGACGAGCGGGCCGAAACAGGGGCATGGAAAGGGGCCCGTCCGACGGTGCGGACGCTGTTGGTTAATTCGGCCCTTGCTGTGCCCCGCCGAGCGTCAGCTCGGCGGGGCACAGCGCTGCGAAGTGGCTGGTGCGGGTGAGGGCA